>CAIJZZ010000001.1 GCA_903825255.1 uncultured bacterium
GATCTTTAATAGATAAAATTATCCAAAGTATAAAAACTATTAGTGCTTGGTGGAGAATAAAACCAATCTGCCAAAGAGTATTGATTATCATCGTATTATTAAATCTGATTTTTATATTAGGTTTGATAGTAAGATGGTGGCATCTTACATTATAGGCTTTTTTCATAATTTTATATATTGTTCCCCGATTTTTTAAAATCGGGGACTTTTTATTTTATGTGCAAAAATTATTATTTTTGCTATACTGATTCAGTATCGTTATGCATTTTTATTTCCGCCCTTAACTCAGTTGTAGCGTTCACAATAGATTATCTACAAAGAGTTATATGCTAAGATAAAACAATATATCCGCCCATAGCTCAGCTGGTAGAGCATTCGCCTCTTAAGCGATTGGTCGTTGGTTCGACTCCAACTGGGCGGACCAGCATAAAGAAAAACCTGCATTTCTGCAGGTTTTTTAATTAGTTCACTGATGACAATATAAATTTTTTATGATAATATTCTCCTATGCCGAGGTGGCGAAATTGGCAGACGCACTTGCCTTAGGAGCAAGCGGGAGTAATCCCATGGGAGTTCAAGTCTCCCCCTCGGCACAAAGAAATAAGTTCTATATTTAAGGCAAGTACTTGCCGCGGGAATTAAAAAACTAGCGAAAAGTTTTTATATTTCCTTTTTTATCAATTTTAATTATTTTTGATGGTTCCCCTTTTAGTGTTCCGCCGGATAGATAAAAATCCACATTACTACCAAAATATTTTTTTGCTTGAGTAATATTCTCCGCTGGCATTAAACCTTCCGGATTAGCTGAAGGAGCTACGAGCGGACCAGTTTTTTTTAATATTTCAATTAAGGACTTTTTAGCTGGCAATCGAAAAGCAATATTATTTATAATTACACTTACCTTCCCCGGCCAAGTACTGTGCAACATCTGATATTGCACGGATGTAATTTTTATACCAAATTTCTCAATCTCAGCCATGGCTGAGATCAGAACTATTAACTTTTTCTTTTTATTTCTTTTTTTTATTTTATATATCCTCTCAATAGCGTTTTTAGAAAAAGCACTTCCTACAAGTCCATACAAAGTGTCTGTCGGCATCACTCCGATTCCACCTTTTTTAAGAACCTTTATAATATTTTGCAAATTATCTTTCACTTTTTAAATTAAATCCTTGTATATAAGAAATAATTGGTAAAAAACAACACATAGAAGCAATCACCAGAAAACTAATTTTCGTTGAAGCAGTAAAATAATAAACAAAAAAAGTTATTAACAATGTAAGGATATAACCTGAATTTAAAAATACTTCTCTTAAAGCCATTGTTTTCTCTACTCCTAGGTCTTTATAATAATCCAAACTATAAGTAAACCAAAATGGGTTGGCTAAATTCATACAAAGGCTACTGATACCAGCAAAGATACCCCAATAATAGATATCTTTAATAAAAGGTAAAGGTAAAAAACTAATAACTGCTAAAGAGGTAAAAAAATAAAAAAATGCTTTTCTACTTTTAATTTTATCAGAGATATATCCATTAAAGAGGGCAGCAATTGCGGCAATAATCGCTAAATACCCAAAAAAGTTTCCAAATTGCCTAGGTGTTTTTAAAAAAAATAAACTAAAAATTGGGATTAAAGAATAATTCATTCTAGAAGTCGCACCTTGTAAAAATACAGACCAATTGAATTTTAATTTTGAAAATTTTTCCTTAATATCTAGGTGCCATTCAAAATCAGGTAAAAATTTCAAAATAATAATCGGAACGATATAAAAGCATATACCGACTAAAAACATAGTTTGAAAACCAAATTTCTCAGCAATAATGCCAGTCAAAGGTTGTAAGGTTACCCCGATTATTGGGGTAACTAAATAATACATCCCGCAATTCGTTCCCCTTTTATTTTCATCACTATTATTAAAAAACATCGTATTGTATGGTATCCAAAAAAATATGACATTTAAACCAGAAAAAATAGCGGAAAAGATTATTTGATATGGACTCCATACTTTTATTAAGACAAGAACAATCAAAGCACTCTGAATAATTCCCCAGAACATTGCTCGCTTGGCACTCATTTTAAATTTGGGCAAAAAAACTATTCCAGCTAAGGCCACTATATAAGATGCTAAATAATATCCGATTAAGTCAGAAAAACCAAAGCCATTTTGAAAAAGCCAAAAAACGACTAATGTCTGCGATAAATACATCGCGGACATATAAGTAAAAAAGAAAACATATATTTTTTTATAAGTATTACTAATTCCCATTTAAATTTATTTCTATAATTAATGGATAATGATCTGAAATGTCTATACTATCTATTTTTAATTCATTAGCTGAAAAATTCTGATCAATAAAAACATAATCAATAACCATTTTTTTATCTACACGGGTAGTGGAAATTTTAAAATTATTATCTAAATTTTCATATTCATTTTCAATAATTGAAATACTTTTTGTATTTGGTAAAAGGTTAAAATCTCCCAATAAAATAGTAGGCAATTTTTTAAGTTTTAGTTTTTCAACTATAAAATTACTTTGAAACAATGACTTGTCTGTATCTAATTTATCAAAAGAATAGCAACCATGTACATTACCTATTTGAATAATCCTGCCATTAATATTGATTTCACAAACCTGTAGTGCTCTGCCGTGATCATTGCCTAAATAAAAATCTTTACGATCTCTATCAAATTCATAATTCTTATGATAAAAATAATTATAACCATGTGTAATTGGATATTTTGAAAGCATTAGTTTCCCTTGTTCAGTTATGCCACCCAAAATTCTATTTGGGTTCCCTTCTGGCTCATAAAACATATCTGCCACCCATTCTGGAGCAAAAAAATAATAAGGATAATCATTTTTTAAAAATTCTCTTATAATTTCTCCAGATCGATATAATGGATAAACTTCTTTCTCTAGTGGACGCATAACTTCTTGCAAACAAATAATATCTGCATTTTGTTCTTTTAAGAAGAGAGCAACCTCTTTTGCATTATCTATTTTTATTCCAATATTAAAACTTATTATTTTCATAAATTTATATTTTAAATTCTATTACATCTCCGTCTTTCACAACATATTCTTTACCTTCAGTACGCACTAGACCTTTGGCTCGAGCATTTGCGTATGAACCTGCATCAAGAAGTGTTTGCCAATTTATCACATCTGCCCGGATAAACTTATCTTTAAAATCAGTATGAATTGCCATACCAGCTACTGGTGCTGTGGAATTTTTCTTAATGGTCCATGCACGCGTCTCATCCTCCCCTGTGGTCAAAAAAGTCTCAAGCCCCAAAAGCTCATAACTTTTTTTAATTAAATCATCAAGTCCATTTTCAAATACTGGATCAATTTTAACAAAAAATCCTGGCCCGCCTAGACTCGAGCTAGTCGAGGCTGGCAATTTAACTTCTACATTTTCACTCGCTTCTGAAACATTTAAAACATAAAGCATTGGTTTTAACGTCAGTAAATTTAATGATTTAATTTTAAATTTTTCATCATCCGATAAATTCGCCTCTGTTGCCATATGGCCTTCCTCTAAAACTTTTCCAACTTTTTGTAAAATTTCATTTTCTTTAATTATTTCTTTATCCCCCTTTTTTAAATCACGAGAAATATTAGCAATTCTTTTTGAAACTGTTTCCATGTCTGACAGCACAAGCTCAAGATTTATCACTCCGATATCTTGTAGTGGATCCACTTTATTGGCCACGTGAATCACTGAATTATCTTGAAAAGTTCGTACGACGTGCGCAATTGCATCCACCTCTCGGATGTTAGTTAAAAATTTATTACCAAGTCCTTCACCTTTTGAAGCTCCAGCTACTAAGCCTGCAATATCCACAAACTCTACCACGGCTGGAATCGTCTTTTTTGACTTAGAAAATTCTGAAAGCTTCCAAATACGTGGGTCAGGAACGGGCACAATGCCCACAGAAGGGTCTATTGTACAAAATGGATAATTCTCTGCTGGCACCCCTTTTTTAGTGAGAGCGTTAAAAAGCGTGGACTTCCCCACGTTCGGCAAACCTACAATTCCAATAGAGAGCATAGAAATACTATATCAAATTTTCTAAAAATTTAAAAATCTAAATCATTACCTAGCTTTAGTGATGTATTCATTCACTTTTTCTACTACTTCGTTTATCGGATGCTGGGTTTTTACCATATAATCTACTGCTCCTAGACTAAGACCTTTTTTAATCTTCTCATCACTGTCTAGATTAGACATTATAATCACTGGAATAGACTTTATATCAGGATCATCTTTAAGATGAGATAAAACTTCCAAACCATCCATTTTGGGTAACATAAGGTCTAAGAGAATAATATCAGGCTTAATTTTTTTAACTAAAGGAAGAACTGACTCACCATCTGTGGCAACACTCACTTGAAATTTTTCCTCTTCAAACTTACCTTGTAAAACTTTTCTTAAAACATCTTCATCTTCAACTATAAGTATTTTCATATAATCTATTATACACTATTTATGCTAAATTTTTAATCTTTTTTTAATCCTGGCGACCACATAGTCTAGTGACCAATTAGTCTTGACCAGATATTCATAAACATCCCCTACTCCGATCTTCATTCCTTCAGCTACCTTCGTAGGATCACTGACATTCGTCAAAATAATAATCTTGGCATGCAAGCCCCAAGAATCTTCACGCAATTTTTTCAACATACTCAAACCATCAACCTTTGGTAATAAAAGGTCAAGTAATATTAGATCAGGATGTTCAGTGATAGCTAAATTATAGCCCTCTAAACCATCATAAGCATTAGTCACCTTAAAACCTTCACTCTCCAATCTTTCTTTTAGCGTATCTGCTAATATTTTTTCGTCTTCGACTACTAAAATTAAAACTTTTTTATTTTCATCCATATATTTTGATAATAACCTTATTTTTAATTATTTTTTAATTATTGTTAAATAAAAAGTGGTGCCAGATTTGGTATTCGACTCGAACCAAATAGTCCCGCCACTCGCTTCGATTACTTTTTTGGTAATATATAACCCCAGACCACTACCAGCCGGCATTATTTCTTTGGCATTTATGCCACGGGCAAATTTATTATATTCATTTATTTTATCTATTAAAAGCGGGCCGATCACTCCATCGTTATGCACAGAAACTATATATTCATCAGCCTTTTCCATAACTTTGATAATTATTTCTTTTGAATCTTCTGGTGCATAATTAAGAGCATTACTTAAAAAGTTTTCGATCGCTTCATGAACCAAGAGCGGATCACCATAAACATTTTTAAAATCAGGAGGAGTAATAATTTTAATAATTTTTTTCTTATTATCAGCTACGATTTTAAAAGCCTTACAAAGATCTTCAATTAAACCTTTTAAATCAAAAGACATCTTATTCACGACTAATTTACCAGATTCAATACGAGTCACATCCAATAATTTATTGACCAAATTAATAAGTCTTTCATTGGAAACAACTAAATCATTCAAATGCTCTTGTTGTTTAGGACTAAAAGTAGTTAAATCTTTAGTCAGAGTTTCCAAAACCCACTTAGTAGCAGAGAGAGGAGTGCGTAATTGATGAGAAGTTAAAGATAAAAAATCGTTTTTGGCCTGATCTAATTCATTTTCTTTTTTAATTCTTTCAGTAATATCACGTATATTACATTGGATTACTTTTTTATTACCTACAGTATAAACATTTGAAATAAATTCTACATTTTTTATTATTCCAGATTTTGTTTTAAATGGTAAATTATCATACCGAACATAACCCATATTTTGAAGTTCAATAAATTTCTTTTTATTTTTAATAATATCTCGAAAAGGACTAATCTGAAATATTTTCTTCCCAATTAATTCATTTTTGGAATATTCTAATAAATTTTCCATAAATGGATTGGAATCAGTAATTTCGCCATTATTTGAATTTAATATCAAAATGGAATCCTTCGCTGTTTCAAACAGTCTTCGGTACTTTTCTTCACTGATATTGAATTTTTCTTGTGTTAATGTCTTTTCAGTAACATCAACAAAGGAAACGACTACCCTAATAGGAGAAATTCTAAAAACAATAATATCAAAGATAAAATATTTTTTTTGCTTATTATAATTAACCCCATAAATTTTCCAGGCATTACCACTTAAAGCAACTTTTATACTTTTTTCATAAATATTAATATTTTTAAAACCTGATAATGTTTGTTTAGCAGTTTTTCCAATTAATTCATTATTTTTAATCTTAAAAATATTATTAGCAGTATTATTGCTATCAATAAATATTAACTCTTTCTTAGAATTTATTTCAAACATAAACATCCCAAAAGGGCTCGAATCAAAGATTATTTTAAATTTATCTTTTTCATTTTTTAATTTTTCTTCTGCTTCCTTACGAAAAGTTATATCTTCAGTATGAACCACAAGATACATTGGTTTGCCTAATAAATCACGAATTACAACAGCACTGATATAAACCCAGACAATATTGCCTTTTTTATGAATATATCTTTTTTCAAGATTATAATGATTAACCTTACCTGACATAACCAGTAAAAAAGATTTGCTACTTTTTTCTCGATCTTCTGGATAAGTAATATCTATAAAACTCTTACTCAATAATTCATCTCTAGAATAGCCGACAATTTTACAAAAAGCATTATTAACATCCAGCCAATGAAAGTCTGGACTGACAATAGATATTCCAATGGATGAATATTCAAAAACATTCCTAAAACGTTCTTCACTTTCTTTTAATTTTTCCTCGGCTTTTTTACGATCAGTAATATCTCTTCCGATTGCTTGAAGATATACTTCTCCTTGAATAGTTATTCTACTAAGTGACATTTCCACGTCAATAAGATTACCTTTTTTGTCTTTATGCTTCCAGTAAAATCTTTGGGGATGACCCTGAAGTCCATTTTTTATATATTTTTCAGCTTTTGCTTTAGAATTTTGACCATCTGGCTGTATAGTAGGAGAAAATTCAAAAGGTGTATGATTAATCACTTCTTTCTTTGTATCACAACCATACATTTTAACAGCTTTTAAATTACAATCAATAAAAACATCCCCTTTCAAAAGCCAAATAGCATCATTGGCATTTTCAAAAAGATTATGGAATCTTTCCTCATTTTCTTTTAATTTTTGTTCTATTTCTTTACGTTTTGTAATGTCTTGAATAGTTCCGATCATTGTCTGTGCTCGGCCCTTTTTATCAAAATAAACCTTACCTAAACCATTCACCCATTTAACCTCACCATTCTTTTTATTAATGATTCTATATTCTTTATTGAATGGTTTACGCTTTAAAATAACTTCTTCTCTCAAATATTTATCCATCATTTTTTGATCTCTAGGATCGATCAAATCAAGCCAACCTTTAATACTTCTACGATAATTTTTATTAATACCAAAAATATGATCCAGCACTTCAGAAGATTCCCAAGAACCTTTAACAAAATCAGTTTTATAAGAGCCAATAAAAGCAGCTCGTTGCGACTCACTGAAGAAATATATGTTTTCTCTCATTAAATCTTCCATTTTTTTACGTTCGGTGATATCTCTGAAAATACCTAAAACAAAATCTTTTTCTCCAATTTTTACCGGTGAAGCATTAATATCAACATACACGATACCGTCATTTATTTTTTTCACTGGAATATTTTCTATAGTATTAATCAAACCTCTTCTTTGTTTTTCAAATTGTTTTAAAATATAAGGCAAATTTTCCTTAGGATGAATATCCGTTATGCCTAAATTTTTAACATTTTTTAAATTACAACCGATTATCTGACAAAATACTTTATTGGCAAGAGAGAATTTTTTTGTTTCCAAATCAAATAAGACTATTCCTTCTCTGGCGTTATTAAAAACAGCTTTAAATTTTTCTTCTTGATATTCTTTTAATTTTTCTTCTAATTGTTTCTTTTCAGTTATATCTTCAGAAATCCCTAAAAGATATCCAACTTTTCCATTTTTTTCTAAAATGGGTATTTTTTTAGTATGTAAAAACCTAATTCCCTTCTTGGTTTTTATAGGTTCTTCTTTAATATCTAATAGGGTTTTTTTATTCAAAACAAGCCTATCTTTTTTAATAAAGAATTCTGCTTGTTTTTTTGGAAAAAAATTATAATCATTTTTCCCAATAAGTTCTTTATTTTTATGTCCAAGTAATCTCTCACCCGCTTTATTAATCAATTCAAAATTTAATTTCTTAGCGTCTTTAACAAAAATCATATCAGGAATATTTTCCACAATAGAATTAAGAAAAATATTTCTTTTATTTATTTCTCTTTCCAGATTTTCTTTCTTTTTTTCTAATTCAGATAATCTTTTAGCATTAATCCTAGTATTTTTTATTTTATTTTTAAAATTTTTTTTAACCATGAAAAAATTATTTA
>CAIJZZ010000002.1 GCA_903825255.1 uncultured bacterium
ATGCACGCGCATTAAGTCCCTTATCAAAATCAAGATGTGCTTGAGTTAACGTATCCTTCATTTTCTGCATGTTTTTCTGGGTCATAGATACAATTGGAGCCGTTTTAGGGCTGTATTTATTACGTTATTATTACAGCGACCTTTTGGTAACAACATTATATCAAGGACTACATGACAAAATGATGAACGAGAAAATATGTTTTATTACATATTAATTACACAGCAACTTAGTTTAAAAAAAGGAAAGATTGAATTCTAAGTATATATGTTTTGTGATATTTAGCCAGGTGTAATGAGTTCATAACTTTTACGTCTAAAGTAATATGAAAACAAATAAAAAAGAAGAAAAAGAAATAATTAAACCAGTTGAACCTAAATTAATAAAAGAATTATGGGAAAAAAGTTGGACCTATATTAAAACTGTCGTAGATGTAGTGCGAGAGCCGATTTTAATTCTTGATAAAGACCTTAGAGTAATGACCGCCAATGAGTCTTTTTTCCGAACATTTCAAGTCGAGCAAAAAGATACTACAAATAAACATGTATATGAACTAGGAAATGGACAATGGAATATTCCCGCTTTAAAAAAACTTTTGGAAGATATTTTGCCTAAAAACTCATTTTTTAAAGGTTTTGAAGTTGTTCATGAATTTCCTTTTATTGGAAGGAAGGTGATGATCCTAAATGCTCGTCAGATACACTTTAAAGAAGATACCACTCTTGAAACATTTCCACCTATTATTCTTTTAGCGATGGAAGACGTGACTGAAATAATGCTTGTGGCTGAAACTCTTGCGAATCATGCAAATAGAGTTGAAACGAGGCTGATGGAGAAAACTCAAAAACTAGAAATTGAAATTTTAAAATTGCATAAAGAAATTAGTGTGCTCAAAAAAGGCAATAGATAGTTGTATATTAATGTGATTATATGAAAATATTAAAAATAAAAAGAATATCACTAATAATTGTTCTTTTTTTATTGTTATTTTCTAATAAAGTGCTTGCTCTTGAGGTAACAAATTCTATAAATGATAACGACAGCATGTATCAATATAATGCTTTAGAAAACAAGAATTTCTTTCCTAGTTTAGCGGTAGCAGACATCGCAACAGATAATATTGTAAAAGAATTACCCAAGGGTGGTGGATTGCCAGATGATATCACAACACAATTACAAAATATTATAGAAAAACAAAATTTTTCTATAATACAGATAAATAATGCGATAGACACTCTAAAAAATAGAAATGGGTTAAAAACTTTTTTAGTAGGGAATAATTTAGGGATACTTAAGTTTCAACTAGTTCAGATAAAAGACCTTATTTCTACATTCAATACCTTAAATCAAAATACAGAAGATAACACAATCAAGGTAAAAATAAATAATCAAATAAAATTATTACAAGAAGAACAGACAAAAGTTGAGAACTTCATTATTGAACAAAAAGACAAGTTTAGCTTGCTGGGGTGGCTGGTAACTTCTTTTTAACGACTAGTTTCCATGGTTGTAATGTTCTCTTCTCTAGGACGGCATCTCATGTGAGGATGAGTATTCGAACTCAAAATCATTAAAAATAATATTTTAAAATTTTATGGGGATTATACTTTGGATTATATTTGGTGGATTAGTTGGCTGGGTGGCCTCTCTCATTATGAAGACTGAGGGAGAGCAAGGTGTTGTGGTAGACATTATTGTAGGTATTGTTGGTGCGGTTATCGGTGGCTGGATTATGATTTTTTTTGGACAAGGAAATATAACTGGCTTTAATTTATATAGTTTCATTGTTGCTCTTTTGGGTGCCGTTATCCTTATTGCAATCGTGAAACCAATACGACGTAGAAATAGTATTAAAATAGTCAATAAGTAAATTTTAGTCGGTTGCTTATTTAAAAAAAGAATTAGTTGTATGAAAAAGTATTTTTTAATTAGTCTAGGTCTGTTGGTTTTTAATGTTTTATTTTTTTCGAATAATGTCTTGGCTCTTGTGGGAGATAGTATTTCTCAAACGACAGTCGACATCGTTCCAGTTGATCAAATGAATAATATTGATATTGTTTTGCCGAAGGCAGACAGTTCTTTAAAAGAGAATGTTGAATTAGTAGCAGATATTTCTAATTTAAAAACAGAAGATAAAAGTGTAATTTTAATTTGGGAAGCAAGTTTTGAAAAAGATCCTGGGAGTACGCTTGATATTGCAAAAATAGAATGTGAAACGGGGAGCACTAAATGTTTAGCTGTATGGAAAACAGATTTAGCTTCTGTAAAAAATGGTTCATATATCATATGGGCTGTAACTTCTCTTGGGCTTAAATCAAAACCAGTTACCATTACGATTAATAACGACAATCCAATAGTTATAAGCCCAGTTTTAGTAAATCTTGGGAAAGCTGGTGATTTTGTGATTCTTTCAAAAACAGGAATAACGGATGCTAATCTTTCTGTTATCAATGGGAACATTGGTTCTAGTCCAATCAGTGGTACTGCTATTCTTGTAACATGCGCAGAGGTTACGGGAAAAATATTTTCTGTTGATGCAGCGGGACCTCTTCCATGTAGAGTAGCTAATGATACATTTTTAGGTACATCTGTAAATGATATGGCAACTGCATACGTTGATGCAGCTGGGCGAGCACCTAATGCTACAGAACTTGGTGCTGCTGGAAATATTGGTGGTTTAACATTTGCTCCTGGTGTCTATAAATGGAGTACTGATGTTGTAATCCCAACTAATGTAACTCTTTCTGGTGGGCCAAATGATGTTTGGATTTTTGAAATAGCAGGGAATTTAAATATCGCTTCTGGTCCTAGTGTTTCTGGTGGTACCAAAGTACTACTCTCTGGTGGAGCTCAGGCTAAAAATATTTTTTGGCAAGTTGGTGGTGGAACAGGGGTGACTCTTGGAGCTTATTCTACTTTTAATGGAAATTTATTAAGTGAAAAACAAAT
>CAIJZZ010000003.1 GCA_903825255.1 uncultured bacterium
GCCCAAATACCTTGCGCTTCGCCTTTTTCCATTCGCTCAACCATCTCCTTAAACACGGGTCGCCCTGGTATTTTGGCGGTCTGCTTTTCGACAAAGACATCAATTATTTCTAAACTTTCTTTTATCGCTAACTCTTTTAACTCAGAAAGTTGATCAGAAATACTGCGGACTTGTCTGTCTTTGTCGTCTGTGGACTTGCGAGTATATATGAAAAACTTTTTGGTTGGATTATTCATAATGTTCAATATTACCTTTCAATATTTTGTATTGGCTACGAGGAGCCACGCGGAGCGTGGAAAATCTTGGCGGGGTTTGGGTTTGGCGGGAATTCAGCCCAATCATCGGCGCTTCGCGCCGACGCATTTTTTGGCGGGAATGCTCTAACCCAGAATTTGCGGAGACGGCGGGATTCGAACCCGCGAGGAGGATATAAAGCCCCCTACCTCTTTAGCAAAGAGGCACGTTAGACCACTCTGACACGTCTCCATTTTTATTTAATAACTCTAACATATTTTTTCACTTTTTTCTTTTTTATGTTATATTAATTTCATCACTCTAAGGCGAGGAGACGTGGATATGAAATATAAACTGCTTTATATTTCATCCGTTCAGCTTTAGCTGACAAGCTTTTACGAAGTAAGCTTGAGGGAAGAGCCCGAGAGGGCACGAAGACATGACGACGAACGAAGTGAGGAGGCGTGGATGAGTGGTTTAAATCAGCGGTTTACTAAACCGCCGAACCTTAATCGGTTCCGTGAGTTCGAATCTCACCGCCTCCGCCAACAAGAGCTAGCACGAGATGCCTAGTTTTTAAGGGTATTTTTTAGGTTAAAAAAATGACCCACTTGAGACACCCGAACTTTATTAAATTTGTAATTCCTAAAATTGGGAACGGCTTTTTATTTACTCACTCTCTCACTTTACTTTTATCTTAAATTAGTATCTAATTTAATTGAAATCAGTTTTTTAACAATTTATTGAGAAAAAAATAGCTAAAAAGGAGGTACCGGCTATTCCCTTAATATAACACTATTAAATAAAATAAAATTTTCAATTTTTTCTAAACTTTAAAAATATTCTGATATGAAAAAGATTAAAATTTTAATAGTTATACTGCTAATGCAGTTGGTGTGTTTTAACACCTTAAAATTAAATGCTCAGGATTATTATCCAATAGTTGATACCACAATAAATAAAATGTGGTGTAACCTTGGAATATGTACTGGCTGTGGACCGGGTGATCAGGATAGTGCAATATACTTTTATAAACTCAGCGGGGATACGGTAATCAATAGTAAAACTTATAAAAGAATACTCCATTTGGATACCAAACATCACAACAATAGATACGATTGGTTCAGTGATGGTTTTATGAGAGAAGAAAATAAAAAGGTGTATTACACCGATAAATTTTCCAAAAGAGAATGGCTTAACTATGATTTCAGCAAGCAGGTTGGTGATACGTTCCTAAGTGGAATACGCAAGGTTAGCGCAATAGATGAGGTAATGATTTATAATAAATTGAGAAAACATTATTACATTGTCGATGATAATGGTCACGCCTGCGATGAATGGATTGAAGGAATAGGAAGTATAACATTCCAACTACTAACTCCAAATTCATGCGGTACAGTTGGTTCTATGAATGTAGTCCTCTGTTATTCTGAAGACAATGTTGTGAAGTTCACAAATCCTAGATTTAATTTATGCTATTCTAAAAACCCTGATGCACTGATAAATACCAACAAACTTTGGAGTATGCAACGAATTACTGTTGCAAATCCATCTTCTTATTGGTCATATTATTTAAAAATAATTGACCAAGATACTACTATAAACAATAAAATTTATAAAAAAGTTCTTAGATCCGATGATGAATTTCATTTGAAATGGGAATATTATTGTTGTCTCCGTGAGACTTTTGATAAAAAAATCTATCGAATAGGAGGACCAACAGGGATAGATAAGGGCAATGACACAATTGAATACCTTATTTATGACTTTAATCTTAAAAAGGGAGATAAATTTGTGGTAGGAAAAGTTGATTCTGTGAAGGATGTTATTATTGGTGATAGATCCCGTAAATGCTTATACTTTGGAAATAATTATTGGGTAACTGATACTTGGATTGAGGGTATAGGTAGTCTGTGTGGATTACTTAATGTCGGTTTGTGTTCTTGGATGGGTGGTGAATGCTCCTTGTTGTGCTATTTAGAAAATGACACAATTAAATATCATAATTCCGAATACAATTATTGTTTTTATAAAAAATCAGTAAATATTGAAGAATTAGAAAGAACTAATTTAGGAATTAAAATATATCCAAATCCAGCAAACATTCAATCTGTTATTAGCTATGATCTATCTGAAAAATCCAATGTAATCTTTACAATTTACGACATGATGGGTAGAGAAGTTGATAAACTTATAAAAATAAATGAAGATGTAGGTGAACATAAAATCACCTATAATGTAGAAAAATTAAGAAATGGAACTTATTTTTATAGGTTAACAGCAGGAGCACATAGTTCTTATAACAAAATCATTGTAATTAAAAATTGAATCATTTAAATTTTAAACTATTAAAAAGGTTTACTGAATTCTAGTAAGCCTTTTTCTTTTTTCACCATATCATTAAACCATTACGACGCAATTGACAGCCTACTTTTTAAGTAGTAATCTCAAGTTAGAATTCACTACTTTAAATATAAACCAGAACCGAATTTGGTTCATTAAAAATATTATATATTTGGATTGAATGTTTTATAGTAGATGATGCAACCAATGTTTGTGTATGTCGTAGCGGTCCATTTTATGTTGGGTTTAGAGAAAAACCTGAGGATGAATTAATTAATTAAAAAAATATATGAAAATAATTTAATGCTCTATAAATAACAAGTTTTTTGATGACGGAAAAGAAAGAATTGACTTTGTGGTCCAAGAAACAGAAAGGTATAAATATTCAAGTTATTAAAAGGAATGGTACAGTTAGGTGTAACATTTAAGGTCTATCCTGTGTCACTTTCGTCACTTTTTAGTTCGCACGAGGTGCGTCGTTGTGGTAAGATTAATTTATTAAAAATAACATTACAGGGCTTGTCCGTGATAAGTCCTGACACGAGGATCTCCGCATGATAATAATTTTAAATTTTGGTAGTCAGTTTGCACATTTAATAGCCCGCAGAGTCCGTGACTTGGGAGTCAAAGCTGAAATACTCCCCTTTGATGCGCCTATCTCAAAAATTAAAGAATACAATCCTGTAGGCATTATTCTCTCCGGTGGGCCAGCATCGGTATTGGAAAAAGGTAGTCCAAGGCCTGATAAAAAAATATTTGATTTAGATATTCCTATTTTAGGTATTTGTTACGGGCAGCAAGTAATAGCTCAAATGCTTGATGGAAAAGTCGCCAAAGGTAAACACCGAGAATTCGGCAAAGAAATTTTAAAAATAAAAAAAAGTGAAAATATTTTTAAAGATCTATCACCTGAGGAGATAGTATGGTTTTCTCATGGCGATCAAATCTCAAAGCTACCTAGAGGATTTACAACGACAGCTTCGACTCCCACTTGCAAATATGCTGGCTATGAAAACAAAAAGAAAAACTTTTATGCTATTCAATTTCACCCCGAAGTAACCCATACAAAAAATGGAATAAAAATAATTTCCAATTTTATTTTCTCAATTTGTCAGGCTAAAAAAAACTGGCAAATAGATTCTATCGCTAAAAAAACTATTAGTGAACTAAAAGAAAAAATTGGTAAAGATCATATTATTGTTGGTATTTCTGGTGGAGTGGATTCATTGGTTGCTGGTACCCTACTTCATAAAGCTGTGGGCGAACAATTGCACGCAGTCTTTGTCGATACTGGAATGCTCCGTAAAAATGAAGTAGAAGACGTAGCCAAAGTTTTAAGAAAAAGAAAATTTGATTTGCATATTGTAGATGCTAAAGAATTATTTTTAGGTAGATTAAAAGGTATTACCGATCCAGAACAAAAACGTAAAATAATCGGCCATACTTTTATTGAAGTTTTCGAAGACACTATAAAAAATAAATTAAAAAAATATCCGATTAAATATTTTGCTCAAGGCACGATTTATCCAGACCGCATTGAATCTGCTGAAGCTTCTAAGCATGCCTCTAAAATCAAAAGCCATCACAATCTTACGCTACCTGAAAAATTTGGTTTTGAAATAATTGAACCAATTAGAGATTTATACAAAGATGAAGTTAGAAAATTGGGAGTAGTGCTTAATTTACCCAAAGAACTTTTGTGGCGACACCCCTTCCCGGGTCCAGGACTCGCTATCAGAATAGTCGGAGAAATTACCCTAGAAAGACTCCATATTTTACAAGAAGCAGATGCTGTTTTTATTGAAGAATTAAAAAAAGCGAAAGAATATGAAAAAATCTGGCAAGCTTTTGCAGTACTTTTACCCTTGAAAACCGTTGGTGTAATGGGAGATTCAAGAACTTATGAATATATCTTGGCCCTACGAGCCGTAGATTCAGTCGATGGAATGAGTGCTGATTGGCATAAAATACCAAACGAATTGTTAGAAAAAATATCTAGTTCAATAGTTGGAAAAGTACGAGGCGTAAATAGAGTCCTCTATGATATAACCCAAAAACCACCCGCTACAATTGAATATGAGTAAAAATAAAATGTTATAATATACTTATGAATCAAGAAATAAATTTGGTGAAATTACAGGAGGAAAATAAAAGATTAACAGAATTATCTTCTAAGAAAGATGAGACGGTCTCAATCAGCGCACATCAGATCAGAACCTCTCTTTCAGCTATAAAATGGATTATGAAAATGTTCATAGACGGTGATCTAGGAAAATTATCCGGAGAGCAAGAAAATCTAATAAAAAAAGTTTATGAAAATAATGAACGTGCGATCAGCATTATAAGTGAATTACTTCTTATAAATAAAACTGAAGATATAGTTGAAAAAAAATATATATATTCTAAAGTTGACATTACTGAAATAATCGATGGCGCTATTTTTAATTTTTTTGGTGAGGCACATAAAAAAGGAATCGAAATAATTTTATTACCTCCTGAAAAAAAAATTGAAGATGTCCGAGCTGATAAAGAAAAGATTAGAGTTGTTTTAGAAAATCTTTTAGAAAATGCTATTAAATATAGTGAAGTAAATGGAAAAATATTTATTAATTTGAAACAAATAGAAGAACCGTCAAAAACTTTAGAAATATCAATCAAAGACACTGGTATAGGAATTTCTGAAGAAGGCAAAAATAAAATCTTTGAAAAATTCTTTCGTGACATAACTGCTAAGAAAAAAGAACCAATGGGTTCAGGTATTGGTCTTTTTACTGTTAGAAAAATAATTGAGACACATGGAGGTAAAATATGGTTTGAAAGTAAAGAAAAAGAAGGTTCAACCTTTTTCTTTACTATCCCCATTTTCAACTGAAATTCCTAAATAATGTTTAACTGTACATATATTTGCATTCATTTTAAGCAGTAGTATAATATAGATATGGCAAAAACAATACTTATAATAGAAGATGACGCTTTCTTACAAGGGCTTGAAGCAACAAAACTTAAAAAGGAAGGTTATGAAATTTTAACCGCTTCTAATAGCGTTGAAGCTTTTAAAATAATTGATGCTAAAACTAAACTTGATTTAATTTTACTTGATTTACTATTACCAGAAGTAGATGGTTTTATGATTCTAGAAAAAATTAGGCAAAACAAAGATTTACTGACTATTCCTGTCATCGTATTTTCAAATCTTTCTGAAGATAAAGATATTAAACGAGTTACAAAGCTCGGCATAAGTGAATTTATGATAAAATCCAACTTTACTTTAGACGAACTCGCCCGTAAAGTGAAAGATTTAATTGGTCAATAAATGGAACTAAAAGATAGGCTAGAACTAAAATTTCGCCTAGATGAAAATCAAAAAAAAGCTTTAAGGAAACTGAAGCTTTTTTCTGTTCATGACCTACTCTTTCACTTCCCTGTTCGCTACTCAGACATAAGTGAAGTAAAACAAATAGATGAATTGATTCCTGGAGAAGTAGCCACCATCTATGGGAAAATTTCCAAATTGAAAACAAAAAAAAGTTTCCGTACCAAAATCCCAATGGGCGAAGCAGAGATAGAGGATATTACTGGAAAAATAAAAATCCTTTGGTTTCATCAAGCCTACTTAGCCAAGATGATCCATGAGGGACAAAATGTAAAACTCACCGGGAAAGTCACCGAAGGTAAACAAGGAAAATATCTCACTAATCCTGAATTTGAAAAGACACCTGATTTACCGATTGATGCACACAATACTTTATTTGCGAAAGACGGAGTACAAATAGATAATTCTGGTTTTTCCTACCCAATTTATCATGAGACTAAAGGTATCACCTCTAAATGGTTTTATCACGCGATAGAAAAAATTTTAAAAGATAAAACATTGGAGAAAATCGAAGATTATATCCCTACAGAAATTTTAAAAAAATATAATTTACCAACTTTAAAAACCTCCCTCATCTGGATTCATAAACCAAAAAATAAAAAAGATGCCGAGTCTGCTCGCAAGCGTTTTGCTTTTGAAGAAGTTTTTTGTATTCAGCTTGAACGCCAACATGACAAAACAGAATATCGTAAAAATAAATCATTTCAAATAATCCCCAATGAAAAGGAAATGTCAGAATTTTTAAAACGCTTCCCTTTTACCCCAACTAAATCTCAAATAAAATCTATCAATACCATCCTAGAAGATATGGCTAAAACTTTTCCCATGTCTCGCCTTCTTGAAGGCGATGTGGGCTCTGGTAAAACAGCTGTCGCTGCGACAGCCACATATATAGCTACCAAACAAAGACCCTTCGACTTCGCTCAAGGCAAGCCTCAAAGTTTTGGGAATCTTCAGGTCGCTTACATGGCTCCAACAGAAATCCTAGCTACCCAACACTTTGAATCCTTTATTCAATATTTTAAACATTTACCAATAAACATTGCTCTCATTACTGGCTCAGGTTGTCGTAAATTCCCTTCTAAAGTTGCTTCAAAAATTTTAAAGCCAAAGGATATGTCTGTAGGAGCCTTCGCAACAAACAAATCTAACTTGCCCTTCCAGGACGGAGTGCAAGCGACGGAAGACATATCTTTGGCGGAACAAAATTGGACAAATATTTCTCGCTCTCAACTTTTAAAATGGGTCGCAAATGGCGAAATACCAATTTTAATCGGCACTCACGCCCTCATCCAAAAAACAGTTAAATTTAAAAATTTAGCACTCGTCGTTATTGATGAACAACATCGCTTCGGTACTGAACAGCGTAGAAAATTAGTAAGAAAAGATAATATCGCTCCACATTTACTTTCCATGACCGCTACCCCTATTCCCCGCACTCTCGCTCTCACTATTTATGGAGACTTAGATTTATCACTTTTAGATGAAATGCCGGCTGGGCGTAAAGAAATAATCACTGAAATTATTACCCCAGATAAACGAGCGGGAACATATGAAAAAGTTCGGGCAGAAATACAAAAAGGCAGACAAGTTTATATTATTTGCCCGAGAATTTTTGAAGCTGAGGAGACGGGCGAAGAGATGTTTGTTTCAGAGAGCCTTGGTAGGAGCGACGGCGACGGACAGAGAAAATTTTTAACAAAAAATTTTCGTGCTCTCGGAAATAAACATCTTGAAGCGGATCGTGTCCAACTTGAATTAAGGTCAGTTACAGCAGAAGCGAAACGTTTAAAAAAAGAAGTTTTTCCTGAATATGAAATCGGGGTACTGCATTCCAAAATGTCCAAAGAAAAAAAAGAAAAAGAGATGGAAAAATTTACTAAAGGATTTTTAAATATTTTAGTAGCTACTTCGGTAATAGAAGTCGGAGTCAATGTCCCGAATGCTACCGTTATCATCATTGAAGGTGCAGAACGTTTTGGACTTGCTCAACTGCATCAGCTTCGCGGCAGAGTTATAAGAAGTACTCATCAGGCTTATTGCTATGTTTTTGCTGAAGCTAAAAGCCAAAAAACAATAGATAGATTAAAAGCTTTAAAAACCGCTAAAAATGGTTTTGAATTAGCGGAATTAGATTTAACCCTAAGAGGTGCTGGAGAATTAGGTGGCACGAAACAATGGGGTATCACTGATTTAGGAATGGAAGCAATAAAAAATATTAAAATGGTAGAAGCCGCCCGCACCGAAGCTATCCGCCTGATTTCGGAAAATTCCGAACTTTCTAAATATCCTTTGTTAAAAAGTAAAGTTAAAGAAAAGGTTTCTGAATTCCATTTCGAATAAACTATTTTAAAAATAACTTTTTTTTATTTCTTGTAAGTTCTTGGAGAAGCTCCTGCCAATATTTATTTATCATTGGAGATAAATCAATCTTTCCTTTTTTTATTTCAATAACATCTTCTAATGAAAAATTCTTTTCCTTAAACAATTTTCCATCTTCTAAATAAATTTGAATCGGGGGGATGAGTTTGTCGAGCGCATAGATGAAAATACTTTCTTCATCATCCTTCTTTTCATACTTTTCGATTACTTTAATTAGACTTTTAAAGCTAGAAAATCTTTTTTTTATTTTTAATAAAGCCTCTTTTTCTCTTTTAATTTTAGAAAGTCTATGATTCTTATCGAAAACATAAGTATCCCCGGCATAGACTTCCACCAAGTCATGTGCGAGTGCATACATAAAACAAAGTTCTTTATTCAACTTTAATTTTTCTTGATCAATTAAAAACCAAGCTACCATTGCTAATTGATAACTATGTTCGGTATCATTTTCAAATCTTTCTCCATTTGGAGTTCGAGCAACTCTAATTATTTCTCGAAATTCATGAGTAAACTCTACAAAATCTATCAACTGCTCAAATTTTTTTGAAAACTTTTTCATTTGTCCGTCCTCTAGGATTCGAACCTAGGACCCCAGAGGTATAAGCTCTGTGCTCTAACCAGCTGAGCTAAGGACGGTAACTGGTACTAATAACTATAACAAAATAAGACTAAAACGCAATTAAGCAAGGAGAATCCTTGCTTAATTTTTTTTACTAATTTAAATTAAAACTTAAGCTATTTTTTCTTCCTCAATCTTTTTTGGAATTATTCCATTGGTAATGATTATTTGATTGTAGTCTTCTTGTTCTAGTGTCTCAACTTCAATTAATTTATCAGCAATAGCCTTGAGTGCTTTTTTATTTTCAGTCAAAACCTTTTCGGCAGATTTTATACCTTCATCTATTATTTTTCTAACCTCGGAATCTATTTTTGTAGAAATAGTTTCTGAATATTCTTTTTCTGCTACTTCTCCCATACCAAAATGAACTCTACCTCCATCCCCTACGAGTGAAACCGGTCCGATAGCGTCTGACATTCCCCAACGAGTCACCATCGCTTTAGCAATATTCGTGGCTACCTGTAGATCACTTGATGGTCCCGTAGTAATATCACCAAAAATCATTTTTTCTGCCACGTAGCCACCCAAAGACATCGCAATATCATCAATAAATTCTTTCTTGGACTGCAAGCGTCTTTCTTCTAATGGCAATTTTAAAGTATACCCACCAGCATTACCTCGAGCCACAATTGAAACTTTGTGCACCGGATCAGCATAAGGCAAAACAGAAGCCACGAGTGCATGCCCGGCTTCGTGATAAGCAGTAATTTCTTTTTCCTTTTTAGAAAGCAAATGACTTTTTCTCTCAGGACCAAGCATGACTTTTTCTATTGCCCGAATTAAATCAAATTGAAAAACTTTCTTACGATTTTCCCGTGCGGCGAGTATCGCTCCTTCATTCATTAATGAATATAAATCAGCCCCTGAGAATCCAGGTGTACGCTCAGCAATTAATTTCAAATTAATATCTTCCGCTAATGGTTTTCGAACAGCATGAATTTTTAAAATCTCTTCACGGTCCGCTCGATCAGGCAAATCAAGAATTACTTTTCGATCAAAACGCCCTGGACGAACAAGTGCCGGATCCAATACATCTGGTCGGTTAGTTGCAGCCATTACAATCACTTTTTCATTTGGCTCAAAACCATCCATTTCCACAAGTATTTGGTTTAAAGTTTGTTCCCTTTCATCATTGCCTCCACCGAAACCACCTCCTCGAGTACGCCCGATGGCATCTATCTCATCCATGAAAATTATAGCTGGGGCGGCTTTTTTGGCCATTTTAAATAAATCTCGTACTCGGGAAGCACCAACGCCCACAAACATTTCCACAAACTCAGAACCGGAAAGATGGAAAAATGGCACACTCGCCTCTCCTGCTACTGCTCTAGCCAATAAGGTTTTACCCGTGCCTGGAGCTCCAGTCAAAATCACACCTTTGGGAATTCTCGCACCAATATCTAAAAACTTTTTTGGATTTTTCAAAAAATCTACAATTTCTTTTAACTCTTCTTTAGCTTCCTTACAGCCAGCCACATCTTTGAAAGTTACTTTATTATTTTTATCATTCGGATCGGTAATGCGGGCCTTGGATTGACCGAAGGTAAAAGCTTGCATCCCCGCCCCTTTTACCTGACGAGATAAATACCAAAAGAAAAAGACGATAAATAAAATCGGTAATAAAAACGGCCAAATATTTCCCAACCAATAAAAGAAGCCTGTATCTTGTTTTACTTCAATCTGTGTACTTGCTAACGCGTCTCCTTTCACTCCATAATTAAATAAGGTTTGAGATAAAGAAGCTTCTAATTCTTTTTTGGCTTTTTTTACATCACCATTTTGATAAGTAATAGTAAGATCCTCACCAATTACATCAATTTTTTTCACATCGCCTATTGAGACACTTTTAGCTAAATCAGAAAGCGAGACCTGGGGCACTGGTTTTGAAGTATCAGAAATTACTAAATAAAGGGCAGTAATAACCATAAAAATTAAAATTGCTCCAGTAATACTACCGGAAAACTTTGAACCATTTTTAGGTGCTCCAACTTTTTTCTTATCTTCTTTTTTATTTAAAAAATTTAAATCCATAAGTAAAACAATAGCATAAAAAGACTAAAAAGTAAAAATAAACTCAAGAGCTTTTTTATTTACTAAATAAAATAAAATAGTCGGAATAAATTTATTCCGACTATTACATATATTTTATTATTTAGTTAATAACTAAAATTATAAAACAAAATTCTGCTCCCCAAATTATACTGGCAAGCATTAAACTAGAAAATATTTTTTTTAATGAATCAAAAGTGCTTTTCACATATGTAAATAAAAACATTCCTACTGCAAACGTTACACAATTAAGTAAGATTACAGCATAATCCTGTTTTGTAATAATTGAATAAAAATTCATTAAGTAATTTAAAACAATATATAATAATTTATATTGCTTAAAATATTCAGGATTAATAAATGAAATTGACAATGCGCAAGAGATCGCGGAAATTGTCAGTAAGAAACAAGCAAAAATAATTAAAAATCTTTTCATAATTTATAAAAGTTTAAAAGTGTTAGTTAAATTAATTTTTTGAATTTCTTTCTACGTAAAGGAACTCAAGAAATTAATTTAACTATTTAATTTTAAAACTGGCTGTCAAAAAACTATACTTATTAATAAAATATCATACTTATGATTTTTTGTCAAAAACCCCGTCTCGCGCCGTCGCGCTCCGACTATTCAATTTCCCTCTTATATAACCAGCAAATAAAACAAAAACTACCATTTAGGTAGTCTTTGTTTTATTTGTGGAGATGGGGGAAATTGAATCCCCGTGCAGAAGGATATTGTGAGGAAGTCTACATGCTTAGCACGCTTTTTGTTTTAAATTAAAAAATTCTGAAGCGGGCCAAATATTTTTTAATCGATTCTTTAAGGTTTTCTAGAAAGAGTCAAGAAATTCTCCTTCCCTATCCCGATAATATTATGCCTCAGCTTATATATCGGAAGTCTATAAGTGAGACACCAGCTAGTCGCTTACGCGAGAGCTGGAACAAAAGAGAAGTTTGCCATACTGAAGTATGGAGAAACTAAGGCTTTTGCTTTAGCAGTCAATTTTGCAATTAACATTTGAGCGAATATTTACGAGATTACGCTCATGCTCGGCATGCATCAATGACAAAAGACCAACTGTCTATGCCTGGCATCCCCAAATTTTATTATCAACGTCCATGCCTACCGGCAGGCAGGTCTTTGTATTCTCGCCTAATAGTGCGATCAGTTTCGCGTTCTTTGATACTTTCTCTTTTATCAAATTTCTTCTTGCCTTTCACTGAAGCAATATTTATTTTAATTTTCCTTCCTTTATTATACACTGAAAGTGGCACTATAGTCAACTTCTTATTTTTCTCATTTCCTGCAAGTTCAGTGATTTCTTTTTTAGTTAAAAGTAGTTTTCGATTTTGCAGTGGATCATAATCTTTCGGCGCATTAGCCAGCTGAAAGGGTGGAATACTGGCATTGATTAAAAATACTTCCCCGCCCCGCACCACGACGAATGCCCCGTCGAGTGACATTTGCCCCCCTCGCACTGATTTGACTTCCGTCCCTAAAAGCTCAATACCCGCTTCGTATTTTTCTAGAATTTCATAATTAAATCTCGCTTTTCGATTTTCTGCATAATTAGCCATATTAATATCTTAGCATTTGATAGAATGTTATCAAAAGTTTTTCCCAATAAAAGATTCTTATGATAAAATAAGGCTATGACAATACAACCAAAACTCCAAGTAACTGGCTACCGTGGTATCTGGGGAGAGACATTAACTGAAGAAATAATTAGAAAATTTGTTGGTGCTTACATAAGTTTTATAAAAGAAGATGTAAAAAAAAATAATCCAACGATTTTAATCGGCCGAGATGGTCGTGAAAGTGGGCTCGAAATAAAAAAAATAATTATTGATAAACTGTCTAAAACAGGTGTCAATCTAATTGACGGAGATATCTTACCTACCCCGACCATTTTATTTGCCGTACGAAAGCACAAATATGACGGAGCAATTATTATTACTGCATCGCACAATCCAAAAGAATACAATGGCATTAAATTTGTGACAAATCAGGCACTTTTGACAAATGAAGCACAAGTGGAAATAATAAAAAAATATTGTGAAGAAGAAAATATCCAGGATGTTGTTTTTGGAAGCCTTGGAAGTCGCGACGGCGACGGACAGAGAGAATTTTCAACAGAAAATTCTCGTGCTTCTAAAAACAACATCCTGGATATCCCTCCTTTCCCTAAAGAACATGCAGATGCAATCATTTCTAATATTAATCTTGAGGCAATAAGAGCTAGAAAATTTAAAGTGGCAGCTGATATGATCAATGCTTCTGCTTGTGTGATTGATCCATATTTATTTGAACAATTAGGTGCAGAATTAATTCCTCTTAACAATATTCCGGATGGAAAATTCGCCCACAGACCAGAACCAGCCGTAGAAAATCTTGAAGATATAGGTCACCTAGTTAAAGAATCAGGAGCTGACATTGGTTTTGCTCACGACCCAGATGCAGATCGACTTGTCATAGTAGATGAAACTGGAAAAGTTATTTCCGAAGATTATACTTTAGCTTTCGGAGTAAAAAACATACTTTCAAAACATCCGGGAGAAAATGTAGTCATGAATCTATCCACTTCCAGTATGGTCTCAGATATTGTAGAAAAATATCATGGTAAATGTTTCCGAACAAAAGTCGGGGAATCAAATGTTTTAGAAGGAATTCAGAAAAACAAGGCAATCATCGGAGGTGAAGGCACAAGTGGAGTTATTTACCCCGCTATCAATACGAGCCGAGACGGTTTTGTCAGTTTATCTTTTGCCCTAGAGCTTTTAGCTGAAAGAAAACAAACTGTCAGTGAATGTGTCGCTACACTACCTAAATATTATATGAAAAGAGATAAATGGCCAGTTAGTGAAAACTTAAATGATATTTATCAAAAATTAAAAACTCATTTTAAAGATGCAGAAGTAAATGAACTAGATGGACTACGCCTAGATTTTAGTGATAAATCTTGGCTTCATATCAGACCTTCAATAACTGAACCGATTATCCGACTTTTCGGTGAAGCAAAAACACCTGAACGTGTAGAAGCCTTATTTAATGAAGCAAAGTTGACTTTAAACTCGTAATACGCTATTATCTAACAGTCTACCCCGTCACTCGCGAGCGACAGGGTCAAAGTATTTTTATAACATCAATTGCGAGAAAGAATAAACAATCAAATAAGAGCTAAAGAACTACGAGTGATCGATAGTGAAAACCAAAACATTGGTATTTTGAGCATTAAGGAAGCGCTCGAATTAGCTCAAAACAAAGGTTTAGATTTGATTGAAATATCCCCGAACGCAAATCCACCAGTAGCGAAATTAATGGATTTTGGTAAATATCAATACGAGGCCAGTAAAAAATTGAAAAAGGCTCGAGCTGGAGCAAAGCCCACTGAAACCAAATCAGTCCAAATAAAAGTAGGCACTGGGGATCATGACTTAGAGCTCAAAGCCAAAACTGCTTCTAAATGGCTTAAAGAAGGACACCGTATCAAAATCGAACTTTTCTTGTCTGGACGTGCTAAATTTATGGATGAAAAATTTTTAAGAGAACGATTGGATAGAGTATTACATCTAATCACTGAAGAGTATAAAATATCTGATGCATATAAAAGAGGTCCTAAAGGTTTATTTATAACAATAGAAAAAACAAAATAATTTTATGAAAGGAATGAAAACAAACAAATCGTATTCAAAGAGATTAAAGCTAACTAAAAATGGCAAAGTTCTTTCTCGTAAGCCAGGCTTTAATCATTTCAATGCAAAACAATCACGCAATACCCAGCTTGCTGGTAAAAAAGGTCAGAATTTTACAATTAAAAACAAACCAAAAAGTCACTTATTGCCTTTCAGTTAATATTTGATAATTTTTAAATAATAAAATGACAAGAGTTAAAAAAGGAGTACATGCGTTAAAAAGAAGAAGAAGTGTTTTAAAACAAACCAAAGGTTTTCGTCATGGTCGCGGTTCTAAGGAACGTCAAGCAAAAGATGCCTTATTACATGCAGGCAATTATTCTTTTGCTCACCGTAAAGACAAAAAATCACACAATCGTAAACTTTGGAATATTAAAATCAATGCTGGTTCCCGTGAACTAGGAATGTCCTATTCAAAAATGATCGGTGCCTTAAAGAAAAATAAAATTGAATTAGATCGCAAAATTCTCGCTGATCTCGCTGAACATCATCCAGAAACTTTCGCTAAAATCTTAGCTAAACTAAAATAAACTCACTTTTTAAAACCCCCTTAAAAAGGGGTTTTACTTGAAAAATAAGGGTATATTTATTATTAAGAAACTTGACCCCCGCCCTTCGCGAGCGACGGGGTTGACATTTATATTCAAAAGTGCTATACTCTTCTAATATGATAAAGATCAGCAATAATAAATTAATATTAAATTTTCTGGGAATATTAGCCTTTTTTCTTTTAAATATTAATTTCCTTTTACCACTATCCGTTCAAGGCTATACCATATCTGATGGTACTTATGCAGGTAATGCTGGTTATTTTTTAAACGGAGGTGGTGTTTCTTATGATAATTCTTCTACTTATAATAATAGCAATTACCCTTATTACAATAATACAAACAATACAACCTATTGTAATCCTATCCCAGTTATCTATGCTATTTCGCCAAATTCAGTAAATGGAGTTAGTGGTAATTTGGCAGTAGTTTTAACTGGCGCAAATTTTACAGTTAATTCTCTAGCTGAATTTAATAATTCTTATCGACCGACTACTTTTATGAATTCAAATCGCTTGACTGTGATTTTAAATGCTTCTGATCTTACAACAAATGGAATTTATCCTGTCATGGTTTTTAATCCACAACCTTGTGGTGGTAATTCTAATGGAATTTATTTTAGAGTGGATAATACTATTATTAATCCTCCCGTCATCGCTCCTAATCCAACTCCCCCAACTACAACCACAAAAACAGTTAGCACCACAACCAAAACTACTCCAAAGGTAGCAGTAATTAAAAAAACAACTACGCCTACTAGTACTCAAGTAGCTTGTGCTCCTACGACCGGTGATGCTAATAATCAAAGTTTGACAGCTAGTGCTATTTTTGGAGCTAATGGTTTTATGCCTTCAAATATAATTCAATGGTTAGTTTTCAGTATTCTAATTCTTTTGGCAGTCATCTTATGGAGAAAAGTTTATGTGAGTGAAAAGGATAAATCGAAACCATTAAAACATCCTTAAAAAAAATAAAATGGAAACAAATAATAATTACACATCAAACGCAGGCTATTTTATAAATGGTGGTTATATGACAAATGGTGGCTATATAATAGCGATGAAAGGAACTACCAGAGAGATACCCGCTAAAAGTGCTCCAGTTGATTGTACGACTACCACTTCTACTATTAGCTGTACTAATCAAAATCTAACTGCTAATGCCTTATCTGGTAATAATGGCCTTTTATCTCTAAATTTGATTCAATGGACTGCATTATTGCTACTAGTCTTGACCATAATTACCCTCTGGAAAAGAGCTTATCCGGGCAAAACAGAAAAGAAAGAAGAACATTCAAGCTTTGCTCCACAAGCCTAAAACGCAAAATAACTAATAAAAAAGCCGAAAAGTCAGTCCTGCCACTCGCTAGTGACGGGATTGACTTTTTGGTTTAAATATGATACAATGTATAGGTATAACAGCTTTTTGAAAAACAGTTAGGAGTTAGGATTAAATTGTTTATTTTGAAGGTCAAATCCCCTTTTGACACCTTGTGGTCTTTTAAATAAACAATTTAATTTCTAATTAATAACTAATAAAGCCGTTAAGAGCGGCACTAATAAAATGAACGGAGAATTTTTCGAAAGATTTATTTTAGGTTTTACAGTAAAAGTTTTACCTTATTGGATTATTACTTTTATTGTAATTAATTTTTTTGCTTTGCAAATATGGTCAGATTGCCCACTTTGGTTAGTCTTGATTATTTGTGTGATTATCTTCTGGTCTACAATGAAGCATTTTGAATTGGAAGTAGACCCCAATTCATGTAAAGTAACGAAGCATTTTTTATGGGGTAACTTATATCCATACTGGCCAGGGTTCAACTTTGTATCAATCTTTGAAAAAATTATGTACATAATTGATACCCAAAAACACAATTCCACAACTGATGAAGGTGATTGGGATACTCTAGATGATAAAATGAAAGGGAAATGGAAGGTATTGTGGAGACCCGACATAAGGAATCACAAAACTAGAAACAAAAACATGCTCGCTTATGTTCTAACAACAATCAGTAATATCGATAATGACATTAAATTAACAGTAAATGAAAAAGTTACTGACTATTGTTTACCTAAAACTTCAAAAGAAGCAAAAGAACAAAGAAATACAGCCATCAAAAAAGAAGAATTGCAGGGAGAAGACTTCAGTAGAGGATACGGACTAGAAATAATTAATTCTGGTCTTGAAGACCTTGATTATTCTGACGAAACAGAAAAAGCAAGAAAAGCTAAAAAAGCAATGCTAGAATTTCAGGATTCTGTAAATGTTTTAATGAAAAGTCCTACAAATCCACATGGTTGTGAAACTGTGGCTGAAGCCCAAAAAATAGTTAAAGCAAAAATGCTAGAAGGAAATTATAAGCAAATTGAAGTAACAAATCCTGGTAATGTTCCAGTAGTAATTAATCCATAAAAAACAAGGAGGAATATGTTAAGAAAAATAATCTTTTCAAGTTTATTACTTTTAATTATGGTATTTATGGTAATACCTGAAATTAAAAAAGGCTATGCTGAACATCAAGCTGAGAAAAAGGAGAAGGAAAAAATTGAGAAAGAAAAGCAAGAGCAACAGGCTCAGCAAACAATAAAAACTGGTAAAACTAAAACCTTATATTTGTTTGCAAATTACAAAGACGGAATAATTTCCGTCTATCTCAGTAAAAATCCTGAATGGTACCCTAAGGGTGGCACCATAAAAATAGTAAAACCCTCTGGAAGGGTTCAGTATGATGTACCTGGGACTGCAATAATTGCAGACCCAGAAAATTCTGGAATATTCTATTTCTCAACCTCAGATCTGAAAAATTCGGATCCAAAGGGTTGGGGAGTTGAAATCTGGGAATAATTTTAAGTGTTTTAAAGCGGTTAATTAAATTAACCGCTTTTTTATTTTATCTAATACAACCTAAAAGGCAGTTCGTTTTCACGAGCTGCCTTTTTCTTTTCAAAATTATTCTTTTTTAATCTCTTATGGAGTAAGACCTGGAAGTTGAGGATCATATGGAGGTAAATCAACTGTACCCTCCTGTGGCTTAATGCCAGTAATATTGAAAGTATTCATGACAATATTAAGGATCCCCCAAACACTAATCATAATCGCAATTCCGACAATACCCCAAAGCATGTGATTTTTACCCGCTGTTTTTTTCTCTTCATTATCTCCATTCGCTAGAAACTGCACGACTCCATAAATGAAGTAAAGCGTAGCTAAAGCAAAAAGTAAGATAATAAGCGGGTTGATAATCAAACCATTTACACTCTTGATGAAAGTATCAACATCAGCATAAGCGACATTAGCAAAGAATAGATCTATCATAGTGAATTATGGACAGGTATTTCCTGGTGAAGGGATACAAGGAACATTTATTTGACCTGCATTAGCTGCATCATTTACTCCAAAAGTTCTCTGTAAAATACCTACTAGACCCCAGATGGAGACGATCACCAAAATAGCAATCAAACCCCAGATCATAGCACCACGGCCTTTAGTCTTAGCTTCTTCGTCTTTTGCGATTGCATAACTGATTACTCCCCAGATGAAGTAAACGACACCTAGAGTGATGAGTATTGGTACAGCTGAATTGATGAACACACCAATACGACAAATAATCAAACCGATACCAAAACTAGTACTGGCAGTAGCCGCACATGCATCTACTTGAGCCAAAGCAAAAAATGGCAAAACTGTTGCTAACCCCCCTAATAAAAATATTTTCTTTTTCATAAATTTTTCAAACCTAAATCCGACTTTCTGTCGGGTTCCGACTTATAGTCGGATTTAAACTAATAATAACGACCTTAATAATAAACTAATAATGTTTGCCTAAATATTTTAAGCTTCTTTAATTATATCAATATCTAATATATAAAGTAAATAGCATTATTGTGGAAGTAGTGGAATGCTAAAACTTATATTAAAGGTACTAGTCAAGATATGTACTAGACCCCAGATAGAGACGATGACAGTGATCGCAATGATACCCCAGAGCATAAATTGCTTACCTTTGGCCTTTTTCGCCTCTTCGGCGTCATTTAGCACATATTGGATAACGCCCCAGATAAACATCGCTATCGCTAAAGCAATCAATAAAGGAATAATTGAATTATAAATCATACAAGTGCCATAGTTGAATACATCGGCAATTGTCGGATTATTTGCAGTAAAAGTACAACCAATAATAGCATTACCAGTAGAAGTGGTAGGAGTCGCGGGAACTCTTTGTGCAAAAGCAAAAAAAGGTAAAAGTAATGAAATAAATCCTGATGAAATAATAGCTAATCTTTTTTTCATAAAATTAATATTTAATTTGTGTAATTGTATTAGAAATAAGCTGAGCGATCGCCCAAGCGCCCAGGAGCAAGGCTGCTCCAATCACAGTGTATAATAATGCATCTTTCGCTTTTTTAAGTTCATCGGGTTTACCCTGAGCTTTCACAAAAAGAAAACCACAGTAAATAATAGCAAGCGCAATAACTGGCAAACCAATTTTTATCACCCCAATTAATATAATTCTAATAAAATCAGTAATATTCTGTGGACCATCTTTGCCTAGTGGATTAATGATTAATGTATTATCGTTAATTGGTTGTACTGTATCAGCAAAAGTAAAAATTGGTAAAATAATAAGCGATACTAAAAAAAATAATACATATAATTTTTTCTTTAAAAAATTCATTTTATTTTAACTTTCAATTAATAATTCGTAATTTAATAATTATAGCACTTTATAAGCCAAAAGCATTGCCTCCAGCAGCTGTAAAACCAGTAATCACCAATATTACATGCACGATAAGCCACGCCGCCGCACAGATGACTAAACCCCAAACTACAGCCAAAAATATTTTTTTGGCTTTTTCTCTTTTTGAGGTCTCACCGCCTGAGGATATAAGCAGAAAACCAGCATAAGCAAAAGCAATCGCAGCTATAGGTACTACTAAATTTTTAAAAGTAAAATTAATAAAATTATTAATTAATTGCAATAAATAATTAAAAGTACACATATTTTCCTTTTTTATTTGACCACTCACATCGATGTTTGGCTTACCATCGGTTGTTTTATCAGCAGTATAACTTCTAGGATCATTCGCATCTTTGTCGTAAATCAAATATGTCCCTGCTGCATAACGCTCCGTTCCGCAAGGAACTAAATTAACCGACTTCGTATGTACTGATTCAGGTGGTGGAGTAGGTCCTTTAGAAGGAATTTTCACTGGTATAGGAGTTACTGCCACTTTTTTTGTATAGTCATTTGTTACTGGATCATATTGTTTAACTGAAAAATTATAAGTAACATTTGAATCTAACTGAACAGGAGAAGTAAAAGTGCCATCACCATTAGTCGTAAATGGAACTTGCACATAAACCACATTTCCACCGTCAATAATTTGATTTCCTGCTGTATCTCCAGTAGAGAAAATATATGGAGTATTAGGATCTAAATTAGAAACTGTAAAAATAACTGGATCTGAATTTATATCAGTATATGAAATCTGTCCTTTATAATCTGGATTACTTGAGTCACCTAAATTAGTATCACAATTTAAAATATTACCGTAAAAAATATTGTCAGGAGTGGCATTATAATAACCCACTGCTTGATAATAATAATTTGTATTCAGATTTAAAACTGGATTTGCTTCAAATGAACCACTTCTAGTAGTATTTTCGGTACGAGCATATTCAGTAGTTTTTTGTCCATCATGAGTAAAGTCTGCATCCTCAGCTTTATATAAAAAATAAGTAGTAAACGGTTTTTGTGAATCATTTAAAAATGACCCTTTCAGGGAATAATCTACACCACTTAAAGAACAATCAGCTGTAGTAATAGTTAAAGACTGCTTAGAGACAGGAATATCATTAGCAATAAATGTTTTTACTGCACCCATAAGAGGCGCATCCATGCTAGGTAATTTTAAATATGCACAATAATAATAGGTAGTTCCAGGAATAAGATTTTGAAGGTAAGTTCCAAAATCTGTAGAACCAGCATAATATCTATATTGTTGAGTTCCTAATTTATCGCAAGCTAAATTTGAAGTTGAATATCTAAAATTTAAATAAGGAGCAATATCATCTCTCGTTAAAGTCTTACTGGTAAATTTACCCGCCAAAAGTGTCGCCGGAATAGTAGAAACATAAGTAGCAGAAATTGTGGTCACTGCCGTTTCAGACGGATTATATAAATCAGTGGTAAATGATTTTACTTCACCATATTTATTTAAAGATTGGTCTGTCGGATGTTTTAAATAAGCACAATAATAATAAGGGGTATTTGATTTAAGATTATATATTTGTACCACATAATTCTTGGAATCAGAGGCCGCTTGAGCAGTAAGCCCTGCATTCTCACTTGTTTGATTGAGATTTTGACAAGTGCCATCTGAAGTTGAGTATTTAAAAATAAAAGAGTAAGGAGAAATATTTACTCCGGGATAATAAACCGACCCATAAAGATAAGCCTCAGAAACATCCTCTGTATTACTTGTCCATTCCACATTATTGCCTGTTACCACAGGGTTATTTGTCGTAAATGATTTTATCTCACCATATTTATTCAAGGTCGTATCATTATAATAAATACCTTCTTGATCATCAGTACGAACATCTTTTAAATAAGCACAATAGTAATATGTAGTACCAGAAAGAAGCCCAGTAATATTTGCTGAAAAAGGTTTTGAAAAATCACTCGATACTATTTTCGATCCTAATTCTTCTTTACTATTATTTAGTATAAGACAAGAAGTAGCTTGTTTGGTTGAATATTTAAAAATAGGATAATATCCATCAAGGGCATTAATAGTAGCAGTTGAGGCTGTGGTTGAACCATTTAAAGTAACAGAAGCAAAGTTTATATTTGTAACTGCTTCAGTAGTAACGCTAAAACTTTTATTAATAACAACATCTATTGTATTAACAACAATACCAAAAGCATTAGGTAAATATAGAATGAAAAAGGTAATAATTATAATCAAAGCTGGTATTATTTTCTTGATATTCTTTTTAAACTTCTCAATAATAATTTTCATACGATTTTTTTGAATAAATTGATAATAATCAATTATTTATTTAATAATAAACTAAGCTTCCCATTAGCGTCATTAATAGCAAAATATGCTGTCACACTATTAGAAAGTACTTCATCAATCATATTTTTAAAAATACTATCAGTATCTGCCGGTGAAGGATCAAGCCAAGCTTTGGCAAAAAGAGCGGAATCATAGAAAACTGGAAGATTTGCATCAGTTGGTTTTTGAGCTAATAAATCACGCCTAGCTGGAACAACTCCAATAGCTTTGGCAAACTGATTAGCGAAATCCCCACCTGCCATTAAAGTAGCGGCTTTTAAAGCGGTAGTAATATTTTTTGAAAAAGAAGACACAGCAATACCCGTAACTCTACCTGTAGTCAATTTAAAATTACTATTTTTAAATTGAGGCATTGGTGCTACTGAAAAATTTTCATTTGGATTTTTATTTGTTAATGACTGCAACTCACTAGCATAGCCAAAATAAAAAACTAAATCTTCTGATGAAAAGGCTTCAGTAGAATTTGGTAATCCTCTATTCCATGAATAGACTTTATTTGCTGGGTCAGAAAAACTAAGATAAAAAGACAAAGTAGAGGCTAAATCTTGTGTTTTGTCATTATTACCCAAGGTAGGTGAAAAAAAACCATTACTTTCAGTGACAATAGAACTGCCTATTTGCATAAATAAAGTAGAAAGAATATCTTTAGCATGCGTAATATTAGAAAATTGACCTAAGGCTACAGTGCTTATTGAAATATTCCCATTATTTCTTTTAGTCAAAATCGGGGCTAAATTACTTAAATCGTCCCAATATTGTGGAGGATAAACAACAGAATTAGTATCTAAAATACTGCGATTATAATACATCACTAATGGATCGACAGCCAACGGAAAAGCTAAAATTCCTTTAGAATTCAAAAAAACTTCTCCAGCACCAGCAAAAGTATTTTTAAAAGAAGCAGTAGAATAGCTAGTATATGGAATAGGGAAAATTTTATTTTTATAACTTAAAATTAAATTGTCAGGCAAAAAGAACATATCTGGTCCATTTCCAGTTGCTAATGCCTCAAGCAAGTCTTTATCAAAAGTCACTGGATCTTTTTCTACATATTTGACGATAAAAGTAGGATTAATAGAATTAAAATCCTGTACTGCAACCTTAATCGATTCCGCTTTTACTGTTCCCCATAAAACAACTGTGCCTAGACTTCCTGCTTGGTCTTTATTACTGCCGAGAGGAATAATCCCAGCAAAAACTAAAACACCTAAAATGCCTAAAATGATAAATACACCAATAATTACAATTTGAAAATTTATTTTCATTTTTTTTCTACAGGATTATTATTTAATATCATACCATAATGGTATTCTCCGACTTTAATTTCTCTATCATAAATAAATCCTTTGGCTTCAAAAAGTTCTCGAGCTTTCACTTTATCAAAAATTTTTACCGAACCAGAGCCAACGGGAGGTAAACCATCAAGCCAATCAATCAAAAGGATTTTCCCAACCGGTTTCAAAATTCTTTTAATTTCTTCAATAAATCTATCTTTATTCTCAATTTGAAAAAGAACGTCAGAAATAACTACTGCGTCTAATACTTCATCTTTAATATTAGTACCTCCTCTTTTTTCAATATTTCCCCAAAGAAATTCTATATTATTTAAATATGCATCTTTTGCTTTATTTTTAATTGTCGTTAAAAAATCTTTTTGTATTTCAATAGCATAGACTTTCCCTTTTGGAACCATCTCAGCTAAGGGAATAGAATAATAGCCGGTCCCGGCTCCAAGATCCGCTACTATCATATCTTCTCTCAACCCAAATTGTTTTAAATTTTTAGTCGGATCCGCAAACATAATTTAATTATACCGCGTAGTGAAATTTTTACAAAACTATACTATTGATAGTAGTATCTTTAAACAAAAAACTACGAACAAGTGAGCGAGGCAATATTGTCACCAGCACGAAGACGCATTATGGTCACTCCTTGAGTTTGTCGTCCTAAAGATGGAATATCTTTTAATACTGTTCTAATCACTTGTCCTTTTTTGGACATAGCAATCAATTCTTCTTCTTTTCCAGTCAATACTTTTGCTACGATTAATTTACCAGTTTTGGGGGTCACCTTTGCCGTTTTAATACCTGAACCACCTCTTTTTTGTACTTTATATTCCTTAAGGGCTGTTTTTTTACCAAGGCCATTAGCACTCATAGTCAAAAATGCTCCATCTCTATAATCTTTTTTTACTACATCTACACTGATTACCTCATCACCTTTACTCAATTTTATTCCACGAACTCCACCAGCCGTACGGCCCATTTCTCGAATATCAGATTCTTTAAAACGAATTGACTGCCCACCTGAGGTTGCAATCATTACTTCATCCCCCTTATCAGTTAAAAGAGCTGAGATAAGACTGTCACCTTTATCTAGCCGAATAGAAATGATGCCGCTACGACGAACATCTTTAAAACTCTCGCCAGACATTTTTTTCGCCGTACCATTTTTGGTAATGAGCATTAGGGATACTGCAGAATTTTTTGCGCCTTTAGGCATCGTCAAAATTGAAGTCACTTTTTCATCTCCCGCTAAAGAAAGGAAATTCATTATGGATTTACCTTTTGTTGCTCTACGTCCTTCAGGTAAATCATACATTTTCATTTGATAAGCTTTACCTAAATTAGTGAAGAAAAGTAAATCACTGTGTGTAGAGCCAGAAACTAACATCGTCACAAAATCTTCTTCTTTAGTTTCTAGATCTACTACCCCAACTCCGCCACGTTTTTGTGAATGATATTCAGACGGGTCAGAACGTTTTACATAGCCCCCTGCTGTAAAGACGAGCATTGTTTCTTTATCAGGGATTAAATCTTCATCTGAAATCTCTTTAATGCCACCTTTAAAAATTTTGGTTCGGCGCTCATCCGCATATTTCTCACGAATTTCTTTTAACTCATCTGAAATTACTTTTAACATCTTTTTAGGGCTAGCTAATAAATCCTTTATTTCTTTGATAAATTTTTGTTTTTCTTCCAACTCATTTTCGACTGCTTTTCTCTCGAGCCCTGCCAACTTTTGTAATTTCATTTCGAGAATTGCCGCTGCCTGTAAATCAGAGAACTTGAATTCTTTCATTAAATTAGTTTTTGCGATTTGAGCATCTTTCGATCCACGAATGACAGTGATCACTCGATCGATTTTATCTAATGCCTTTTTCAAACCAAGCAAAATATGTTCACGTTCTTCCGCTTTGCGTAAATCATAAAGTGAACGTCTTTTGACTACGTCTTTACGGTGTCCGATAAATTCAGAAAGAATTGATTTTAAAGAAAGTGTTTGTGGTACGCCATCGACTAAGGCAACAATATTGAAATTAAAATTGGATTCAAGTTGAGTATTTTTATAAATATAATTTAAAACTTTTTCTGGATGCGCTCCGTTTTTCAAATCAATTACTATTCGAATATCACGAGTCGATTCATCGCGTAATCCCTTGATACCGTCGATTTTCTTTTCTTGCACCAATTCAGCAATCGCAATAATTAAATTTGATTTATTTACTCGAAAAGGAATAGAGGTAATTATTATTTGAAACATTCCTCCTTTTTGTTCGATGATTTCTGCTTCACCTCGGCACACGACTCCACCTCGGCCTGAGGAATAAGCATGTAACATATCTTTATAGCCATAGGCTACTCCTCCAGTCGGGAAGTCCGGTCCTTTCACAAATTGCATCAAATCTTCAGTCGTGGCTTCATCATTTTCAATTAAATAATTTGTGGCATCTATCACCTCAGCTAGATTGTGCGGAGGAATATTGGTAGCCATACCGACAGCAATACCGAGTGTTCCATTCAAAAGGAGCCCTGGCACAGCCGTAGGAAAAACAACTGGTTCTTTTCGAGTCTGGTCGTAGTTCGGACGAAAATCAACTGTTTCTTTTTCTAAATCTCGCAAAAGTTCATTGGAAATTTTAGACATTTTTGCTTCAGTGTAACGCATAGCCGCCGCATTATCGCCATCAATCGAGCCGAAGTTTCCTTGCCCTAGGACTAATGGATAACGGTAAGAAAACTCTTGGGCCATACCCACCATTGAATCATAAACTGCCGTATCACCATGTGGATGATATTTTCCAAGCACATCTCCTACTACCAAAGCTGATTTTCGAAAACGAGAAGATGAGGTAAGCCCGAGCTCATTCATCGCATACAAAATTCTACGGTGCACTGGCTTTAATCCATCTCTTACATCGGGTAATGCACGAGCAGTAATGACAGACATTGAATATGCCAAATAGGACTCTTTCATTTCGGTCACTATATCTACTGGTAAAATATTTTTTGAAACAAAATTTTCTTCAGTTGGTTCTGTTTTTTTTGCCATATTATATATTATTGATTAGAATTTTTATCTGAGACACTATTGTAACCACCGACAATATTATCTTTTAAAACTGTAAAGGGTTTTAAATCTTGCTGCATTTTTATTTTCGCGTCCTTATTGGAAAAACTTATACTTAAAGAAAAAACCCATAAAGCTAACATTATGATAACTACTATAATCATTAAAAGATTTAAAATATGTCTTCTTTCTGCTTCTGGTCTTTTTCTTAATTTATGAATTATTTTTTTCATTTTTTTATTTGTCTACTTTTACAAAAAATTAAATTGGTTTTAAAACGACCACTTCTCCTTCCTTACCTTCTAATTCCTTACGTTTTAAAGTTAATTTATCGACTACTTCGGCTTTTTCTTCTCCTATTTCTTTCAAAAAAGCTTTTAAGGAAGTATTGTCATAATCCATCGGAATTATCATTTTCGGTTCAAGAGAGGAAGCGATTTTGGCTGATTGTTTAGCATCGAGCAAGCCTTTGTCGCCAACGGGAATAAAAAGAATATCTACGTCTTCTATGGCCTCACGGGCTTCTTTAGAAAATTCTGTATTGGACAAGGCTCCTAAGAAAACAATATTGATACTGTCCACGGTCAAAATATAAATTGTATTAATATATTTTTTACCAGCAATTTCTGCATTGGACATTACTCCTTTTATAAAAATTTCTTTTACTTCATAATCCCCTGGACCAGATATCACAAAAGGTACTCTATCTCCGTGAGAGAGTTGATCTACTCCATTGTAATCAGGATGATTGGTAGTAATGAGTGCAATATCCGCTCCAAAGTGAGCTGAAATACCAGTTTTAGAATTTTTACTGACTGGATTAAAAGCCAAAACCATCTCCCCTTGCCCAATCTTGAAAAACTGTTTGCCGAAATATGTGATTATCATTGTTTATATTATAGCAAATTTAAGAGAAAAAGAAAACAAAAAAAGTTAGTTATTCACAGTAATTTCTTTAAATTTATGTAAAAAAATGCTATATTTAATCTAAATTATTTTCATAGTTATTAACTAATACTTTATTTTATGAAAAAAACAACATTGTTCATGTTTAAAGCTGCTGGTCAAAAAGTAAGATTGCTAAGTTTTCCAAAAGATGAAGGTTAAAAGTAAGTGAAGTCTTTTGAAAAATATTTTGAAAAAGGGTTCCCATTGGAGCCCTTTTTTTATTTGACTTTTGGGGTAAATAAGGTAATATTTTAAATGAAAGAACAAAACCGTACTTTCCTATTTTTTTACCAAATCGGTTTAAAATCACAAATTATTTTAAAACTTAATATACTTAAAATTATGGAAAAGACTAAAAAATTTTCAGCAACAGAATTTCTTTTAGATTTTGAATTTGAAAGAAAAAAAGAATTTAATTTAATCATTTCATCTGTTTTTACCATATTAGCAATATTTAATATGGTATACTCTTTCCTCGCATTTGGATTGGGTTTAATGTTCCTATTTGCTTTCATACTTTTAATTTTTGCAATTTATCTTGATTTTATTTTTTCGTTTCCTACTGACTTTGAAAACCCAGAAAGTTTAAAAAACTATTATGGGCTAAATGTAAAAAAGACTGTAAAAAAAATAAATGAATTAATTACAAACTTAAACGAACAAATAAAAGAAAGGTTAGAAAAATTTAGAGAAAATAACCCTGTATATAAGGAATACAGCGAACTTTTTAAAAAAAAGAACATAGATTTCTCAGATTTTTTTAAGAACATCAATCTGGAAACATTCAATGTTTTAAAAGATTGTGAAGGTCATAATGCAGAAATACTTAAACTTCAAATCGAAGTTGATAACTATGAAGATCAAAGATGGATTTTAAAACATCTTAAAGAACAAAATTTTTGGCAATATTTAAAAAGAAGATTAATAAATTTTCCAAAAAATGTAATAAAAAAAATACATCAATTGAAAGAATTTCTAACTGTACAATTAATTGGTTAAAAATACCATAAACAAAAGACAATAAAAAAGACAAAATTTTTTATTGTCTTTTTTATTTTTTACTTGCTTTTATTGTGTTTTATAGTAAGATGTTTATATATTATTAAAAGCCAGGATTTAGGGTAACCTTTCGATATTCGGTCGAAAAACCTAAGCCTTATATCCGCTTTACGCGGATTTTATTTTTTATGAATAAAGAAGAAACAATAGTAATAGAAGAAAATTTAGTTTTAAAATCAATCGTCGACCGAAGTTTAAATAAACCAGAAATTGATTCCTTAGTAGAAGGTCCAGTTATTTTGGTACAAAAATCTTCAGTCTATGTGGACCTTTCTCCTTTCGGAACTGGTATCATTTACGGACGAGAATTTATTAATGCGAAAGATGTTATTAAGAAAATAAACTTGGGCGACATCATTAAAGCCAAAGTTGTAGATATTGAAAATAAAGACGGTTATGTAGAGCTTTCCTTAAAAGAAGCTAAACAAGCTCTAACTTGGAGCGAAGCCGAAAAAGCCATCAAGGCCAAGACTGTTATGGATCTTGAAATCAAAGATGCCAATAAAGGCGGTTTGATCCTAGAATGGCAAGGGATTCAAGGATTCCTCCCAGCTTCTCAGCTCAAAGCGGATCACTATCCTCGTGTAGAAGACTCAGATAAAGATAAAATCTTAAAAGAATTGAAAAAATTAATCGGCCAAAAAATCTCTGTAATGATTATTTCTACTCTACCAAAAGAAGGTAAACTTATCTTCTCAGAAAAAGACAATAACCCAGAAGAAAAGAAAGAAATTTTGAGTAAATACAACGTCGGAGATGATCTTGATTGCACGATTGCCGGTATTGTGGACTTCGGTATCTTCCTTAAATTAGAAGAAGGCTTAGAAGGACTCGTACACATCTCAGAGCTTGATTGGGGTCTAGTGGACGATCCACGTAGTATGTTTAAAGTCGGAGATAAAATCCGAGCCAAAGTAATTGAAATCAAAGATGGTAAGATTTCCCTTTCCGTCAAAGCCCTCAAAGAAAATCCTTGGAAGGAATATGAAGGTAAATTAAAGAAAGGAGACATTATTACAGGCGTAGTTATTAAATACAACAAACACGGTGCGCTTGTTTCTATCAAAGAAGGTGTCGCTGGACTTGTCCACAACTCCACTTTTGGTGGCGAAGCGAAACTTCGTGAAAAGTTAGAACTAGGAAAGAATTACAATTTCCAAATTACTCTCTTTGAACCAAAGGATCACAAAATGACCTTAATGTATTTGGAATAAAAAAATAAATACAACCCCCTAAATCCTCCTTATCAGTGGGACACAAAAAATCCCCTATTAAGGGGATTTTTTTAATTTTATTATTTTGTAATAGGAGTTGTGTCGGAAACTTTTTTTACGTATCTCAAAGGAACACGTGTATTTGAACCATTTTCTAACCCGATTCCCCACCCAGTATCAGAACCTTCATCTTCATATAACGCGAAACAAGAATTGACTACATCGCCTTTATACCAAGGAATAGTAGTTATTGGAATTGATTTATCACAACCAGGAAAATCTCCTCCCCAAGACTTACCTATACACTTAAATCCATCCTGCTTAAAATCTAAGATAAATTGGTATTTTCCAGGAAGCGGTTTTCCATCTACCGTTGACGCTTGCTGTGAAGTTAATGTTGGACAAGTATCATCATTTTTTGTTTTTGAATCTGTTCTTACAACAGTTTTGGTATCATTTTGAGTTACTGGCTGATAATTATTTGCTGGCGGATTTTGTGTAGGAGCTTTTGAACTCTTGCCTACGTAGTATGCTCCACCACCGAGAATAATTAAAATTCCGATTAACCCAAAACCTTTATTTTTTTTCATACAAATTAATTTTTTAACTTTTAATAATACTTTATAATATAAACTAATATAACATATTTAAAGCAAAGCCCCGCCGATTTTAATCGGCGGGGCTTATTTTAGGCTTTGTTATTATTCATATCTGGTGTTACTACTAAATAATTATCAATAGTATCCATTATATGCATAACTTGTTTTGTATAGTTACGAACTACATAAGGAGGATTATAAGTATCTAAAATTTGTTTAGTATCTTTGTCGGCATAATGTCTAGCGGTACTAGGGTTATTACCTCCTAAATTTTTAGCCACTGTATCAATCGCTTCTTTATCAGACTTGAAACCAATATGGCATGAACCCCAACCGAAAAAGTTATGATCAACATTTTTACAATCTTGCTTACCTCCAGTTGATTCACGGACAGCAATCGCCGGCAATAAACGCCAATCTAGATCGTTTCTTTCTGCCGCTAAGACCATTTCCTCACCTAATCCCTCAATCGGCATATCATGCTCTTTTAAATAGGCATCGATAGCATCTGCTTTAGCCTTTAAGTCTTTAGTTTTCTGGTCTACGACTTGATTAAGAGCCATTAGATCAGTAACTCCAATATTTAGTTTTTGTGATAATACAATCTGGGAAGTCGAGATAATCGGTGTACCAGAATTTGGAAGGTTTCCAAAGGATACTGGGGTAACGATTATCGGTAAAAATAGGAAGGACTGCGCAAACTGTATTAATTTTTTATTATTCATATTTGAGCGGTTTAGCTCCGCCAACTTGAAGACTATTTAAGCCTTAACTGAAAAGCCCTTATTTTTAAGTGTTTATACCTATAAATAAGGACCTACTTATATACTATCATTTTAGAGAGGAAAAGTCAATAGTTAAGCAACATTTTCCCTGTATGTCAAATAGAAAATACCTTGATAAATAAGGGTATTTTATCACTAGCTCATTGACAAATAAGGCTAAAATAGGGATAATTAAGAGGTTGTGGACAAGAGAAAAGTGAAAAGGTTAATTTTTAATTAAACTTAAAAACCTTATCAGCCACTTTGTAGGCCTCTCCCGCCCCCATTGTCACTAAAATATCATCCTTGCCAAAATTTTCACTCTTTAAAAAGTTTTCTGCTAATTCAAAATCAGTAAAAGCGATAGCTCTTTCCCCAGCCAAGCAAATAGCCTCAGCTAATTTGCCACTCGAAATAGTTGGATCAGGATTTTCTCGGGCAAAATAGATCGGTAAAAGAATAACCCTGTCTGCTCCTTTAAAACATTTAGCAAAATCATTAAAAAAGGCTTTGGTTCGACTATAGAGATGTGGTTGGAAGACAACTGTAATCTTTTTCTCTCCCATCTTATAAAGCTCGAGTAAGGCTTCTAGGCTGGCCTTAATCTCAGTCGGGTGATGCGCATAATCATCATAAATGATTGTACCAGCTCCAGTGACTCCTCTTTTTTCTAATCTACGCCAAGTACCAGAGAATTTTTGTAAAGCTTCTTTGGCTTTTTCTAAATCAAGTTCTAATTCAATAGCGACACCTAAAGCACAAGCAGCATTTTTGCGATTATGTTCGCCGGGGATGGAAAGTTTAGGTAAAAGATTAATAAATTTTGAATAATCAATAATTCTGATATTCTTTGCATTAATTACTTTTAAAACAGAGATATCTTTTGGATCACAAATCACCACACTCTTCGTTTGTCTGATTAATTCACTAAAAGCATCTTCAATATCCGCTAAATCTTTATAATAATCAAGATGGTCTGGTTCAATATTTGTTATTACTAATATTTCAGGCTTTAAATTTAAAAAATGCCGCATATATTCATCTGCCTCGACTACGAGCCACTCGCTTTTACCTTTTTTGAAATTACTGCCAAATTTTTTTACAAAAGAACCGACAACTACAGTCGGATCGATCCCGACTTCAATTAAAACATCTGCTATCATAGCTGTCGTCGTCGTCTTACCATGCACTCCTGAGATGGCTATGACTTTATAGTCTTTGGCAAAAATTCCAAGCGTTTCAAAATAGCTCAAGGTAGGTTTCCCACTTTTTTTTGCTAATTCTAAAATTTCTGGACCTCGATGTATCCAAGCATCACTATAAACATACATATCGGCTTCTGGTAATTCCTTAAATTCATTTTTAAAAGTTATTTTTACACCCTTTTCAGATAAAGGTAAAAGTGTCGCTGGGCTATCTTCATCATTCACTCCCCCAACCTCCATTCCACGCGACAAAGCAAACTGCGCTAAAGCAGAAATCCCTATCCCTCCAATACCGATGAAATATACCTTTTTAATTTTTGATAAGTCTAAATCTATCATTTTATTTTAGCTTCTTCACTATTTTCATAAATAAATCATTGCGTTCATATTCATTTTTAAAATATTTACCAAAAGAAGAAAAACCTGGGCTATATAAAATAGTCTCGCCTTTTTTAGCCACTGTTACAGCTTTTTTGACAGTATTTTCTAGACCTTCTTCTTCATAGACTAGAATTCCTTTTTTTTGAAAAGCAAAAACCTTGTCTCGAATCATATCTGTTCCCCTTTCTTTAAATAAGACAACTTTAGAGCACCATTTTGGTATCTCCGCTACTAATTTCGACATATCGAGTTTTTTATCATCTCCTCCTACTATCAAAACTACTTTCCTGCCTCGCGTCGACAAGTCACCACGAGTCGAGGCGGGTCTTTTTTTAGCGTCTCCAACAGCCCGAAGCCCCGCAATCGTTGCCTCGGGCGTAGTAGAATTATTATCATTATAAATTTTAACTCCTTTGAAGGTTCTTAAATATTGAAGCCTACCCTCTAGTCCCTTAAAATTTTTAACTGCTTTTTTTATTTTTTCTATTGAAATATTGAATTGTTTAGCCACTTCATATGCACAAGCGAGATTATTCCTCTGATGTTCACCTGGAACATTGAATAGCCAATTTTCCACATTCTTCTTATCAGCAATAATTAATTTACTTTTAACTGCACTTTTTTTTATTAATTTTTTCATATCAGGCAAGATAATTAATGCATCATTTTTATTTTGATATTTAAAAATATTCATTTTATCCGCAAAATAATCTTCCATATTATTTTTATAATAATTCATATGATCCGGCATAAAGGTCGTAAACACAGAAATATTTGGTGACATTTTGTCTTCACCGAAACCCTGCAATTGCCAAGAATCTAATTCACAAACTAAAATATCATCTTCTTTTATTTTTTTAAGAAGTGGTAAGGTCGCTACTCCGCGGATATTTCCACCCAAAAAGACATTTTTATCTTTTATGTTTTTAGAAAGAATCTCATAAATCAAAGTAGTGGTCATGGATTTGCCTCGAGTACCTGTTACCCCCACGACAGTTATTTTTGGCGCTGATTTAATAAATAAAGATACATCCATTTCTATTTGAGCACCCGTTTTTCTAGCCTCCTCTATATAAATAGAATCTTTCGGTACTCCTGCCATTTTCATCACAATATCCCTTCCTCTAAAATCCTCTAACTTATGTTCACCGAGAGTGTATTTTATATTCTTGAATTTGGAAAGAACTTTTAAAGAAGTTGCTAACTGCTCTTCTGACTTCAAATCAGTCACAATCAAATCCGCCCCGCATAGAGCTAAAAATTTTGTATAACCCAATCCACGCCCCAAAAGCCCAAGTCCCATAATGGTAATCTTCTTGTCTTTAAATTGTGCTTTATAATTCTGCATTACCTTTTTAATATAACATAAAAAACCATAATAAATAAAAAGTCCTCGTTGATAAATCTAACGAGGACTTTTTTATAAATCAATCAGCAAACGCTGTTTCTGATGGTTCCCATTCAATAATTTCAACCATCTCTTTATTTATACCGAAGGACATTTTACCTTGCCCTTCATAGTTTCCTAGGTGTTCTAACCCAAGATGGTCAAATCCATATATGGCCTGACCAATAGTTGGTTCTGTTTTAGTAATATCTACTCTTTCCATATTAAATAAAATTAAATTGTGTATATTTAAATTTTTTTAATTAATCTATATTTAAATATACTTTACTATAAAGTAAGCAATAAATCAAAAATATACAATACTACTTTAAAGCCTTCTGTAATTCCTCCATATCATTAAAATGATGCTTCACGCCTTTTATTTCTTGATATGTTTCGTGACCTTTGCCGGCACAGAGAATGATGTCTCCTTTTTGAGCAATTTCTATTGATCGTAAAATTGCCTGATGCCTATCTGGAATTACTTCTACTTTTTTTAAATCATTCATAGATAAATCTGTCTTCATTTCAATAATAATTTTTTCGGGATCTTCACTACGTGAATTATCTGATGTGAGAATCGCTACATCAGATAAATTAACTCCAATTTTTCCCATTATTCTACGCTTCAATGGATCTCTATCCCCACCACAACCAAAAACAGTGATTAATTTACCATTAACTGGTTTTATTTCCTTAATTGCTAAAAGTATTTTTTCTAATGAATCAGGACTATGCGCAAAGTCCACAATTCCCAAAACACCTTTAGCCGACATAAAATGATCAAAACGCCCTTTCGGTGGTTCAATATTTTCTAAAATCTTTTTTACTTTTTTCATATCAAAACCTAATAGACTACAAGCACTCCAAACTGCAAGTAAATTATAAGCATTGAATTTACCTAATAATTTTGACTCTATTTTTTCATTATTAAATTGTAAATTAAGTCCAGAAAAATCTAACTTTAAAATATTTCCATGGAAATATTCCATATCAGTAAAACCATATAAAAAGTTACGGGCTTTAATCCCTTCAAGTATTTGTTTACCGTGCTCATCATCATTATTAGATAAAGCAAAAGCGTCCTTCGACAAACTTTGGAAAAATTTCTTTTTAGTTAAAAAATAATTCTCCATACTTTTATGATAGTCTAGGTGATCTTGTGTCAGATTCGTGAAAATTCCACCGATAAATTCAACTCCAGCAATACGCCTCTGATCTATCCCATGCGAAGAAACTTCCATAAAAACATATTCACAACCTTCTTCAACCATTTCTGAAAGTAATTGATTGAGCATCATTGGCCCTGGAGTAGTATTCACCGTCGGGCGCTTTTCTGTGCCGACAATATTTTCCACTGTGCCAATAAGCCCTGCTTTATAGCCAAGCTCCGTCGCAATTTTATATAAAAGAGTGGCTGTGGTTGTTTTGCCATTCGTGCCCGTGACTCCTACAATTTTTAACTTCGCGGAAGGATTACCGTAAAAATGCAATGCTGCCAAGCTCGCAATCGCCCGTCTTTTGATCTTTAAATTTTTAACAATATTTTGCATAATTTATTTTTTACTTGGTTTAATTAAAATCTTTTGGTTTATTTTCTTAAATCTAGCAACTTTTTTACCATCGATTTTTATTATTTCTAAAAACATCTTTTTGGGTCTTGCCCACATTACTCCATCCTCTAAATGTATATAAATAACCAAAGTCTCTCCCGTCTCACTATGAATTGCCTCACTCAAAACTTTCGCTTTGGTTCCTTTATAATGCTGATAAATCCCTCCAATTTCTAATTTTTGCATAATTATAACTCAATTACTTCTTCTAATTTTTCTTCCAAAATAATACTCACTTCTTCTTTGGTTGAAGGTTTATCAAATAAAAATCTTCCTTTAAACTTTTTACCAGCCAAAAACATCGGCATCCAAAGTTTATCATCCGGCCACATTTGGTCAAATGGAATTTCGTTTTCTGAAAACCACTCCGGCTTCATTTCTTCACTCTCTTTCGGTTCTCCCTTAAAATTTTTTACTTTGAAAAAATGCGCATCAAGTGCCTGTGCATCATTTTTAAATTCAAAACTTATAATTCCAATTTTTTCTAAATCAAGAATTTCAATTCCTGCCTCTTCCATAATCTCCCTTTTAACTGCTTCTGCAATAGTCTCACCTTCCTCCACTTTTCCCCCAAATCCATTCCATCTACCCACACCAAAACCGCGCTTTTTCATACCAAGCAAAACCTTAGGAGATTGGTGAACTATACAAACTGTCGTCTGTAATCTTTTCATACTTTTTATTAATTAATCAAAGACTTCCGGTGTTGCGGTGCATTGATCATTCCGCATTTTTTCCATTTATAGACTTCACCAGTTGCTGGGTTGATGGCTCCACAAGGGCAAGGATCATTACGCCCAATATCAAGTTCATTTTTTGTTTCATTATTTACTTGCACCTTCTTAGTATCTGAAAATTCAGAAGGCTCTGCGTGGCTCGTCACCAAAGTCTGCTTTGGTCCACTTTCTTCTACTTGAATATTTGGCCTATTTTCAGTATTTATCGTACTAATTAAAGAAAGTGTTTGCTCTTTAAAAACTTCTTCCATCTGTTTAAACATCTGTAAGCCCTCTTTTTTGTATTCTACAATAGGTTCTCGCTGACCATAAGCACGTAAGTTCACTGAAGAACGTAGATAATCCATCGCTTCTAAGTGCTCCATCCAAAGAGTATCCGTGGTATATAGCGCAATCCTTCGCACCGTCTCCAAAAATGATTCTTCGCCTAATTTTTCTCTTTTTTCTTTAATAATTTTTTCTTGTTTTTCCCTCGGCCATAGCCCTACGGGCGAGGCTTTCTCCCCGCCCGAACTACTGGAGTCGTCCAGTAGGGCAGGCTCTCTATTTTCAACAATTTCAATTAGTAGCTTTTCAATTTCAGCCTTATCTGCACGCAACATTTTTTGACGTCTTTCATAGATAGATTGACGTTGGTGATTCATCACGTCATCATATTCCAAAGTATTTTTTCGAGCATCAAAATGAAAACCTTCGATTTTTGCCTGAGCACCTTCTAATGCTCGACTAATAAAACCATTTTCAATCGGCTGATCTTCTGGAATACCGAAACGTCCCATCATTGTTTTAATTCTATCTGAGCCGAAGACACGCATTAAATCATCTTCAAGTGAAACAAAAAATTGTGTCTCACCTGGATCACCTTGTCGGCCGGAACGACCTCGAAGTTGATTATCTATTCGGCGTGCTTCATGTCGCTCAGTGCCCAAAACAAAAAGTCCTCCAGCATTTTTTACAAATTCATATTCTTCCTGCACGATAGGATTCCCTCCGAGTTTAATATCGATTCCACGGCCAGCCATGTTAGTAGCGATTGTTACTCCGCCTCTTTTACCTGCTTGTGCAATTATTTCTCCTTCTTTTTCATGATTCTTTGCATTCAATATTGTATGTGGCACACCTTCTTGTTTTAAATAAGCCGAAAGTAATTCATTTTTTTCAATAGAAATCGTACCGATCAAGACTGGCTGACCTTTTTCATTTAATTCCTTGACTCGCTTAGCAATAGCACGAAACTTTCCTTTTTCTGTTTGAAAAATTGAATCAGGATGATCAGTACGAATTGTCGGCTTATTGGTTGGTATGACTAATACATCAAGTCCATACACTTTTAAAAATTCTTCGGCTGAAGTTAGAGCCGTACCAGTCATTCCAGAGAGCTTCTTATAAAAGCGAAAATAGTTCTGAAAAGTAATAGAGCCAGACGATCTTGTTTCTTTTTCAATTTTAACCCCTTCTTTGGCTTCAATCGCTTGGTGAATCCCTTCAGACCAGCGTCTACCTGGCTGAAGGCGACCAGTAAATGGATCAACAATTATAACTTCACCTTCTTTCACTACATAATCTTTATCTTTTTCAAAAATTGCTTGGGCTTTCACGGCTGTTTCCAGATGATGTACATATTTAATACCTTTTTCTGTATAGATATTTGGAATACCAAGTAAATTTTCAGCTTTAGTAATACCTTCATCAGTCAGTGAAATCGCTCGTAATTTTTCGTCGACTGTATAATCCGTATCTTTTTTGAGTTGTTTAGCAATTTGATAAAACTTAATATAAAAATCTTCTGAATCTGAAGAAGCCGAAGAGATGATGAGCGGTGTTCGCGCTTCATCAATCAAAATAGAGTCCACCTCATCTACGATCGCAAAATTGTGCTCTCTTTGCACAAGATCATTTATTGAAGTAACTAAATTGTCGCGTAAATAATCAAAACCATATTCATGATTTGTTCCATAAGTAATATCTGCGTCATAAGCTTCACGTCGGGAACATGGTTTTAAAAATTCATATAAAATTTTAAATTCTGATTCTTTTACCTCTTCTTCATCTTCTGTATGCGCTTTATCATATAAATAAGAAACATTTTGAGAGTTAATAACACCAATCGTTAAACCTAAAAAATTATAAATCTCTCCCATACGCACAGCATCACGACGAGCTAAATAATCATTTACAGTGACTACATGCACTCCTTTTCCAGTGAGTGCATTCAAATAAACCGGCAAGGTCGCGACATTGGTCTTACCTTCACCAGTTTTCATCTCGGTAATATTACCCTGATGTAAGGCTATACCTCCGATTATTTGAACATCATAGAGTCTTTCATTTAGACACCTTTTACCGGCTTCGCGTACGAGTGCAAATACCTCAGGCAAAATATCATCTAAAGTCTCGTCTTTGGCTAATCTTTCTTTAAATTCGGCTGTTTTTTTAGGAAAATCAGCATCCGCCAACTTGGAAATATCAGCCTCTAAGGAGCCTATTTTATCTACTATTTCTTTAGCTTTTTTGATGAATTTTGAACTCTCATCACCGAACATTTTATTAAACAATGTCATAGATAATATATTAGCATAAAAACTAAAAACTTCCGATTTTCATCGGAAGTTTTTAAGAGAAGACTATGCTCGCTTTTTGGTTGTCTTCTTTGCTCCTTTCTTTACTACTTTCTTTGCTTTTGCTTTCTTTTTTGCTGCCATAATATTTGTCGCTTGCGCGAAATTATTTTTTTAAATTAGTTTGCAATAAATACGACCTCAAAATATTTTCAAAATAAATTCTAAAAATATTTAAAAATAATTATTGCAAAGTACTAAGTTAATTATCTCGCATAATAAAATATAAAACAATACTTTTTACACAAAACTGTGGATAACTTTTTATTTAAAAAAAATATTTTAATCAAAAATTAATCTTCAAAATTTATTTTTGTAAAAAATTTA
>CAIJZZ010000004.1 GCA_903825255.1 uncultured bacterium
AATTTTTTTATTTCATCTCTTCTAATATCGTCAGCAGAAATTAAGGCACAATTTAATTTCTGGGCTAATAGTTTTGCAAAAGTAGTTTTTCCGCTGCGCGGCGATCCGCCAATTAAATAAATCATAATTCAAAATTTATTTTAATTTTTTTAGATTTTTCATCGACAATGATTAAGACTAGATTTTTAATTATTCCTTTGCAAAGAAAGCCTTTTGTAAGAAATTTCAGACTTTCTGCATAAGCAGTGGGAGCTATTCTATCAACTAAAGTTAGATGTGGTTGAAAATTATCTTCATATTCTTTTCGGTAAGTATCTTTATAATTATTATATTCAGAAAACTCAAAGCGAAGATTTTTTTGGAACTCAATTAAGTCAGGAGCTTCATTAGCCAGAGCCATAGTAATCCCATTTTCTTTTTCTAAAACTATTTTATTAAAAATTATTTTCTTAGAGAGGTTAGTAGCTTTATTTTTCGCTAAAAAAGCGGAAAGTTTTTCTTTTAGCTCATTGATTTCTTCCACCTCAATTAAGCAGGGCTGTTTTAGGGTAATATGTGGATCCCAGGCCGGATTATATTTATCGGTAAAATCATCTAACCATTCTGGCTTTGCAGTTAATTCAATTTTGGCGCAAATTGCAAACACGTGCATAAACTTTGGTTAATTTTTATTTCCAATAAGAATCTTTTTCTTCAACATTGTCTTCTGGTATATTTTTTTTATGAAAATTCATTTCTCCCCAAGGTTTACCTGTTTCCCAAAGCATCTGATGGAAAACCTTCATCATATTTAAATAATCTTCACTTTCAATGACAAAGCCAAAGCCTTCTTTGCGAGAACTCATAATTCCAACCTTGTTGTCATAGATAACCATAGTGTTGCTGATGTTTATTTCAGGAGAAGTAAAGCGGATTTTTCTTAAAGTCTTTTCAAAGGTCGTGGGATCTAAATATTTATAATCCAAAACTTTTTGAGAGGTAATATATACTGATTTAACCCAGATACCTCTTTTGGTTCTTTCTTCTACATATTTATTTAAAAAGTCTTCGCCAATCGTTTCTAGCATTGATTGAATAGGGGAAAACCACAAAGTAGTTTTATTTTTAGCTTTTAAGGTATCGCGATAAATTTCGCGAATACCTTCTTTCCCCTCATAAAAAGATATTTTTGGCTTAATAAAGCCAATATTATTTAAGGCCTTGAGTTCGGGAAGAATATCATTGAGGAGTTTTTCCTTTAAAACAAGACTTCTTTTTAGGTTTTCTGGCTCAGAGGCAACAAAAAGGCGCCTTTTCCCTTTTTTTGTTTCCGAAATAAGTCCTTTGGCCTGAAGATTTTTAATCATTTCATAGATGGTGCTTCTTTTTAAAGAAGACTTGGAGGTTAGATCTTGGATATTAGTTGGGCCTAATTCAAGAGCCGAGAGGTAGGTTTTAGCCTCTTTTTCATCTAACCCTATTTCCAATAAATCTTGTTCTAAACTCATAAAAATGAATTATTTATACTCCTATTCTATCAAATAACGACAAAATTGTCAATAATTTAATCTAAATAATATTTTATATAAGCCTAAAAAATAGAATAGGTTTTTATAAATGACTAAATTATTGACAATCCCTCCATTTTAGAGTATACTTACCTGTTAAGCTAAGAAGCTAACAAACAGTTCACTCAAATTAAAGAGTTCTATAGATAAGCGAATAATAGTTCTTGGTTCTATATATAA
>CAIJZZ010000005.1 GCA_903825255.1 uncultured bacterium
AATATATTAAATGCATTCATTAGAAACGAGTTTTCGCCGTTAATCGTGACCAGTATTGGCATTCCAATATGAGGAAACACGATTGACGGTGAATGCCGTTTGTCTGTCAGCACCTCATTATTGGGGTGCCTATTTTGTTTTTAGGCATCCTTGAGATGTCTATGACAATAGAAATAAAAAAAACAGAAAAGGAACTTATTGATCAAATTACAGATCTTAAGTTAAAAATAGAAAAGCAAGAATTAGAATTAAAAACTAAAAAATATGGGCTTGTTTGGGATAGTGAAAAAGAACCAGAACAGGTTGTTTTGGATTGTGAAAATAATATCCCTATTCTTAAAAGAGAAAAAAGGAAAGAAATAAAAACAGACGATAGTGATGATAATATTTTAATTGAAGGAGACAATTACCACGCTCTTAGTTGTTTAAACTATACTCATAAAGGCAAAATTGATGTAATTTATATTGATCCACCATATAACACTGGGAAAGCGAATGAATGGAAATATAATGATAAATATGTAGACGAAAATGATGGATATAAACATAGTAAATGGCTTAACTTTATGGAAAAAAGGTTGAGACTTGCTAAAAATCTTTTGAAAGAGGACGGAGTAATTTTTATAAGTATTGATGATAACGAACTTCATCAGTTGAAATTATTATCAGATACATTCTTTAAAGAAAATAATTTTGAATTGATGATATGGGATAAGGTAACAGGTAACACTAATGCAGGTAGTGGTAAAATGAAAATTACTTATAGGTTTAGAAAAGATCATGAGTATATTGTCTGTATTTATTTAGAAAAAAATAAGGTAAAATTTACAAAACCATTAGGTCTTAAAAAGGTAAAAAATGAATATGGGAATATAGACAACGATCCAAGAGGAAATTGGATGAGTTGTGAAATTTGTAAAAGTGAAGTTAAAAGTATTATAGGTGGAAAAAATTATTTTACTTTTAAAACACCCTTTGGAAAAGAAATAACAAGACAGTGGCACTACTCAAAAGATGAGTTAAATGATCTTATTAAGGATAATAGAATTTTTTTTGGGAACGGGAATATTATTCCTAGATTAAAAAAATTTTTAGAAGAAGAATCTGAAATTACACCTACATCAATTATACAAAATTTAGCATCAACGACAGATGGAAATAATGAAGCAAAAGAGCTTAATTTTGATTTTGAAAATCCTAAACCTTCAAAATTAATAAAATATTTATTGGGTCTTGTTGTTGATAATAAAAAAGACGCTATAATTTTAGATTTCTTTGCTGGGTCAGGAACAACTGGGCACGCTGTTTTAGAACTTAATAAAGAGGATGGGGGTAATAGAAAGTTTATTTTATGCACCAATAATGAAGTTGGGTCAAAAGATGAACAATCTTTTAGAAAAAAATATAATATTTCTGAAAAAGATGGGATATTCTGGCAAAATAAAAAGAAGAAAGAATGGTTAGAATGGTGTGAAAAGTATGGGATTTGTTCCGCGGTTACTTATCCAAGAATTGAAAAAGTAATCAAAGGTTATAAACTAGTAGGGAAAAATAAAGAAATACTTTTTGAAAAAAAACTTACTTTTAATCAATTAAAAAATGTAGATGAAATTTTAAAAGAAATAGATGAAATTTTAAAAGAAAAAGAAAAAAAATTTGATGAAATAGAAGAGAGTTTTGATAATAATATTATCAAAATAATTGGTATTAAAAATATTAATAGTAAAAAAGATGGATTAAGGGGAAATCTTCAATATTTTAAAACTGATTTAATTCCAGTAGAAAGAATCAATATAGTTAATGATAAACAAAGATATGAACTTACAGAAAAAGCAGGACAAATGATTGCTATTAAAGAAAATACTTTTGAAGAAATAGAAGTTAATGAATGGTATCAAATATCTGAAAATAAAGATAAAAGTAGAAAGACAGCTATTTATTTTAGAGAGGATATGGATGAGTTTGAAACATTGGTAAAAAAACTTAAGAAAACCCAAACAACTTTATATGTTTTTAGTTATGGAAGAATTGATAAAAAATTATTTAAATATTTAGATAAAAATATTGTTATAGAAGATATCCCAGAGCCAATAATTGAAATTTACAAAGAGATTAATTTAACAATTAAAGAAAAATAACATGTTTGAATTAAAAGATTTTCAAAAAATAGCAGTTGATCAATTAAGCTTAACCTTTCTTGATCTATGGAAAACAGAGAAATATAGAATACCTTTAATATTTAAAGCTCCAACAGGAGCTGGAAAAACTGTTATGATGGCTGAATTTCTAAGATGTCTTGACGACAACTATCAGTTCCATGAAGATAAAGCTTATTTATGGATTTCTTTTGGGGGTGATGAATCTTATACACAATCCAAAAATAAACTCTATCAGTATTTTAATGAAGGCACTGATATGAATCTTAAAGATTTAAATAATTTAAGTGAAGGGAAACTTTATAAAAATAATATCTTCTTTATTAATTGGGCAAAAATTAAGACCTCTGATAAAGAGGGCAGAAAACTAAGAAAACCAAACGAACATACTGAAAGAGAATATGGGATTTTTGATGAATATATTCAGAAAACAAAAAAAGAAAGAGATATAATTTTAATTATAGATGAAGCACATAGAGAATCTGGGGAAAGATTACCTTTATATAACGAAGTAATTGATTTAGTCAATCCAAGAATTATATTAAAAGTTACAGCCACCCCAGAACAAATACCAAGTGCAAGTGAAACAAATCAAAAAAAAGCAGGTTTTGTGGAAGCTCTTGAAGAAGATGTAATCAAAAGTGGTCTTATTAAAGAAAAAATTATTATTCAAACTGAAGAAGAAATAAAAAAATTGAAAAGCAAAGAACTTTCTGAAGATGAAGTAATGCTTGAGCTCGCTTATAATAAACGAATTGAACTTAAAAAATACTATAATGAGCTAGGTCTTGATATAAACCCACTTGTTTTAATTCAATTACCAAGTGACGAAAAAGATAAAGAAGAGGTTGCAACTAATAAAAAAGATATGGTTTTATCTTATTTATATCAAAAAGGGGTAAAAGAAAAAGAAATTGCTATTTGGCTATCTGGTAGTGGTGATAATAAAAAAAATCTTAAACATATAGAAAAAAATAATAACGAGGTCAATTTTATGATTTTTAAAGTAGCTCCAGCAACTGGCTGGGATTGTCCAAGGGCTGATATTCTTGTAATGTTTAGAGAAATCACTAGTCCAGCTTTCCACACTCAAATCATTGGAAGAATTAAAAGAATGCCAGAAGGTCATCATTATGAAAAAGAAGAATTAAACAAAGCTTATATTTTCACAAATTATAATAAAAGTCATATAAAAAATATTAAAGAAGTAGAAAATGAAAATAAACCACCCATTTATTATACAAAACTTAAAAAAGATATTAAACGAATTACTTTAGAGACAACTTATCATTATAGAACTGATTTTAATACTCTTACGCCTCCTCCTTTATGGCAAAAGACATTACTTGGCACTTTAGATAAAGCATTTGGGACAAAATTACAGTTTGTTACAGAAAATATTAAGACAGTACAGAAAAAAATAAATCTAAGACAAGATCAAGTAAACAATCAAATTATTGTAGATGCTGAGATAGAAAGTTTTGATAATTTTGTGAATGAAATTAAAGAAAAAGGCAAAAATATTGATTATCATTTCTCACAATTAGACATAGAGAGGCTTTATAATTTACTTTGTTTTGAAGAGTTAAAGAAACAACAATTAGACGAAGCTAAATATAATCCTTCAAGATCATGGGGGCAATTAAAAATGGCACTTAATGTTTGGTTTAGTACAAGATTTGGACTTGATAGAAGTGCATGGTATAGAGTAATTGTTAATGAACTTTTAAATCCAAATAGTGAACTTAAAAAAGTTATTCATAAAGCACTTATTGAATTTAGAGAAACATATAATATTAAGATAAAAGAAAAAGAAGAAAAAGATATTTTTGATCTTGGTATTCCAGAATTAGAAATGAGTTTTACAGAAGATTTTGAAGAACTAGAAACAATAAACAATGTCTATGAAAATTTTTATCTTAAGAAAGATTATAAAGGAAAAGAAAATGAAGTTAATTTTATAAACTTTTTGGAATCTCAAAAGATAGATTGGTGGCATAAGCAAAATGATAGCGGAAGAGATGTTTTTGCTATTGAATATTATGATACGCAAGAAAAGAAAAATAGACTTTTTTATCCAGATTTTATAATAAAAACAAAAAACAGACTTTATTTATTAGATACAAAATCAGGGAATACGGCAAAATCTCAAGAGACAGCAGATAAAAATAAAGCTCTTCAGAATTGGATTAAAAATAGAAAAAATTCCTATAATTTTGAGATAGTAGGTGGAATTATGGACTTCAAGCATCCTAATTGGAGAATAAATAGAAAAGAAAAGTATGTTTATGAAAATGAAAAGGAGTGGGAAATTTTTAGTTTCAAATAAATACTTGAAATTCTATGCGTATTTCAGATGAACATTTTGCTGAGTTTAAAAAAATCTACAAAGAAGAATTTGGAGAGGAAGAATACAATAAAAGAACAGAGCAAGAACTCTTTGAAAGTGCCACAAAACTCATAACCTTAGTGGAAGTAGTTTATAGGCACCAAAATAAAGACAATTATGAAAAAGAAGAAACAAGTTAAAAAATTACCTTCTGTAAAATATATATTTGTTGATTCTCCAGATAACCAAGAAAAACTTGATAAAGCTTATGACATTTTATTTAAGGAAGTATTTAAAAATCAGAAGTAGAGAGGGGGGGGTATCACTCGAGCGACCAGTGAAATAATGAGATCCTTATTAACCCACCCACACAGACCAAAAAGTAATACAAAGTAATGTTTTTATATGATATGGCTAAACTAGCCATGATAATGCTTATATGCTTATTTTAAAGCCATTAATAGCCCTGTATATCATAAAATAGGGGTATAAATGTAGTAGAATATCTAAACATCACTACACACACCCTATGCTGATGAACAGCATAATAACAGCATAAAACTGCATATATCTGTGGACTTGTGAACGTCGTGAATGTTGTAGGAGATATAGTGATACCCACTGTGGGGTAAATGTGATAATATTAATTTATGGAAAAAAATTTAATTACAAATATAGTTCTTGAAGATTACAAAACTAGAAATAGCTATTCTTTAGCTAAAAAGATTGATATGGGTGATTTTTATATGATTTTTGTATCTGGTGTACAAGCTCCAAAAGATGAAAATCACAGAGTAATTACTGATGATATTGAAGAACAAACAAAATTAGTATATGAAGATATTGCCAAGATTCTTGCAAAAGCAGATGCAACGTTAGAAGATGTTGTAAAAACAGTTACCTATATCACAGACATGGGTGAATTTGATAGAATTTCAAAGGTTAGGCGTGGATATTTCAAGAACTCAATGCCTGTAAGTACATTAATAGAAGTAAATAGGATGACACGCGACGGAGCAAAGATTGAAATTGAAGCAACTGCAATTATTAAAAAATAATTTTATGATTTATTTTGTAAGACATGGTTTAAGTGAAGCAAATATAAAAAAAGTTTTTGCAGGTCCAAAAGATGACTCTCTTTTAGTAGATGAAGGAAGGCAACAAGCAAAAGAAACGGCAAAGAGAATAAAAGAGGAAGGAATTGAAATACATAAAATAATATCTTCACCGTTAAAGAGAGCACATGAAACAGCACAGATTATTGCAGATGAATTGGGTTTTAAAAGTTCAAACATTATAACTGATGAAAGAATTATTGAATATGATATGGGAAGTCTTTCTGGGACACCGTGGGGAGTTATTTCATCTGCTATTTTAACAACAGCTGAAAATGCGGAAGATCCTGAAATTTTTCGTGATCGTGTGTATTCTTTTGTAAAAGAACTTTCTGATTCACCAGAAAATATACTTTTAGTTAGTCATGCTGGAGTTGGTAGAATTTTGGAGATAATTAGAATAAATGGAAAGTCGGAATTATTTTATGATTTACCTCCAGTAAAAAATGCTTCAGTTATTAAAATAGATTGGATTAAATAATATGATAAAAGCAATTGCGTTTGATTACGGAGGAGTTATAGAAATAAAAGATGGAGATATAATACAAGAAATTGCAAGCTACTTGCAAATTGCTAAAAGTGATTGGCAGAATGTTTATTTCACAGTTAACCATTTATCTAACATTGGTAATATGAGCTGGAGAGAAACCGCTACTCTTGTGGCACAAAAACTTGGAGCAACAGATGCTCAGATATTACATATCCAAGACTTAATAAAAGAAGATGGAAAAACAAGAAAAGTAAATTTAGAGCTTGTAGGAATAATAGAAAACTTGAGGAAAAATAAATACAAAATTGCATTACTGAGTAATAATGTTACTGAATTAAGGCAGAGACTTGTAAATAAAAATATAAGTAGTTTATTTGATGAGATAATAATATCTGCTGAAGTAGGACATCAAAAACCTTCTCCTGAAATTTTTGAGATTTTATTTAAGAAACTTGGAGTTAAAAATAATGAAGTAGCCTTTATAGATGATACAGAAAAATCACTCGAAGGTGCTGAAAAAATTGGGTATATACCTCTATTATTTAAAACTAATAAAAAACTCAAAGAAGACTTAGAAAAATTAGGAGTAAAATGCTAGAATAAAAATATGAAAAAGAAAACACAAATCTTAATGATTCATGGTGGAAATACTTTTGAAAACAAAAAGGACTATTTGAAGTATTTAAAAACAAAGAAAATTTCTATTGAGAAGAAGCTTCGTTGGTCTGAGGGTTATTTTGATAAAGAGTTAGGTAAAAGATTTGAGATCATTAAACCTCGTATGCCACTTCAGGATGATGCCAAATACGAAGATTGGAAAATATGGTTTGAAAGATACATTCCTTTCTTAAGAAATAATGTGATTTTGATTGGTGGTTCTTTAGGTGGTATTTTCCTTGCTAAGTATTTATCGGAGCATAAATTCCCAAAGAAAATACTTGCTACTTATATAATTTGTCCTCCTTTTGATAATACCTTGCCAGACGAAGCCCTCGTTGGTGGTTTTAAGCTTAAGTCTGATTTATCTTTGATTGAGAAGAATTGTAAAAATACTACTTTTATCTTTTCAAAAGATGACGATGTCGTTCCAGTATCTCACGCTGAAAAATACAGAAGTAAACTAAAGAATACAAAATTCATTATTTATAAAAGTAAAAACGGGCATTTTCGTGTTTCTAAATTCCCAGAATTGGTTAGAATGATTAAAAATAATGTTAAGGAAAAATAAAAGATTAAAATATGACAAAATATATTTTACATGGTGGAGAAACGGGTATTCCAAATGAAACCAACAAAGCATTTTATCAAGAATGGGTAAAAGATTTTAAAGATGATTTTACCCCAACAATTCTTTTAGTATATTTTTCTCGTCCTTTAGAAGAATGGGAAAAACTTGAAAAACAAGATAAAGAAAGATTTGCTAAATATAATAATAATCGCTCTGTAAATTTTATTGTTGCTAATACTGATATGAATATATTCCAAGACCAAGTCAAGAAAGCGGACATCGTATATATTAGAGGTGGTTCTTCTGAAGTATTGATGGATACTTTTTTGTCTATTAAGCATAGACTATTGAGTATGCTAGAAAATAAAGTTTATGCTGGGTCATCTGCGGGAGTTATGATTTTATGTGATTTTACGAGAAGTATCAACACTGATTGGAAAAAGGGTTTTGGATTGCTTCCAATAAATGCTTTTGTTCATTATTCTGAAGAGTTATTGGGAGATTTAGAATTTTTTAAGAAAAATCATCCAGAAGATAAAAATGAATATCTGTTGATTCCTGAAACAGAATTTATAATAAGAAATTATTAAATATGAATATACAAATAGAAAAATTTTCAAAAGGTAAGAGTGATGATAGAAATGAAGATTACTTTAATTATAAAGAAAATACCTTTACCATTGCAGATGGTGCAACAGATAAAAGTAATTCATCTTTTAATAATAAAAGTGGTGGAGAACTCATATCAAGGTTGATAGTAGAAGAAACTTTTAAAATTGAATATAACGGCAAAGAACTTACTGATTATCTTACTGCTAAAGTTTCTGATTTATATAAAGCAATAAATCCTCAAGCATTAGATGATGGAAGTAAAAGGTTTAGTTCTACATTGGTATGTGTTCGTATTTTAGATAATAAAGTATTAATAACTCAGATCGGAGATACAAGTTTTAGAATAAATGGAAAAGAAGTTTACAAAAATGACAAATTGATTGATGAATTAAATGCTAAAGCACGTAGTAATTATATTATTACTACTGGAGACATAGAAGGAGGTCGTGAATATATAATGCCTCTTTTAAAGAATCAACATGTTTATCTTAATAATCCAAATTCTATTCTAGGATATGGTTTCATTGATGGGACAAAAATACCAGAAAAATTTATTAAAACATTTGAATTTAGTCTTAATAACATTGAAACCATTGAACTTATTAGTGATGGTTATTTCTCATTGCCAAATAAGGTAAATATACAAGCTTACGAGGAAGAATACTTAAAAGTCGAAAAAGAAGATCCTTATAAGTATAAAAAATATTTATCTACAAAATCTAACGATGATAGAACGGTGGTGATAATAAAAATATTAAAATGAAACAAGAACTTAACATAGAGGTTGATGAAGATAATAATGTTATAGGATTGCGTCCACGAGAAGATTTCTACGGCACAGGCAGGATTCATCGTGGTGTCCACTTACTACTCTTTAATTCTGACAGTAAATTATTATTACAAAGACGCTCTGAAAACAAAAAATGGTACCCTAGATTTTTTTCATTTTCAGCAGGAGGAACAGTTGGAGATGAAACAACTGAAGAATGCATAAAGAGAGAAACTTATGAAGAAATAGGTATCAAAGATATTTCATTTAATGAACTATTCACTTTTCATTTTTCAGATAAGGTAAATAATTCATTTGAAACTATATTTTTGAGCCAAAGTGATTCTCCAGTAATAATAGACAAAAAAGAAGTTGAATCATGTAAGTGGGTTTCAATTGAAGAACTTAAAAAAGACTTATTAAAAAATTCAGATATTTTTACCCCTCCTTTTTTAGAAGCAATAAAAATATATTTTGAAAAATTTCCTTTATACGACAAAGTAGTTGAATATGTAGATAAATCATTTGGGAAAAAGAAACCTCATTTTGAAAGGACAGTTTATTGGATTGAAAAATTTATTCCAAATGCGACAGAAGCTCACAGAATCTCTGCTTATGCTCACGATATAGAACGTGGAGTTAAAGGAGAAAATGAGCGTGATTATTTAAATCCAGAAATATTAAAACGCCATTCAGAAGAAGGGGCAGAAATTCTAGGAGAGTTTTTACAAAAGAATAGAGCTGACACAGAAACTATAAATAAAGTAAAACATTTAATAAGTAGGCATGAAGTTGGAGGTGATATGGAACAGAATGCTCTTATGGATGCAGATTCAGTGAGTTATTTTGAAACTAATGCTCAGAAATTTGTTGAGAAGAGGGTTCCAGTTGAAGGTTATAAAAATATTAAGGAAAAATTTGATTGGATGTTTAATCGTATTAGTACAGAGGAACATAAAAAATTTGCTAGAGAAAATTATGAAAAGTGGTCAAAAGAACTAGAGAAGTATAAATAAAATATGGAAAATAAAAAAATATCTTTAGAACACTCAAAATCCCTTGAACTTGCAAAGTCTTTTCTTGGCAAGGAGGTGGAAGTAATCATGGATCGTTCGCTTGGCTCAAGCCATCCAGAACATGGATTTTTATATGAAGTGAATTATGGTTTTATAAAAGGAGTAAAAGCTCCTGATGGTGATGATTTGGATGCTTACTTTTTAGGAGTGGATGAACCAACAAAAACAGGGAAAGGCATTTGTATTGCCATAGCTCACAGAAAAGATGATGATGATGATAAACTAATCGTCGTTCCAAAAGGAGTTAAAATAGACAACGAAAAAATAATGTCCTTGATCCATTTTCAGGAACAGTATTTTGATACGGAAATAATCAGATAATTTTCCTAAAATGGCATTTAATTAAAACTTATGATATATTCTATGTTAGAAAAGGGTTAAACGTGTTCAATTTTATCTGTTTCATATTCACGAATTACATGAGATAAATACTCAAATTCTCGGGCAAACTTATTCCAAAACCCAACGCCCAAGTCCACTTTTTGGTTAGTTTTTTAAAATTAAAAAATTCCGGGGTAGTTGAAATACGTTAAGTATTTCAAAGACGGAAGCACGAAGGTGCTGAGTCGGGGTAGCGAGATTTTTCAGCAGAAAAATACTTGTGACCAGCGGTTCCGTTGAGCTATCCCGAATACAAAATTCCGGGGTAGCTCAGCGGTAGAGCGGTCGCCTGTTAAGCGATTGGTCGTAGGTTCGATCCCTACCCCCGGAGCAAAATTTTTAGCCATATTTTGTAATGGTTATTTTTCCTACCTTAGTAGAAGTTCGAACCTAAATAACTTTGGTGTATAATATAAATGATGAAAAACAATAAAGGGTTTACTCTCATTGAACTTCTAGTGGTAATATCTATCATCAGTCTTTTATCTTCTATTGTGTTTACAGTTTTAGGTTCTGCTCGTGTAAAGGCAAAAGATGCTGCCATAAAGCAAGAAATAGCAGAATTGGGGAAGGTGATTGAACAAGACTTTTTAAGTGGTAATTATAGTAATTATGGTGGAAGTGGATTATGGGTTGGTGGTTTTGTTAATCCACCAGATTGTTCTAATTTAACAGGAAATATGGCAAGTGAAGCACAAAAAATTTGTATAGCTATTTATAATATAGGAGTTGGAGCTTTTAGTGAAGGAAATAAGATTTTAATGGGTGCGTATGACCCGAATGGTGGTCATCCAATACCACAAGGTGACATGTACAGTATTACTGTTGTATTAAATTCTGGTAATTATTATTGTTTTAGTAATTTAGGAGTATATGAGGGACCTAACCCATTTCATAATTATCATCCTTGTTATTGGTATGCTCCATAATCTTTATTTTCCTTTATCCCATTTATGACATTCAAATTATATATTTTTAAGAACACTCGTTTTTGAATAGTTAAACTATTTTCATTTCTTATTATAAAGATAGAAAGCTTGTTTCATTGTAAAGTTTTTTGTTTGTCTATAGTTTCTTTCCGAACATCCTCCCAAGTTCAGAGCATCGCAGTTTTATTGACTCATAATTTAATATGTGGTAGTTTGGAGGTAAATGCAATTCTTTGAAAATAGGTTTTTCTATATTGTTTGGTCTATTAAGTTTCTTGAACTTAGGAAATTTTGCAGACCAAATAATATAAACCTAATATATAGCATATGAGCAAGAAACCATTTGAGGAATCAATACTTGATTCCTTGTACGCAGTACAGAATTTAGAGCAATTAAAAATACTCGCAAAGTTGATTGTCGAAACGGAAATATCTGAGGAATCCCGTGAGACAATTGCTACCGGGTTTTTGCTGGCACAAAAATGTATTAGATACGCAGGCGGAGAGGTTATGGTTGATATTGTTGTAGCTTCTCTTATGAAAAAAGAAAATGAAAATTAACCAACAATTCAAAAATCATTTACTAAAATTTTACCGTCATGAAAAAGAAAATGTTACTTATCTCGTCCTCTAAATTCAGAGGGGGTGGCTATTTAGACCACTATGACAAAACAATCCCTCACTTTTTACTCGGAGTAAAAGAGATTGTTTTCATCCCTTATTCTGCTCACAAGAAAAATTGGGAAGCATACACACAACAAGTGAAGGATCGCTTTGCTCTGTGGGGGATCAAAGTTTTGAATGTTAATGATTTGAACCTATATTCAGCATTACTCAACGGAGATGTACGGGCTATCTTTGTTGGTGGAGGTAACACTTTCAGGTTGCTGAAAAATCTCCAGTTTTTTGGATTGGTTGAAGCTATCCAAAAGGCATTTATGTCGGGAGGAGGTTTGGAATATTATATGGGCGCAAGTGCTGGCAGTAATGTTGCCGGTTGGGGAATTCACACAACCAATGACATGCCTATTGTTTATCCCGAACACGGGTTGGAAGGTTTACGCTTGAAAAATATCCAGATCAATCCCCATTACTTTGACCCTGATGAAAAATCGCTTCACATGGGAGAAACCCGTCCTCAACGAATTGCAGAGTTCCACGAGGAAAGTGTAATTCCGGTCATCGGATTACGGGAAGGTTCGTATCTTTTCTTTGATGAAGGACTGCATCAGCATGGTGAAATGTTTTTGGGAGGCAAAGAAACAGGTGCGAAATTCTTTTTCCATGGAAAGGAACCGATTGATATTCCTTATCCCTGTCTATTCAAATTGAACCATGAAACTGTAACTATCTGCAAGTAAAACAGGTAGACTAGAAAATCTAATTAAAAAGCCACAAAATTCAAAGTAGTGGCTTTTTTTATTTCTCCAAAATACTCATTCGAACATCATCCCAAGTTCGGAGCTAGCTATTGACTTTTTACTACAATATGCTATACTATATAAGTATATTGTATCTTGAAAACACTTATGTTTAAGCCCTTTGGTGTAGCTCTTTTGACGCCAATTTTTATTGGTTTTTAAGGAGCTATACCATGTTGGTGTATGCTTAAAACAAAAAATAATGGGAAACAAAGAAAACTCAGCACTCCCTGAAGCTCAGGGACTGTTGGAAGAATTAAAAAAATGTCTAGACGGCAAAGATGGCTTTGTCTGGCTTGAAGCCTTTAAAAAATTCATGCGTAAGGAGATACCGACATGGACTCTGCCAACCTTTTGGAAGGCTTGGAAAACTCTATCTAATGGTTTCTTTAAGTCAGCCGATCATGCAAAAACTTCATTGGAGGCAAACGGCATGGAAATTTATGGACGGGCCGAAACAATGCTGAGAAAGCTTCGTTTTGGAAAATTTAAGCCATACGGAGTTGATATCGTAATGATAGACATTACTGATCTTGGTTATGCAGGTTTTGCAGGAAATCACGACGAGGAAGTCTCCTACAAGAATATTGTTAAAACTGCTAAAAAAAATGGATTGCAAGAATGTACCCCCTATGATGCTTTCGAGATAAGACTGAAGTATCCCGAACAACCAGTTCAGGAACGTTTCGACGAACATTATGTAGTTGTCGCGAGAAAGATAAATAGTGGCGTGTTCACTATAATGAATAACCACGGACACCTTGCTATTGGGGTTAGTTATCCTCGTCCTGATACCATGTTCAATAAACATTCCAAATTCTTCTTTCGTTTAACCAGTAAAAACTAAGAGCCATGAAAAGTATTTTAATTTTTGTTACAGCTATTTTAGCCAGTTTCTTTATGAGTTGTTCTTCGAAGACAAACGAAAACACTCAGCAGACACAAAAAATAACGAAATCGGTTCCAGTGAAGAAAACCACCCTCATCCAGAGAAACAAGAATTTTTTTGAAGTATCTGAAGACAGCTTAAGGTTAGCCTTTAAGGTTGAAAATAAAATTGACAGAGTGTTGATTTTACTCAATGATTCTATGCAAAAAAGAAAAAAGGAATTCACCTCAATTCTTGCTGCATACGAAAAGAAGGAGTATGAGAATGAGATTGTCTACTATTTATACCCTGAATTTATTACTCGTTATTCTACTCATCCTGAAGATAATAGCAGTGGTAAGACCACAATGACTATTCACTTACTTAAAAAAGACAGGACGCAAAGAGACACATTGATTTACTCTTGGGTTGAAGGAGATGAAAGAAAGATGCAAAAAAAGATCGAAAAAAGAATTCTGAATAAAGATTTTCTTTTTACGGAAATTGGAACCCCAGTTGGATACAATAATGTGTATCATCAAACAAAAGAACCAAAAGCAATGGTTGCCTGGATCTTGAATGTTTTATGCAACGACTCTCCTTTAGACGAACTAAAAGGGGATTGTGAACAGTTTTATAATCCTGAAATGCAATGGAACAGTGCTAGTTCTACTCGTTTCATTGGAATCAGTGCAGTTCACTAAATAAAATAAGATTTTCATCAAAACGCAGAGCTTCATAACAGGAGTTTTGCGTTTTTTATTTGTCCAATTTGGGAAACAGTTCAAAAATTTTACTAAATTCAAGCTCACTTTTTATCTTAGCCCAGTTTGCAGTTCTAAATTTGTATAGTATATAGAGCAGCATAGAAAACCCTTATTTTACAAGGGTTATTTAGCTTGACTTTTACATTTAAATATGCTATCATATAAGAGTATAGTAGGTTCTTTGATATTTTGATTTGATTGTTGGATTTTGTTAGGTTCTTTTAGTCCCTTTACGGAG
>CAIJZZ010000006.1 GCA_903825255.1 uncultured bacterium
TAGCCCACCCGCCAAAAATCCAAAAATCCGCCCCGCATTCCTCCCGCACTCTCCTGCGGGGCGGAAACCCAAACCCAATCCGCCGAATTTCAAAAAAGAATAAGTCTCGGTTTTGCGAATCCTCCCTCCCGCAATTTAGTTTCGCAAAACCGAGTCCATTTTCTCTAACGGCTCATTTGGTGGTATTTGAGCCGTTCAGCGTTTCCCCGCACTTTCTCTTTGAGAAAGCTCTGTGCTACTGCACAGAGGTGCTTTAGCACGCGGGGAACGCTAGAGATTACCGATTTTGAAAATAGGTTCTAACTTGGTACAATAGAGACACATTTTATATGAAAATTTTAAGCATTGAAACAAGCTGCGACGAAACAGGCATAAGTATTTTAGAAGTTAAAGGATCAAAAAATCCCAGTTTTAAAGTACTGGCAAATAGTTTAAATTCTCAAATAAAAATCCATGCACAATATGGGGGTGTTTTCCCTGCTCTAGCTAAAAGAGAGCATCAGAAAAATCTGCCAATACTTTTAGAAAAAACTTTAGTAAAAGCAAAATTAGCCTCGTCCGTAGGCCTAGGGCCGAGGAATAAAAAAATAAAACCCGTTGATCTAATAGCTGTTACCTCTGGGCCTGGACTTGAACCAGCTCTCTGGACTGGAATTGTCTTTGCCAAAGAACTTTCTAAAAAATGGAATGTTCCATTGGTGCCAGTGAATCATATGGAAGGACATATTCTTTCAGTTTTCGGTGAAGAGAAAAAAGAATTTAAAATAAAAAAAATAAATTTTCCAGCTCTATCTTTACTGGTTTCCGGAGGGCACACTGAACTCGTTCTTTTTGAAAAATTTGGAAAATATAAAATTATCGGTGAAACCCTAGATGATGCAGCTGGAGAAGCTTTCGATAAAGTAGCTCGTATGCTTCTACTACCCTATCCAGGCGGGCCAGAGATTTCAAAATTAGCTGAAGAAACCAGAAAACGAAAGAATTCGTGCCCGGAGAAGCTTAATTTTTCTTTTTCTCTCCCTCGCCCGATGAAATACAGCAAAAATTTTGATTTTTCTTTTTCAGGATTAAAAACTGCGGTTCTTTATTTGATTCGTGATTTAAAAGAAAAAAATCCAAATATTTTAGAAAATATTGATATAAAAAAACAAATTGCAATGGAGTTCGAAAATGCAGTAGTAGAAACTTTAGTTTATAAAACAAATAAAGCATTTGAAAAATATAAAGTTAAAACTTTGATCGTCGCTGGTGGTGTCTCTGCTAATAAATTTTTAAAAAGTGAAATGAAAAAAATTATTCAAAAAGATCAAAAGATTTTCTTTCCAAATAAAAAACTCTCCGGTGATAATAGTGTGATGATCAGCATCGCTGGTGCTTTAAAATACTTTACTAACAACAAAAAAACAATCAATCCAAATAAAATAAAAGCAGATGGAAATTTAAGATTAGATTAAATCGACTAAAAAGTCGAAAATTGGCAAAATTTTAGCACAACCCTGATAAATCAAAGTTGTGCTAGGTTGCTTCACTCCCTGAAGCGGGGTTAATTATTTCTCTGGTTTTCTATATTCTCCGGCATTGGAAAATATTGTTGATGATTTTTGGGAAGAGATTTAAGATCCTCTCCTGACATCAGGAAACAGAAGTTGTGAGCTATTGGAATTCTCAGCTTTTCTGCATTCCTTAGATCATCACCAGTTAATTCTTCAGGTTGAACTTTATTACCCTTAGAATCTTTCCAATTATTCAATGCCCAATTCCATTCCTTAGCTGTAACGTACATTCCTCTTTTTCTTTCATGTTCACTAATGAATCGAAATCCCTTAGGAGTCATGTAAAAAAAGAATTCTTTACGATAAAGCTTCATGCAAATCAAAAGATTGCCTTTGTAAGTACGGATAAACTTTCCGTATCTTTCTGATGATACTGTATTTGCTGCCATAACTGTAAAAATTTATTTATTGTTTATATTAAAATATAATGTGCTTTTTTATTCTTCTAGAGTATAGCAAATTAAAGTCATTTTGTCAAGTGCCTTGAAAAGCCTTTAAAGGTATAATGTTTTTATGAATATTTCAAAGATAACCATCCCTGTCAGACCTCAACCAGATACTATTTTAGCTATATATTTACTAAAGTATTTCGGTTCAAATAAATTTCCAAATATAGAAAAAGCTATAATTCAAATTGACCCAAACGCTGGATCAAAAAAAACTCACGAGGAATATATAAAAAATGGTGAGCTATTGATAGATGTTGGGAATGGTCCTTATAACCATCATGTAAAAGAAAATACCACTGCTTCATTATTGGTGGCACAAGATTTGAATATAGACCGAGATCCATCTCTCAGTAAACTCCTAAAATATGCGGAAAGAGATGATAAGTTCGGACTTGGAACAATTTCAAAAGACACATTAGATAAAACTTTCGGACTTTCTGGCTTGATAGGCTCAATGAATAAAGAATATCCACAGGATCCAAATAAAGTTGTAAATATAGTTATTCCCCTATTAGAAGCACATTATTTAGAAGAAAACAGAAGAATCAAAGAACTACCAAAAATTTACACTGAACTTTTAAAACAAGGCAAGGCTTTCGAATTAAAATTACCAAATATGAGAGCTGTATTTTTGGAATCTGATAATATTAGTATCCCCGGTTATTTACGAGCTCAAGCTGGAGGTAAATATGATATTGTCGTTCAAAAAAGGTCTAGTGGACATGTAAACATTTTATCTCGCCAACAAAATAATAAAAAAATTCCACTAGAAAATTTAGCCGCAACTATAAGAATAAGTGAAATTTATGCTAATACTGGCAAAGAAACAGAAAAGAAAATTGAAGAGCTTTCAGTACCAGGTAAAATAGCTGAAGCGGAAAATTGGTATTATGATCCAGCTACTAATTCTATTCAAAATGGAGGTGTAAATATTGATTCAACTCCACCAACCCAAATTTCTTGGGAACATTTTCCTGAAATTCTTAAAATAGCTTTTGAAGAAAAAGAATAAGACAAAGAATCCATAAGATATCCTCATTTTTAGTAGTAATTAAAAAAGCCCATAATATTAAAATAAAATGGGCTATAAAATAAGCTTTTTGATAGATATGGATTGTTTAAAATTAAAAAATTAATATCTTACAATTAACTTTTCATCTTCTTCTTCAAAGTAAGGCAAACACGTTGCTTCTTTTTTACTAAGAATATCAGACGCATTTACTGTAATTGAATCGTCTGAGTTATGGTAAATTAACAAATTCGAAAATGTTAAACCAAACACATGACCAATAATTTCAGACATACCAAAAGAAATATCCAGTAAAACCTTACCTTCTTTTTTATAAGTAAGACTTAAAAATGGATTTTTGTTTTCATATTTAATCATGCATATATTAGAAAGTATGATTAAAAACTGAAATTGCATTTTTTTCAATAATACAGCATGTTGTTTGTTAATTTTTTGAAGAAAAATTTCTTCTCTAGGGTCAATCAGTTTATTATTTATCTTGTTTACTTTACTTAAATATATAGTCTTAACTCCAATATTTTTTAATTTTTCTTCAATTTCTTTATTAATTTTAAAATTGAAAATGAAAGTTTTTTTGGTTTTAAATAATTGTTTTTCCATATTTAGAATTTTTTTATTAGTTTAAAAATTTAAAAATAATGAATTGCCTTAAATTATCAAGTTTTTCATAAATTAAGGCAATTCACTATCTAAAATCAAAAACTAATATTTTTTGGCAAGGTTCAAGTACTAGGCAAAACATAGCATATAAAATAGATTATGTCAATTATCTAAATTTACCCTTATTTTTAAAGTATTTATTGAAAAATCAAATAAAAAATGTTATATTTTTAAATATGGATGAAAAGCTCTTAAAGCCTTATGACCCAAAAACAACTGAAGAAAGAATTTATAAGCTCTGGGAAGAGAGCGGTTTTTTTAACCCTGATATTTGCGTAGAAAAAAAGATTGTAAATGAAAAATCAAATTATTTTTCAATTATTCTCCCTCCCCCCAACGTCACCGGTATCTTACATATTGGGCATACTTTCGAAGATGCGATTCAGGACGTCTTAGTTCGGTTCAATCGAATGCAAGGCAAGAAAACTCTCTGGATACCAGGGACTGATCATGCCGCTATTGCTACTCAAACTAAAGTTGAAAAATTACTAGAAAAAGAAGGTATTCGCAAAAATGATTTGGGACGAGAAGAATTTTTAAAGAGAGTAAATAAATTTGCAGGAGAATCTCACGACACTATTATCAAACAATTAAAAAGGATTGGCGTCTCTCTGGATTGGTCACGTGAGGCTTTTACTTTGGACGCAAAAAGGAATTTTGCGGTTCGCACAGCCTTCAAACAAATGTATGATGATGGATTGATTTATCGTGGACACCGTATCGTAAACTGGGATCCAAAAGGTCAGACAGTCATTTCTGATGATGAGCTTGTATATGAAGAACGTAAAAGTAAATTTTATACTTTTAAGTATGGACCTTTTGAAATAAGTACTGCTCGGCCTGAAACTAAATTTGGCGATAAATACGTCGTGATGCATCCAGACGATAAAAGGTATAAAGAATGGCAACACGGCCAAAAAATAACCGTAGAATGGATAAATGGCCCAATAGAAGCCACTGTAATAAAAGATGCAATGATTGATATGGAATTCGGTACTGGAGTCATGACCATCACTCCTTGGCATTCACATGAAGATTTTGCACTGGCTGAAAAATATAAACTCGAAAAAGAGCAAATTATAGATAAATATGGCAAACTACTACCAATTGCAGAAGAATTTGCCGGAATGAAAATCAATGATGCTCGAGAAAAAATTGTAGAAAAATTAAAAGCAAAAGGTTTACTTGTCTCGATTGATGAAAATTATGTACATCGAATCGCTACCGCTGAACGAACAGGCGGAGTGGTAGAACCTCAAATAATGGAACAGTGGTTTATCAATGTAAATCATCCAATAAAATCTAAAAATAATAAAACTTTAAAAGAATTAATGATGGAACCAGTCAAAGACGGAAGAATAAAAATTCTGCCAGATCGTTTCGAAAAAGTTTATTATAACTGGATAGAAAATCTTCGAGATTGGTGCATCTCTCGTCAGCTTTGGTATGGACACCGCATTCCTGTCTGGTATAAGGGCACTGAAATATATTGTGGCATGGAAGCACCTAAAGATGAAGGCTGGGCTCAAGATCCCGATACTTTAGATACGTGGTTCTCTTCTGGACTTTGGACATTTTCAACTCTCGGTTGGCCTGAAAAAACTAAAGATTTAGAAAACTTTCATCCTACTACTGTGCTAGTTACTGGTTATGAACTTATTTTTTTCTGGATGGCTCGAATGATTTTAATGAGTCAATATTTAATCGACCAAATTCCTTTTAAGACAGTTTATTTCCATGGAATAGTCCGTGATATAGGTGGAAAAAAAATAAGTAAGTCTTCAGGAAACAACATAGATCCGATAGATGTGATCAATGAATATGGAGCTGATGCATTACGGATGGCTCTGATTGTCGGTGTTGGACCTGGAAACGATACTAAATTTGATATGAATAAAGTGAAGGCTTATAAACATTTTGCTAATAAGATTTGGAATATAACTCGTTTTGTTTTAAGTAACACTGAAAATATAAAATATGATGAAAAATTTTCTGATTATACAGAAGCTGACAAAGATTTAATTAATGAAAGAGAAACCTTAATTCAAGAAATAACTAAAGAAATGGATGAATATAAATTCTATTTAGTATCTGAGAAGATTTATCAATATGTTTGGACACGCTTTGCCGATGTCATTATTGAAGATAGTAAAGCAATACTACTAGGATCTGATGAAATAGTCAAAAATTCTAGAATCCAATTTTTATTAGGGACTCTAATAAAAATTACAAAAATTCTACACCCATTCATGCCTTTTATTACTGAAGAAATTTGGTCTATATTGCCTATCCCAAATAAAAATCTTTTAGTAGTAGAAAAATGGCCCTATTCTGAAACAACTTCAGATGGGCAAGACTTATGATAACTAATAATCCAGAAGTTTTAGGCTTGGCATTATTAGGAGGAGCTATACCCGCTTTTTTTTGGTTATGGTTTTGGCTTCGAGAATATAAAGATGAATCTGAACCTAAAGGGCTCTTAGCTCTGTGTTTTATAGTCGGTATGACTCTAGTTTTTTTTGTTTTGCCAATTCAAAAATTTATTCAAGGTATTGTAAATTCAAACAAGTGGCAGATAATCTTATTTGCAAGTATAGAAGAAGTAATTAAATATATTGCAGTAATATTCATTCTTTACAGGACAACTTATATCCATAAACCTATTGATTGGCCAATTTTTTTGATTACCACTGCGCTTGGTTTCGCAGCCCTTGAAAATATGCTTTTTTTAATCAAGCCATTTTCTTTAAACCAGGCTACTGTAGGGATTTTAACAGGTAACCTTAGATTTCTTGGCTCAACTCTTTTACACACTGTTTCCTCTGGTATTATAGGCATTGCTTTAGGACTTTCTTTTTTTATGGAAAAATTTAATAAAAAAATATATCTTTTTATTGGTCTTATTTCCGCTATTGCCTTGCATAGTATCTTTAATTTTTTTATAATGGAAGGTAATGGAAGTGAATTTTTAAAAGTCTTCGCTTTCTTATGGGTCGCCACAATTATTAATTTACTATTTTTTGAAAAACTAAGAAGAATGAGCAAAAAAGTCGATGTTGCTTAATAATAAATTTTAAAAAAAATGAATATAAAAAATAAAAAAAGAAGTTTTTTTGAAAGATTAACTGGTAGTATGCGAGCAGATGAAGAATATGAAGAGGAAGAAATAAAAAAAATATCAGTTAAAGAAGATAAGAGAGAGGATAATTGGATGGAAGAAGAAAATGAGGAAGCAGAATTAGCCGTAGATGTTTATCAAACACCAATGGATATTATTGTGCAAACAATGGTGGCTGGTGTAAAACCAGAAGATTTAGAATTAACTATCGCTAGAGATATTATAACTATCCGGGGAAAACGAGAAGAAAATCGTAAAATTGATGAAGGAAATTATTTTACTAAAGAACTTTATTGGGGATCATTTTCTCGCACTATTCTCTTACCTCAAGAAATTGAACCAGAAGAAACCGAAGCCACAGAAAAACATGGTCTCCTCACTATAAAACTACCAAAAATAGATAAAGAAAAGAAAACTAATGTAAAAGTAAAATCAATATAGAAGCAAAAATACCCCTATAGATGGGGTATTTTTATTTGTGCCGAGGGGCAGAATCGCACTGCCGACCTATCCCTCTTCAGGGGAGAGCTCTACTACTGAGCTACCTCGGCAACTAAAAATATTTAATTGCACAAAAGTATTTTAGCATAATTTGTATAAAAAACAAATTTTTAAAATTATTTTTTTTGTGTTAAATTAAACATATAGCCCCCATAGTTCAATGGATAGAACAGTTCCGTCCTAAGGAATAGATCCCCGTTCGATTCGGAGTGGGGGCACAGAAACTAAAAAAGCAAACTGCTTTGCTTTTTTAAAGTTTTCTGTGAGACGGAGCAATATTTTGCCAGTAGGCAAAATTGCGAGTCGGGGTCGAGAAAATTTTTAGCGACGGCTAAAAATTATTCGTGACCAAGTTTATTTAATCCCGCAATGTGCTTTAAGTAAATTTATATCATCCACTGTAAGGTTTAAATTAATCCCATCATTTAACCTATACATCACAGCATTTTTATTATCTACATGTTCTAAATCAAGCGCATGACCTAATTCATGTACTAAAACTCTAATTAATTTATCTTTATTTTCGAATTGGTAAATATCTATTTGTTTTCCATTTTGATCAACCACATAGCTTCCCTCTTCGAATTCTTGGCCTAAACTATTATTGATAGTATTATAATTTTTTACTTGTCCATTCACTGATGAAGCAAAACTATTTAATTGATTAATTAAATTATTAATTTCTGTAGCACTAATATTTAAATCACTTTGTAGTTGATTAACTATTGCTACGGCACTTTCAATATTCTTTTTTTCTTGATTTAATTGGTCATATGTTACCTTTGGTGCTCCACCTTGATTATTCCAATAAGTTACTTGATCTTCATATTTTTTTCTACTATCCTCTAGGGCAACAACTTTTGAATCAAAAATAGATTTTTTTGCTGAATATTCCTTTTGAAGAGAATCAAGTTTAGATTTTAAATTATTATAAGAGGTTTTATCACCTTCTATCGTCTGATTAATATCTTTTAATTTAAAAGTATTCGCTTGACGATTATCAAAAATTAAATTAATTTTTAAATCTCCACCTTCTATTTTATAAACGAATAGCTCATTATTAATCGATTTTTCCCAAATCATTTCAGCTTGTTGTATATCACTCAAAAAATCTGCTTTACTGATTCCGAAACTAGTATCAAAAGAACCAATAGAATAAGAAATCGGTCTACTGCAAGGAAAATATTTGTCTTGTAAAACATAATAGTCATTTAAGATTGTAGTTCTAAATAAAAAAACAAAAACACCAAATATTATTAAGGCAAAAATATTTTTCCAGATATTTTTCATATTTGAGATTAAACTAATCCGAGCTTTTTTGCAATCTCAGGTTTATTAAAACCAACTATCCAATCACCATCAATGACAATAACTGGAACACCCATTTGATTTGTTAGATCAAGCATTTCTTTGCGTTTTTCCAAATCACTAGCTACATTATATTCTGTATAAGCTATATTATTTTCTTTGAAAAAATCTTTAGCCATATGACAAAAATGGCAGGTTGGGGTCTCATTATTGTTTTTTATAATTCTGCATTGTGATAATGCTTTTTTTGCCTGTGCTTTAAATGCGATGGAAGACATTAGTTTTTTAGGTTGTATTATTAGTTTGTTTTTTCTGTTGTTGTTTTAATGAA
>CAIJZZ010000007.1 GCA_903825255.1 uncultured bacterium
AAATTTGCTTTTTTAAAAATATGTGTTAATTTGTAAACAGGATATGCTCCTTAAAATAGACAGTTTTAGTAGATAATATTAGCTTTTTGGACGTTATATTAGCGCTTAAAAAGCTAAAATTATCTAATCTTTAACTAAAATTGTAATAACTATGAAAAAAATGATTATTCTTAAGGGGTCTTTAGCTGCAAAGACTTTAATGCTAGCAGTTTTTATGTTTGGGGCTTTATTTATGAAAGCTCAGATTATAACTACAGTTGTTGGAGATGGAACTCCTGGGGCAACTGGCTATGGAGGCTTGGCATTAAATGCCAAAATTAACAATCCAGCAGGAGTCTGTATAAATTTGAAGAAAAATATTTTGTATTTTATAGATCAGCAAAATAATCAAATTCAGAAAATTGATCTTAATACGAATATTTTTTCTACTATTGCAGGTACAGGGATAGTTGGATATTCTGGTGACGGAAATCTGGCTATAAATGCTAAATTAAATTTAGCACAAGGTTCTATGTATCAGTTGTCAGGTATTTGCCTTGATCAGCTTGGAAATATATATTTTTCTGATATTGGAAACAATATAATCAGAAAAATAGATATTATTACTAATAATATTACGACCATTGTCGGGAATAGTATTATTGGTTATGCGGGAGATAAAGGATTAGCTATATTAGCTAGTTTAAATGGTCCCACTGGTCTTGCTTTCGATGGTTATGGAAATCTATATTTTTCAGATTATTTCAATAGAGTGATTAGAAAAATATCCAATGGAACTATTACTACTTTTGCTGGTAACGGTAAAGTAGGTGATTCTGGAGACGGAGGTTTAGCAAAAGACGCTGAATTTCATGGTGTCTTAGGTCTTTGTTTTGATTCTTATAATAATCTATATCTTTCTGATTATTATAACCACAGAGTTAGAATTATAAATGCTTTTACAAATATTATTACTAATTTTGCTGGTATAGGATTAGCTAACTATTCCGGAGATGGGGATTTAGCAGTTAATGCTAGTTTAAATTCTCCTTGTGGATTATTTGCAGATAAAGGTGACAACATTATCATCTGTGATCAGTATAATGCGGTTATTCGAAAAGTAATGAATTCCAATGGTAAAATATTTACCATTGCTGGTAACGGAATTGCTGGAGGGATAGGAGACGGAGGTTTAGCTACTTTAGCTGAGTTTTACACTCCCTCATGGGTGTGTGAAGACAATAATGGTAACGTTTATATTTCTGATACGTATAATAATCGTATTAGAAAAGTAAATATAACTACTACTATTAGTGGTGTTGTAACTTATGACAATACGAACTCTACTCCATTACAAGGAGTACAGGTAGCATTGAAAGACCTAACAACAGGAGAAATCTTATCTTCTGCCATTACTGATGCTTTTGGTCATTATACTTTTGATTATGTTATGGCTGGTGAATACCAGATTATTACATATAATCCTGGAAAACCCGGTGGAATAAATCCGGTAGATGCATTACAAATTAATAAGTTTTTTGTGAAATTAATCACTACTTTTGGTGATTCTTTAAAGCAAAAAGCAGCTGATGTAAATGCAGATAATAAAATCAATCCTTTAGATGCACTAGAAGTGAATAGGTATTTTGTTCAACTACAAGATAAGTTTAAAGGAGGCAAGTGGCTTTTTGATCAAAATAGCATCATTAAAACAGATGCTAAAAAAAGCATAGTTTGTAACTTTAAAGCTATTTGCGTTGGAGATGCCAACGGAAGCAACCTTTTGCAATAAATTATTAGGGTAAAAAATTTAAGGTGTTTTAGTATATTACTAAAACACCTTTTTTATTTTGTAGTATTTACAGATTAACACAAGTATGTTATTATCTGGCAAAAGGCAGTTTATTGAAAAGATCATTTTATTGGTTTTCAGAGTAGATTTATATCTTTTGTGATAACCAATAAAATCAATTATACATGGATAGAGTTATAGTTCTCATTGCGTACCCGTGTGGTGGCAAAGACAAGCATTCTCGAATGTTGATAGATTTTTTTAAAGAAAAATTAGAATCTTTTCTGTATATAGGTACAGGAGAAAAATTTAGAAATTTAAAAAAATCGAATTATACCTCTAAGCTTATAGAGGATTCAATGAAAAAAGGAGAATTGTTACCTAACTTTCTTTCGGAATCACTTGTGGGAAGCGATTTAATAAAAGGGTTTTCGAAGAAGAAAAACTTAATCATTAATGGCTTTCCTAGAAACGTAAAACAAGCTAAAACTCTTTTAGAAATGATGAATTTTTATCAGAGAAAAGTAGATGTAGTTTTTATAAAGATTACCCAAAAAGAAGCCCTGAAAAGGCTTTTAAAAAGGGGACAAAGGCTAGATGATTCTATAAAGACCATTAAAAGGAGGTTTAAAATCTTCCGTAAAAAAAAGACTTCTTTGATTCCATTTTTCAAAAAAAATTTCAATTTAATTGAAATAGACGGAAATGGGACTTCGGAAGAAGTTCATAATAGAATTTTAATGGCTTTAGGGTTTTATTTTAACGATTTACCTTTATTAAGGTAAATCGTTTTTATTTTAATTATAAACTTAAATAAATTAAAAAAGTATTATATTTTTTATACTCCAGGCAAGCCCATATTATTTAAACCAAAATTTCCGCTATCTTCGTATTTTTTTTATTGTTATATCTCCAGTATTTGTATTAAAAATTATCATATCTTTAACTTTTTGTTTTCATATATTTCTATTCCATTATTACTACTATTGAAGACATAGCCATCTTTTTTTGGTCACCAACAGTATTATGATACAAATAATATGAAAAAAAATAATTTCTACCTGAATCTAAATGTGATATAAGTTGAGTGGATATATATTCTCTAAAATTATCTGGTGCGCA
>CAIJZZ010000008.1 GCA_903825255.1 uncultured bacterium
ATTTATTTAAATCAATAATATCTAATGTCGCTATATATTTAAAAGCTAGTCTAAGACCATACAATCTCCAAATTAAAAGTGACTCAAAAAAACGAGTGGGTAATCTTACCAGAGCATACGACAAACTTTGCCTATGATTTATAATATAAATGAATTTTTTATCTTTATTTTTTATTATTAAATTTTCAAAAGATTCAGTAACCATATAGCTCCCATCTATATAAAAGTTTTTATTTATTTCTACTGGTTTATTGTAATAAGGGATACAAGCCGAAGAAGCAATCAAGCCGTTGAAGGTATGTTCTTTCCCATTAATTATTTCTGACTTAAATTTATTTAAATTAAAAACTCTAAAATATAATTCTATTGGACTATTTTTTATTGAATGAATATCTAATCTTTTAATATGTTCCTCAACGTTTATTAAATAATCTAAATCCATTAAATTATATCTTTTACCTAAGATAATAGCCTTGATAAACTTCTCAATTTTATTTTTATGAATAAATTTATTTCTATTTAAATTTTCTATTGAAATTGACCCACCTAAATCTGACTGTTTACTAAGAAAATATGCTAAATCATGGGCTCCAGCTGAAGAACCATACAAAGAATGAATTCTGGAGTAAATATGCTGTTTCTGAATAGCTTCAACCACTCCAGCCCCAAAGCCAACGGTCATTCCTCCCCCTTCAGCCACAATGATAATATCTCTATCCATAAAATTATTATACCCTGTAGTGAAACTTTTAAAAAGTTCTACTACGGGGTTATATCATTTCAAATTTTATTATGAAAAATAATAGTGTAAAAAATTTATGTTATAATATTTTTATGGATAAATGGAAAATTTTTCATAAAGTATTAGGAGTCATTTTTATTGTCGTTGGAATAATATCTTATATCACTCCTATCCCTGGCAGTACTCTTTTAATTATACTAGGAACTATTTGGCTAATTGGTAAAAAAAGAACTCTGCACTTTTTCAGAGAATTTTTAGGTAAAAAAGTATTTAAATCTTTAAGAATAAAAAAAGTTGTAGAAAAATTATAATAATCAGTCGTTAGGCCTTGCCTAACGATTTTTGTTTAAATATAATATAGATATGTCTATAAGAAAAACAACTTTTGTTCCTAATGAGTATTATCATATCTATAACAGAGGAAATAGTAAGCAAAAAATCTTTCTTTCTAAAAAAGATTATGAGCGTTTTATTTCCCTATTGTATGGTGTGAATACAAATGAAAGATTTAATTTTTTTGATATGAAAAAAGGAGGTGGAATATTTTCAAAACAGATAGAAAATCCAATTACATCAATAGGAGCATATTGTCTTATGCCAAATCATTTTCACATTTTAATAAAACCTCTTTCTGAAGAAGGATTAACAAAGTTTATGCAAAAACTATCAACAGCATATTCTATGTATTTTAATGAGACACATAAAAGAACTGGTGGTCTTTTTGAAGGTAAATTTAAATCGCAACACATTACGAATGATAGACAATTAAAATATATTTTTTCGTATATTCACTTAAATCCTATAAAATTAATTGACTCAAAATGGAAAGAAAATGGTATAAAAAATCTAAAGTTATCTTTTGAATATTTGAATACTTATTCATATTCTAGTTTTTTAGATTTTAATGGTCAATATAGAAAAGAAAAAGTTATTTTAAAAGTATCAGATTTTCCAAAATATTTTCCTTCAAAACATTCGTTTAATCAGGAAATTATTGAATGGCTAAAGTATAATTAACTAAAAAATCGTTAGGCCTTGCCTAACGACCTTAAACTAATTTTGTAAATACTATAAGAAAAGATATAATACATAAATATGGAAAAATTAAATATGAAGAATAATTCTGAAATAATGTACCCGTCGGTAAACAAGCTATACCAAGATGTTTTAGCTTTACTTAAACATTTTGGTTTTGAAATGACTATGGCTGAGTCAACAGTTCTAAGAGAAGAAGCAAAAAAAATGTCTGAGTATTTAAAAGAAAAGGAAACTAAAGAAGAATGGGTTTATTTTAACGTAGAAAAAGAAATAATGACTCGTTTCTTTTGGCATTATTATGGGATAAACCTAGAAGAATATTCAAACTTAATAAAAACAGAATATAAAAAAGATGCATTAAAAGATTTATTAAAATATGTCCAAGAAAAAATACGAAAAGACACAGAGTTAATTTAAATTCTCCAATTCAAAAATAGTTTCGCGGATGTCTTCAGCTTTCAAAATAATAGAACCAGCAACGAGACGAGTAGCACCAGCTTCTACGAGCTTCGGTGCTGTTTCGAAATTCACTCCCCCGTCCACTGAAATTATCAAATCAGGAAATTCTTTTTTAAGAGTTTTTATTTGTTCTAATACCCTCTCATCAAAGTCTTGCCCTTGGAAACCGACATTTTCTATCCCCATGCATTGCACAAAATCAACATAATTGATTAGTGGAAATACCAATTCTACTTTGGTTGTAGTGTTTACCGCCACGCCTATCTGTATTGCATCCCGAATATACACATCCATGCCTTCAATAAAATTTCTAAGTTCCTCAATTTCCCCCACTGACTCTAAGTGAAATACAATTCTTTTAGGTGAAAGTTTCGTATAAATATCAAAATTATCTATCGCATCCATCACCATTAAATCAAGTTCAAAGTCTAAGTCTTCCCAAAAAGGCATACCCTCTTCTTCATTCATTATTTTTATAAAATTATAGTCTTCAACTCCGCCTGTTGAAAAAGGCCAAGTCATATTATCTATAAATTCTCCATCACAAAGATCAATCTGCACGATAGGAACAATCCCTCGCACTAGCGCGATCTTATTCTTCATATCTTCGTAATTTTTTGGCAGTATTGCCGGAATTATTTCAATCATTTAAAATTTTTCTAGTCTTCTAATGTGACGCTCGTCTTCAGAAAATTTTGTTGCCAGGAAAAGTTCTATCGCAAACTTAGCTTCATCTTCTGTGACAAATCGTGAGCCGATTGATAAAACATTCGCATTGTTGTGCTCTCGAGTAAGCTTAATTATCTCAAATGGATCCGTACTTTTTTTACCAGCCACATCAATATCTGCCACTGGTTCTTTCGGACCATAAAAAACTACTGCTCGGACACCAACTACTCTGTTGGCGCACATAGCTTCACCTTGTCCGGAACCAGCAAAGAAAATTCCAAGACTTCCTTTGTCTTCAGCCACGCTTTCAGCAAAAGGTTTCACATAATCTGGATAATCATCATCAGCAAGAAAATTAAAGGCTCCGACATCTTGCACCTCATATTGCCCTAACTCTGCCAAATATGTTTTGACTTTTTCTTTTAATTCAAACCCTGCATGATCACTTCCTAAATATATTTTCATAGAAATAATTATATTATATATTAACTTC
>CAIJZZ010000009.1 GCA_903825255.1 uncultured bacterium
ACCATAAAAATTGATTCATATTTTTTTTATTTAATTAACTAATAATAATAAAAAATTTATTTTTTTTCGTTTTTACTTTCTATTTCTTCTTCTGAACTAATTTGTTTTCCATCTCCTTTTATATCAATTCTCCAGCCTGTTAATTTAGCGGCTAGACGGACATTTTGTCCACCTTTACCGATAGCGAGCGAAAGCTGATCATCAGTTACTTCAATAATTGCTTTATGTTCTTTTTCGTCTATTTCAATAGATACAACCTTTGCTGGGGAAATAGAATTAGCGACAAATTCTTTTGGATTTTCTGACCAAGGAATTATATCAATTTTTTCTCCTCCTAGCTCACTAGTAATAGTATTGACACGAGTACCTTTTTGTCCGACGCAAGAACCGACTGGATCAATGTGTTCATCTTTGGAATAAACAGCAATTTTAGAACGGGCTCCAGCTTCTCGAGCGACTGATTTTATCTCCACTATGCCATTTTGAATTTCTGGAGCTTCAATAGCAAAAAGTTTTTCAACAAATTTAGGATGGGTTCGAGAAAGACGGAGATTGATACCTCTTGGTGTATCTTCAATAGAATATAAATAAGCACGTAATCGCTGACCTCTTTGGTAATATTCTCCAGGAATTTGCTCTTCGGTCGGTAAAATACCTGTAGCTCGATTAAAGTCTACATAAACATTTCCTCTCTCAATTTTTTGGACGATACCAGAAACTATTTCACCCTCTTTGGTGCCATATTCGTCGATAATTGAAGTACGTTCAGCTTCACGAATTCTCTGCACTATAACTTGCTTGGCTGTTTGAGCGGCAATACGTCCATAATCATCTTTCGACTCAAGCGGAAAAATAATTTCGTCATTCAATTCAACATCCTTTTTAATTTTTTTTGCATCTTCTAGTAAGATATGGTGCTCAGAATTAAAACGAACACGTTCGTCATTTTCATCCCCGCCCGCCTGACTTGCGTCAGCGTGTCGGGCAGGTCTTTCTTCTTCTTTTTCTTCAGCCCCTTCTTCCACTATTTTAGCAATAGTTTCATCTACAACAATTTTTACTTGAAAAAAATCAGTTTTACCGGTTTCAAGATCAAATTTAGCCCGAATTATTTGACCTTTTTTACCATAATCTTTTTTGTAAGCTGCAGCCATGGCTTGCTCGATAGCATCCAAGATTTTTTCTTTTGGAATTTTACGTTCTTCTTCCAACTGCTCTAAAGCTGATCTAAATGTTTTTATATCTAACATGGGTGATTTTTAACGAACGTAGTGAGCATAAAAATCCTCACCCCGTCGCTCGCGAGCAACGGGGTTAAGTAAAATATATTCATTCACTTCGTTCATTCATTATTTTACTAAAAAAGCCCTGTTGCGACAGGACTGTACGTAGAGTAGTTTAACATAGTTTAATTATCCACACAAGTATTTAAACCTTTATTCTTTAAAAGTATTATAATACTAAGAGCTTATTATTAATTTAACAATATTTATAAAAATGAACTCATTTCTTAAGAAAATTATATTTGGTGCATTTATTTTTACTTCTTTGTTTTTTTTGACTTCTTTAAATAAAGCAAGTGCATCGAGTTGTGCACTTGGTGATGTAAACGGCAATGGAATTATAGAAAAGGTTGACGCTGATATGGCTAATCAAGCATTTGCCGGAATAATTACTTTAACCCCTAATCAAATACTTCGGGCTGATGTTGATGGAGATGGTCACGTTACTTCAACTGATGCATTACTCATCTTCCGTAGTGTAGGAAAAACTTGTACTCTTTTTTGTTCACTTGGTGATATAGATGGAAATGGAATTATAGATACAGTAGATGCTACCATGGTTAGTCAATACTTTGCTTTACTTATCGATCTAACACCTGATCAAAAGATTCGGGCTGACGTTAATATAGACGGTAAAATTAATGCAACTGATTCATTAGCTATTTCAAAGAATTTAGGCGCAACATGTACTCTTTTGGGTACACTTACTTCCACTCTACCTTCATGTGTTATTTCTACAGGAAATAGTAGTTGTCCGGTAACTCTTTCTTGGACAACAAAAAACCCGGTAGGAATTTCAGCTGTTACCTCACCCTATCCAAGTCCTAATACTCATGTTTCTGTACCAGATGCAAATTCAGGTTCAGTTTCGGTTAGTATTCCTTATGGTTCAAGAAGTTTTTATCTTTACAATTATGGCTATTCTCTTGTTCCTTCTTCTGAAGGCACAGGTCTTACTATTACTGCAAGTTGTGATGTAGGGGATACTTGGGATAGTGTTTTAAATAAATGTATTCCTAATTTTTGTGAACAAGAATTAGCAACTTATGCTTCAGCCAAAGAGCATGCTTCTTGTACTTCAGCTGATGATTTAATTAAATATAAAACATACAGTGATCTAGCTTCTACAAAATATGGTGTTAACAATCCTACTTATAAAGATTATATAAATTTAGTAAATCAATCTTATAATAGTTCTGGAATAGATTGTACAAATTATTTTAAAACATCCTTTACTCTACCTGGTATCCCTGGTGATGTTGAAGGAGCAGGATGTATAAAAATAGATCCTATTGTTGCCGATGAAATTTCTCGAGGTTTTGTTAAATTAACTAGTATTCCTACGGTGATGGGTGATATTAATCTAGATTGTAAATCAAATCCTATTGATAGTTTACAAATACAAAAAATGTATAACAAGTTAGTGCCAATAACAATTTGCAATCGATCTGTCTCTGCCACTATTAGTGCCACTGACTGTACGATTGCCTCTGGTGCTTCTACTTGTAATTCAACTATTAATTGGAGTAGTCAAAATACTAATACAAGTGATCCATTTGCCTTAACTTCTAACCAACCTAATCCAAATACTACTATTTCTACTAATATTTCAGGATCTAAATCAGTCGCTGTTAATTATGGACAAACTGGATTTTTTATTTATGATCAAGCTAGTTTATTAACTCAAGCATACAATAATGCTTCTTGCGCAGTGGGAACTGTTTGGAATGGGACAATTTGTACGACCTCAGGTGGTGGTGTTTGTACCTCAAACGGTTGTGAAATTAACACTTGTACCACTTCAACTTGTAATAATGGATGTGCTAATGTTTCAGGAACCAAAATATGTTCTGGCTCTTGTACTTCAAATGGTTGTGAAGCTAGGACTTGTACTACTTCGACTTGTAATAATGGATGTGCGAATGTTTCAGGAACCAAAATATGTTCTGGCTCTTGTACTTCAAATGGTTGTGAAGCTAGGACTTGTACTAGTACAACTTGTGATAATGGATGTGGTGTTCCTGTTTCAGGAACCAAAGTATGTCCACATTATATTGAAAATTAAAAGTTATTTATCATAAAAAATTAAATAATCTAGAAATTATCCCCACTTTTGGGGATAATTTGTTATAATATAACAAATGGAAATTGATGAAGAAAAATTAGGAAAATATATTCTCGAGTCAGGACTAATTTCTCGTTCAGAGCTTGAAGCTATATTTGAAAATGCTAAAGCAAAAAATAAAAAACTTGAAGATCTTTTATTATCTGAAGGAAAAATGTCAGAAGCAGACTTAAGAAGAATTGAAGCTTTTGTTTTAGGTATTCCATTTTTAAATCTAGTAAAACAAAAAATTGATTTCAATGTTCTGTCCATTATTCCCGAGCCAATTGCTCGTAATAATAATATTATTGCTTATAAAAAAAGTGAAAATGGTTTAGAAGTAGCAATGTTAAATGTGGATGATTTGCCAGTAATTGACTTTATAAAAAAACGTTCTGGTTTTAAAATTTTACCCCGGCTAACTGATTCACCTTCGATTCGAGGAGCACTTTTACAGTATCGAAAAAGTTTAGAATCTGAATTTGGTGATATTATTCAAAAAGAATCTTCAGCGCTCAAGGTAGTAATAGATGAAAAAGGAGAAAAGTCTGAAAAGGAATTAAAAGAAATGGCTGAAGATTTACCTATTATTAAGATAGTCGATTCTTTGATTTCTCATGCAATTTTACAAAATGCTTCTGATATACATATTGAACCAGGAGAAAACGAATTAGCAGTCAGATATAGAATCGATGGTATTTTACACGACGCAATGATTTTAAATAAAAATGTTGCTTCCGGAATTACCGCACGAGTAAAAGTTTTAGCTAATTTAAAGTTGGATGAAAAACGTTTACCACAAGACGGTAGATTTAAAATAGATCAAAATGGTGATAAAATTTCTTTTCGAGTTTCCACCTTGCCAACATTTTTTGGAGAGAAAACAGTTATTAGAATTTTAAAGGAAAACAGTCATGGGCTTTCTTTGGAATCCGTTGGTTTTCATGGTGAAGCTCTAGAGAGAGTGCATGACTCATTAAAACAAAAAATGGGTATGGTTTTAGCTGCTGGTCCGACTGGTTCTGGGAAAACTACTACTCTTTACACTATACTTGATATTTTAAATAAACCAGAAGTAAATATTTCAACCGTGGAAGATCCAATAGAATATCAAATGCCCCGTATAAATCAAACTCAAGTTAAACCAGAAATTGGACTTACTTTCGCTAATGGGCTTCGATCACTTTTACGTCAGGATCCAGACATTATAATGGTAGGAGAAATTCGAGATGGAGAAACGGCAGGGTTGGCAGTAAATGCATCCCTCACTGGGCATTTAGTTTTGTCGACTATTCATACTAATTCTGCAGCAGGCGCGATACCGAGATTGGTTGATATGGGAGTGGAGCCTTTTTTAATAATTTCAACAGTAAAAACTATTATAGCTCAAAGATTAGTCAGAAAATTGACTGCAAATAAAGAAAAATACTTTCTATCTTCTCTTGAGATTAAAAATTTAATAAAAATTGTTGACCTTGATCGGGTACTTTCTTTTTTAAAAGAAGAGAAAATAATTGGAGCAGGGGATACTTTTGAAAAAATTCCTTTTTACAGACCAATTAAAAGTGTCGAAGTTGAAGATGGATATTTGGGACGAATTGGAATACAGGAAGTTTTAAAAGTCACGGCTTCTATTAAGGAAATGATATTAAAAAATTCTTCTCCAGATGAAATTGAAGTTCAAGCTAAAAAAGAAGGGATGATGACGATGATCGAAGATGGTATTTTTAAAGCGGCACAGGGATTAACTTCTCTTGAAGAAGTTTTTCGAGTAGTTTCAGAATAAATTTTACAAAATGCTTTTTACATATAAAGCAAAATTAAAAAATGGAGAAATTTTTGAAGGCACGATGGAGTCTAAGGATCGTTTTACTCTTTCTCGGGAATTACGATTACGCGGTGATACCCCTTTGTCTATTATAGAAAAAAAAGAAAATGTTTTGAATATTGATTCATTATTCCAGCGTTTTTTTGGTAAAGTAGGTATTCAAGAATTAATTCTTTTTACTAAAAATTTAAGTGAAATGCTTCGAGCCGGTCTTTCACTCTCTCGAGCTTTATCCGTTTTAGAAAAACAAAATAAAAATGTCACTTTTAATAAAATTTTAAATGATTTGGCTGCCGAAATTAATTCAGGCGGATCTCTCTCTATCGGGCTCGCAAGATTCCCAAATGTTTTTTCAAAACTTTTTGTTTCGATGACTAAAGCAGGCGAAGAATCCGGGAATTTGGCTGGAGCACTTTCTGAAGTTGGATTAAATTTAGAAAAATCTCATTCTTTAAATAAAAAAGTAAAAGGAGCCCTTATTTATCCAGGAGTTATTATTTCAGTGATGGTTGTAATTGGAGTATTAATGTTTGCTTTTGTAGTACCGACCCTAGCTAAAACTTTTAAGGATTTAGGCACCACTCTTCCGGCCTCAACTCAATTTATCATTTCACTTGGTGATTTTTTCTCTAACCACTTGATTTTATCTTTTGTTTTGATAATAGTATTTGTTTTGGGGTTAATTTATCTTTTTAGAGCAGAATTTATGGCAAAATATTTTGATTATTTAGTTTTGAAAATTCCGATAATAAATAATATGGTTAAAGAATTAAATACAGCTCGTACTGCACGCACGATGTCTTCTCTTTTGCTTTCTGGTGTTTCGATTAGTCGGTCTATAGAAATAACTGAAGATGTGGTGCAAAATATTTATTACAAAAAAGTTTTACGAGAAGCAAAAGAAGCTATAGAAAAGGGTTCACAATTTTCTAGTGTTTTTGAAAAAAATACAAATCTTTATCCTGTAATGATGTCTGAGATGATTCAAGTAGGAGAGGAAACAGGTAAGCTTTCTGAAATGCTTTTAAACATAGCTTTTTTCTATGAAGAAGAGATTGAAAATAAAACCAAAAATATGTCTACAATTATTGAGCCGGCTCTTATGGTACTCGTCGGTGCAGCTGTCGGCTTCTTTGCGGTCTCTATGATCTCACCACTTTACTCGGTGATGAATAATATTAAATAAATTTTTTAATTTTCCAATTCTTCCCAAGAGAGGATTTGATATTGGTCTGAAGTGAGAGGGAAGTATGGCGGTGGGCCATAAAGAAGATTTGCATCATAATTAATATTTCTTGTAGTATAACCAGTGCCGTCAGTAAAGGCATAGCCATAGCGAACATTTGAAGCGATCATACCATCTAAGGTCAATGAACTTCGGTGATTATATGGATTACAATCAGAACCATAATAAGGTCTACCGACTTTTCCATTTTGAGCAATAAGAGCTCCATCTATCGTTAGATTTGTATCGCTTATAAGTCCTGTAAAAATATTATTTTGACCAATAAGACCGATTACATCAGAGCCATCAAAATTGGTATACATAAGATCATTATTAATAATTATATTTTTATAATTACTTGCGTCGACTGGTAGGGTAGCGGCGACGATAGTCAAGCGGGCGCCATTGATTTGCCCATCGACGACAATATTATCTTGCAGAAAAATAATTCCATTAGCTGGAAAAGAATAATTGCCAATTAATGTTTGAGAATTAATGCTCCAGGATTTAGAGGCATTGTCTGTGGTGTTTAAACAGCTGCCTGAAGCGATAGTCCAAGAATTTATTTTATATAAATCAAAAGTATCATTTATTTTTAAAACAATATGATATCCAACATAAGTACCACCAGCCAAATCTCGGTAAAAACCATTACTTGTTTGTGCCTGAGTCTTTAATGTACCTAAATCTGCAGTGAAACCAGAAAATTGAATTGCTGGAACGCCGACCTGTCTACCTGCTTGAAAAACATCAGATCGAGTAGGTATAGTACCGGTTGTAGGATCGGCAGGAGAGAGACAAGTATGCACTCCGAAGGCAGTCGAAGTACAAGCATCACTATCTGTATCTGTATAGCTAAGTAATGCACTAGTTACTAAATTATGAGCTAATCCATCAAAACGAATTCCACCGTTAGAATGAATTGGTCCAAATATTTCTGTGCCTGCACCGAATCGTATATTTGAATTTCCAGCAAAAGCATATTTAGCGATCGAAGGTTTAGCGACAATACTTTGAATTTTTCTTGAAACTGTCGCATCCCTCTCCACAGTGCCAGTAGAAATCATTTTTACAATAGTTGAACCATTAGCTGGAGGAATTATTTGGAGTGAAAATTTTCCGATTTGATTTCCATCTTTATCGTTTAATATGTGTATATAAGGACCAGTCGTATTTGTTCCATCTTGAAAATCAGCGGAAGCATGAGCCAAATGCCAACGATAATATTCGATCCCCGATTCGGCCACTTGTAAGGCTTCTTCTCGATTAAAATTTTCATTGCTTGCTTTTATGGAAATAGCAGTCCAACCAGCTAAGGCACTGATGATAGTTATAGCCACAGCTGCAAAAACAATTACTTGAATTATGATTATTCCTTTTTTTGTATTTTTTTTAATCATATATTATCTTTTAAATTTCTAATAGAAATTTGAGTGGTAAGAGTATCAGCTCCAGGAGCCCGGTTTGGATTTGCGTCTGAGGTAATTGTTATTTTTACTAAACGTACTAAATTTATATTAATCGGAGTGGATAGTGGGGCTGTTGTACCATCATAGTTTTTATCGTAATAATTAAAAACAGAAGAAGTATTAGTTAAGTTTTTTACAAAATCTGTCACTATTTCATTTGGAGAATTATAAACTGGTGGATTGCCTGTTGGTTTTAATATCCCTCTTTTTAAAGTTGTGCCACTTATAAAATATCTAATTTTTTCTTTTAAACCATCATTATTTATATCAACGTAAAAAGAAAAAGAAGTAGGGCTTGCAGTATCTATCGGGTAAGCTCCATTACTAGAAATAGAAGCAGAGCGTATTTCAGTTGTCATTTTTCGAAGAGCCGTTCTATTAATATCAGCTGTGGTTAATCTTGCTCCAATATAAGAATTGTAATTAAAAATATTAATTACAAATAAAGTTAATGCTCCTATTATGGCTAAAAAAATAGATATAGCAATTAAAATTTCTACCAAAGTAAAACCATCTTTATTTTTTTTAATTTTATTTTTCATTCTTAAGGTGTTAGGGTAACATCTAGTTCTTTCCAAGCACTAGTGTTAAATGTGTCGGTATAAGGTTGATAACCATCCTTAGTTATGGATATATTATAAGTTCCATTAGAAAGTCCACTCCAAAAAACTTGTCCAGGAGTTGGGCAAATACCTGAATTAGTAGTTTTCGTTTCATCAAAACCTGTTTTAGCGATTTCAACTGAAGCCCCATCTATGGGATTACCCGCTGCATCTTTTACTGATAATAAAATAGCGTTATTATTATGTGGCGCAATAATTAATTGAATATTTTTATTTTCATTTGGATTTAAAATAAAAGATGGGTTTGGGTTTACTCCGACTAAATCATATGAACCTTGATTAGTAAGTATGGTGGAATATGTATCCCACTCTAAGTTGGAAATAGTATTTTCTCCTAAGGAATCAGAAGTGAAATTATGTACTACGTATTTTAAAATATCAGTGCCGATTGTTTTTGTACCCGTCAGACTAAATGATATGTTTGGAATAGGAACACAAGAAGTGTCTATTGTTTTGACTAAAATTGAGCTTAATTTATCTATTGATAAGCTTTTTTGAGTAACTTGTCCTATGCTAACTGTAGCATCTGGATTTACTGGATCATTGCCTGCACTACCATTTAATGGGTAAGTTTGATCAGAAGTATAACCTGACTTACTAGCGGTAATATTATATGCATTTATACCAGGTGGTGCATCGATTATTTTTAACCAACCACTATTATCTGTAACATCATCGATAATCGTGTCTGGATTTGTTCCAGTGTTAACGATGTGTAAAGAAGTATTTGGAATTGGAGTACCGTTAGCGTCAAAAACTTGGATAAAAAGGGCCCCATTCGTAGAAGCAGTTTCTAAAGCTCTGGGAGCAAATAAAGCATCAAATTTCAGAGGAACTATATTATTGGTACAGTTTAGGCAATTGATAGTTAAATCAACGAGTTTATAGTCTGCCGGGGATGGATCATTTGGTGTGCCACCAATCGTACCATCAAAAGGATCATCAATATTTCTAACGGTAGTTGAAGCGTTAAAAGTAAAAGTCCCTCGGGTGATTGTTTGATTATGGGCAATTTTACCAGATGGAATTCCATTTATTGTTCCTATATCCGCATATGGCATATTCCTTATAATTTCAAATTGCTCATCAGCCAAAGCAGTGATAGTAATTTTTATTCTCGAAACAGTTACTCCATTCATCAGAGCCACAAATGCCTGATAAGTAGCTAAAGCAACAATTAAAAAAATAGCTGAGCCGACTAAAGTTTCAATTAGAGTAAAACCTTTTTTATTTTCTGTTTTTAACACACTTCTATTTTACTATAATCTGAAGAATTTAGTAATGTGTTATAATGAAAAAACTATGATTAAAACAAAAATTGTCATTGGTAATTGGAAAATGAACCCACTAACCCCTAAAGAAGCAGAAAAACTTTTTTCTGGGGTAGCAAAATTAGTATCAAAAATTAAAAAAATAGAAGTTGTCGCCTGCCCGCCAGCCTTATATATAGATAAGTTAAAAAAAATATCCCGAAAAATATCTTTAGGAGCCCAAAATATGTTTTGGGAAGAGAGTGGTGCGTATACTGGAGAAATCTCAGGAGAGATGCTTTATAATCTAGGTGTTAAATATGTGATACTCGGGCACTCAGAAAGACGAGCATTAGGTGAAACAAATTTAGAGGTAAATAAAAAAGTAAGGGCTGCATTAGGAGTTGGTTTAATACCGATATTTTGTTTAGGCGAAAAAGAAAGAGATGAAAATCATGAATATTTAAATTTTATAAAAAAACAAATTGAAGAAGGGCTCGTTTCTATTTCTAAAGATTCCATTTCTAAAATAATTATTGCTTATGAACCAGTCTGGGCGATTTCAAGTACCCTTAATCGTAAAAATGCTACGCCTGATGATTCTAGAGAAATGATTGTTTTCATTCGTAAAATTCTTTCTGATAAATTTGGAAAAAATGCTTTAGATGTGAGGATTATTTATGGAGGGTCGGTTAGTTCGAAAGATGCTCTTGGTTTTTTACAAGAAGGGGGTGCAGATGGACTCTTAGTAGGGAAGAATAGTTTAGATGCGAAAAAATTTGTGGAAATAATAAATATATGCGAAGCATAAAAGAATTAAAAAATTTAAAAGAGAAAACTATCTTAGTCCGAGTGGATTTCAATGTACCCATAAAAGGTGGGGTAATAGAGGATGCTTTTCGAATTAAGAAAGCTATACCCACAATTAAACTTTTAATTAAAAAAGGAGCAGAAAAAGTTATTTTAATAACGCATTTAGGTAAAGATGGTACAGAAAGTTTGGAACCGGTAATAAGATATTTTTTTAAAATTTCAAAATTACCAAAATCAAAAATTGAATTTTATGAAAATATTCGAAAATTTCCTGGTGAAATGACAAATGATTTAGCTTTTGCTAAACAATTAGCAGCCTTGGGGGATATTTATGTCAATGATGCGTTTTCTGTTTCACACCGAGAGCATGCTTCAGTCGTATTGTTACCAAAATTATTACCTCATTATGCAGGGCTTCAACTTGAGGCAGAAGTAAAAAATTTAAATAAAGCGATCAAGAGTCCAAAACATCCTTTTCTGTTTATTTTAGGCGGAGCCAAGTTTTCTACCAAAATGCCACTGATTAAAAAATATTTAAGATTGGCTGATTCTGTTTTTGTCGGTGGAGCATTGCTCAATAATTTACTAAAAGCGAAAGGCTATGAAGTCGGCACTTCACTCGTAGAAGAAGGAAATTGGGGTATAGAAAAGATAATAAATAACAAAAAATTAATTTGGGCAGATGACGTGGTGGTAAAAGCGGGAGATAAATTTATTAATAAAAAAATAAACGAAGTAAGAAAAGATGAAAATATTTTGGATATTGGGAGTGATTCAATAAAATTACTTGAAAAGGAAATTCAAAAAGCTAAATTAATTTTATGGAATGGGCCACTTGGTAAATACGAGGCAGGTGGGGCTAAGGCTTCAAAGGATATTTTGAAATTCATCGCTAAAAGTAAAGCTGAAAGTATTATCGGCGGAGGTGATACGGTGGCTCTCATTAATGAAATGAAAATAGAAAAAAAGTTTTCTTTTGTTTCGACTGGTGGAGGTGCTACACTCGACTTTTTAGCGAATGGTACACTACCGGGAATTAAAGCCCTCCTTCACTAAAGCTACGGACGGGCAAGCACTGCAATAATTTTTTCTTTTATTTTAGTCTGATCAGTGTTTTTATAATCTAGTCTTGGAAATTCTTGTAAACCATCATCAAAATATCTCGGTATTAGATGAATATGAAAATGTGGTATTTCATTACCAGCTACACTTTCTAATACATAGTCGCAATTAAGACCCCTTTTTACAGCAGCCATTATTTTTTTTGTTAAGATGAATATTTTTGAAATTGTTTCATCTGGAGCATTTTGCATCCAGACGATATGTGTCTTAGGGATGATTAAAATATGTCCGTGAGAAACGGGTTTAATATCTAAAAAAGCAAAAAATTCAGTATCTTCATAAATTTTATCGCAAAGGATTTCTTTTTTGGCTATTTTGCAAAAAATACAATCTTCCATATTTTAAATATATCAAATTTTTATAAATAAAAAAAGTATTAAACGGGGAGTTTAATACTTTTATATATTTTAATAATATTACCGGGGAGGCATATTATTTTTTATTAAAATGGTTTTTTGGAATATGGAATTCATATTTTCCTTTACTCGTTTTGTACGAGTTCTTTTTTTCAGGAATTGGGACTACTTTTCTTCCTTCAAAAAACAATAAATTTCCTTTCTTTATTAGTGTGGCTGTACGAAACAGCCTTTCCTCTACGGTGAGTTCAATTCTTTTATTTTTCTTATCTTCTATTGGTTTACTTATAACCAATAATATTTCTGGAAGCTTATAAGTTGCTCCAATAATTTTGCCCCCATCCCAAGGGAGCACTCCGTTTTTCTGCAGTTTTGTCATAGTTTAATTTTTAAAAATTTTAGTTTAAAAAAAATTAATATTTTGTACTTCAAAAACATTATACTTAAATTTAATTTAAAGTCAACAAAATTGAAAAAGACAATATGTTATACTTTCTAAATGGAAAAATATGGAGAAATACTTCAGACACTTTTAGAAAAAAGAGGAATTCAAAATGAAGTTGAAGCAGAAAGATTTTTAAATCCAGATTATGTGAAAGATATTAATGATCCATTTTTAATGAAGGATATGGAGCGTGCTTGTGTGCGTCTCTATGAAGCGATTGATGCAAATGAAAAAGTAATGATTTACGCAGATTATGATTGTGATGGGATCCCCGGAGCTGTAATCTTAGTAGATTTATTTAAAAAAATTAATTTTAAAAATTATGAAGTCTATATTCCGATGCGGAATTCAGAAGGTTATGGACTTAATCTGGAAGCGATCAAAGAATTCGCGCAAAAAAATATTAAACTTTTAATTACAATTGACTTAGGTATCACAGCCTTTGAAGAAGTGAAGGAAGCAGAAGTGCATGGCATTGATGTGATTATTACAGATCACCACTTACCACATTTTAAACTGCCAGCAGAATTTTCTCAGGTCCTCGGGTCGCCCGCACAAGAGTTTTTAAAAGAGCGGGCTCAACCAGACCAGTTCGAAAATTCTCTGTCAGTTTCAAGTCAGATTTTGCCTCGGGCATATGCTATTTTAAATCCAAAAAGAGAAGGAGATAAATATCCGGAGAAAATGCTCTGCGGTGCAGGAGTAATGTTTAAATTTATTCAAGGTTTTATAAGTAAGTATGGAGAACTTTATAAAATAAAAGAGGGTTCTGAAAAATGGATGCTCGATATGGTAGGGCTCGCAACTCTTTCTGATATGGTGCCACTCTTGGGTGAGAATCGAGTATTTGCAAGTTTTGGTTTGAAGGTTTTACGTAAGTCACCGCGAGTAGGTCTCCAGAAACTTTTAGCGAAAATGAATTTAGACCAGCGATATTTAGGTGAAGATGATATCGCTTTTATGGTGACACCAAAATTAAATGCAGCTTCACGCATGGATGATCCATTGCGAGCCTTTGAATTACTTTCGACGACTGATGCTGTTGAAGCGGGAGCACTAGCGACACATCTTTTAAAAATAAATGACGACAGGAAATTAATAGTGGCGGGTATTATGCGCGAGGTAAAAAAGAAATTTGAAAAAAGAGAAATGCGAGATGTGATTGTGGTAGGAAATCCGACCTGGCGTGTAGGTGTGCTCGGACTCGTGGCAGGAAAACTCATGGATGAATATCAAAAACCTGTTTTTGTTTGGGGTAGAGATGAGAATGATTTAATAAAAGGTTCATGTCGGTCTCCGGGATCTATTTCTGTCGTGGAGCTCATGACTTTAACCCAAGAATATTTTATAGACTTTGGCGGGCATGAGCTCGCGGGTGGTTTTACTGTCGAGAACGAAAAAATTCATTTTTTAGAAGAAAAACTTGCCGAAAATTTTCAAAAAATTCTTGAGCAAAAGAAAAAGATGTCAGATTTTAATGCAATTCGAGAATTAGATGCAAAAAGTGATGCAGTTTTAAATCTTGAGGCTGTGAATATGAAAAACTGGAAGGAGATTGAGAAGCTTGCTCCATTTGGTATCAGTAATCCAAAACCAACTTTTCTTTTTAAGGGAGTGACGGTGGAAAATATTAAAAAATTCGGAAAGAACGGTTCGGAAGAACATTTAGAAATTACTTTTAGTGATGAGGGTAAAAATAAAGTAAAAGGTATTTCTTTTTTCTCTGGCGATGAATCTTTTGATGTTCCCGTAGTCGTGAATGGCAAAGTAAATTTGTTAGCGACTTTTGATTTATCTAGATTTCGAGGCAGGGAAGAATTGCGATTGCGAATTGCGGAGATTTTTTAAATAAAAATTTTTCTATTGTTTAATTAAATTTGCATGTTATAGTCCAATACGGAGGATGTGTTGTCTCAAATGCGACACAAATAGCTTATGTTCTTAAAAAATATACACGAGTTGATTACTCTTGTTTTGGCTATGTTTGCCAGTTTACTTATTTGTTTAAGTGTTTATAAAAGCAAAAATAGAAATATTATTGAATTGGTTAAATTTTTTGGAGGAGATAAAGAAACAGATCAAAATTTTGTTTTCTGGGGATTTTCAATCTTGATAGATGCTTTGACGCTGATTACTACTAGAGAAACAGGAGGAACAAATCTTATTCTTAATATTGTTTATTTAGCCGGTTCGATTTCTATGACCTTAATATTATTAAGAAAGAAAAAGATGGCATTTGGATGGCCAGAGATTTTTGTGGGAGTTCTAACTCCGATATGTTTATTTATTTGGTTAAAAACAGGTGATGACGAAATCGGGATGATTGCCTTTACCACGGCTGTTTGTTTGGCATATTTTCCACAAATTGTGGATACTTTTAGAGAGCCAAAGCAAACTCCGAGGGGAATATTTTTTGTTTTTCTTTTAGCTGAAATTTTTTCATTATTTTCAGCCGACGATTGGTCAGTCAAAAATTGTTATTATTCCTTTGGGAATTTATTTTGTGGAGCGACAGTTGTTTTATTGACCTTCAGAAAAAATTATAGACACTGATGACTTTTTATAAATAGTTATCAGTGTTTTTGTTTTTCTAGTATAATAAGAATAATGAAAAAAGATGAAATTACAATTTATACAGACGGAAGCTCAATGGGCAATCCTGGTCCAGCCGGCTGGGGGGTAGTGATTATCGAAGGGGCAGGAGAAGAAGCGAAAGTGCGCGAATTAGGTGGTAGAGAAAAAGAATCCACAAATAACCGGATGGAGATGACGGGAGTACTCGAGGCTTTGAAATTTGTAGAAAAAAGAAAGTTACAAGGCAAAATTATTAAAATCCACACAGATTCAAGTTATGTTTTAAATGGGATTACGATGTGGGTCTATGGTTGGGTGAAAAATAATTGGCAAACGAAGACAAAAGAAGCCGTTTTAAATAAAGATTTATGGGAACCACTTTATAAAGTAGAAAATAATTTAAAAAATAAATATGAGGTTGAATGGATAAAAGTCGCAGGACACTCTGGAGTATTTTTAAATGAACGTTGCGATAAGATCGCGACCTCTTTTGCGGCAAATAATACGACAATACTTTTCACGGGTGTTTTGAAACAATATGAAAAACTTTTTGGACCCGTTTCTCAACATTCTCTCCGTCGTTCGCACTCTGTCCTGGAAGGGAAAAACAAAACTGATAGTAGCGAAGACTCCTCTGAGAATATTGAGAAACGTAATAAAAAATTATCCAATAAAAATAAAACTGCCTTTTCTTATGTTTCATTTGTGGGCGGCAAAATGCATGTAGATAAAACTTGGGCTCTGTGCGAAAAGAGGGTGAAAGGGAAGTCAGGGGCTAAATACAAAAAGGTTTTTTCTAAAGAAGAAGAGCAGGACCTAATAGCCCTGTGGTCTCTAAAGTCTTTATTTTAGACTTATTTTATAAAGGTTAATCGAACTTAACCTCGCTACTTGTGAGCGACGGGGTTGACTTTTGTACTAAAAAGTGCTATACTTTATACAGATACTGAAGAAGCCGAAAATCAGTTGCAAATAGAGTAGGCAAAAATTAAAAGTTATTTAAAAATGAAAAAGATTAAATTAGCTATGATTATTACCACTGCGGTAGGCATAGCGTATGGTGTTGTTTTAGTGATGGTAAACCACTATGGAGTGTTACCAGTAGAAAAAAGTGTATTCTTTTTTACCCGGAGTAATGAGTTCAAGCTACCTTTTGAGGTCTCAATGTGGTGGAATTTACTCTTCTTTCCAGCAATTTTTATTATGATTACTTATGTAATAAGAGGAAGAGATGAAATCATTGGCAGGGAACCACATCAAAATTCAACTTCTACCGTCCAGGATAATTATCATGTAAAAGATATCGTCTTTATCATGACTTCAGTTTCTATGGCTTTTGCTGTATGGATGTTTATGGTGTATATGATTTTGAATTTGCTTGGTAGTAGAGAATTCTCTCTTGGAGGACCAATTAGTGAGATAATAATAAGTTTTACAGTTGGTATTGTAGTTTATTCTGGATTAGGATTCGCTCTTATGTTTATTACCACACTATTTAATAATTTTGATTTTGATGACGAAAGAGAATCATTTGAAAAATATAATTCTTTTTTTTTCAAATTTAGAAAAATAGGAATTATTAAAACATTACCTTTTATTCTTGCATTAGTTTCCGGGTTAATGTGTAGGTTAATAGTATTAGGAATAATTTTCGTTATTAAAAAAATAATACTTTTTCTAAAACCTAAAAAAATAGCTTGTTCATAATTATGTTTTGATTTCTAATTGAAGATAGCCCTGAAGTTTTTACTTCAGGGCTATTCTTAATTTAGGTGGTATTTTTTGATATAATTTAAAAATGCAAGACCGCATATTTTATGGAGTGTGTTTTGGTTTTGTTTTTGGAGTGTTACTGCGCTCTTTTATAAAATTTGATTTATATTTTTTATTATTGGTAAGCGTGATTACTGTCGCGCTTTTTTTATTCTTCGCCCTCCGAAGCCTTGGCGAAGTGGGGTTACTTTCGATTTCCAGAAATAAGTGGGGAATTATCACGACCGTTTTTATCTTCGCTTTTCTTTTAGGAATTTTTCGTTTTAATTCAGCCGATACTAAAGCGCCAGAAATTTTTGAACAAAATGTCGGGCAGAAAGTAAATTTGTCAGGAATCATAATTGATGAACCAGATATAAGAGAAACGAGTCAGAAATTACTGGTGGAAGTTTCTATTGATTCTGGCTCCTCAAGGTCGGACCTTTCCCGTCGCTTCGCTCCTCCTCAAGGACCGACCTTTTCCCGCCAGAAATCTTTTTCCACTAAAATTTTACTTTCAGCGAATTTAACCGACGAATATAAATATGGCGAAGAAATAAATTTTGAAGGTAAATTAGAAAAGCCAGAAAATTTTTTAACGGACCAAGATAAAGTTTTTGATTATGTAAATTATTTACGCAAAGACGGAATTTTATATTTGATGAATTATCCGAAAATTGAAATCGTGGGAGATGGCGAGGGTAATAAAATAAAAAGTGCACTTTTTTATGTAAAAAATAAATTTTTAGAAAAATTAAATCTAGCCATTTCTGCTAGTACTGAAAGTTTATTAATGGGTGGATTAATCTTAGGTGAGAAGTCTGAATTTGATCAAGCGCTTAGGCAGAGCTTCGTGAACACTGGGACGATTCATATCGTTGCACTCTCAGGCTACAACGTGACGATTGTCGCCGAATGGATAATGAAATTGTTTTCCTTTTTGCCTTTAACTTTCGGAATTGGCATCGGTATTTTAGCAATTTTATTTTTTATTTTAATGACTGGTGCTAGCTCCACAATGCTCGTCTTTCAAAAACATATCGCTGGAAAAACTAAAGCAAGCATCTGCTGTATTAGCTGCAAAATCTAAGTCAATTCTTTTTGCGAAGACTCTTAGAAGGCTTGTTTGCACGTCAT
>CAIJZZ010000010.1 GCA_903825255.1 uncultured bacterium
GACCAATTACCAGTACCACCGGTACCAGTTAGGTTACCAAGACCTGGACCATTCCAAGCGAGAGTGACTGACTTACTACCATCAGCGTTTACGGTTGTGGTAGCCGTCATATTAATACTCGAAGTGTTACCGTTTGCAGAAGTATTATTATTCCCGTTATTACTATTATTACCATTATTTCCATTAGTATTATTATTTCCAGTATTATTATTGTTTGTATTTTTCGGATTTTGACATAATATTACTGGGGTTATTCCTGTTGCCATTCTTCTTACATATAATGCATCAGTGCTATTCATACCACCATCAAAGTTAATATCACCCATAACTTTTGGAATTTGTTTTAGGAGAACAAACCCTTGCTCTATCTCTAAGGCGATATTTTCATCAAGTTTTACACAAGCTACCCCATCAATATCTCCTGGAATTCCTGGCAGAGCAAGAGTTGAATTTTTAAATGTATTAGTACAATCAATACCAGTTTTATTGTAAGCATCATTGACTAAACTAATATAGTCACGATAAGTTGCAGTTGTCGGAATCTTATATTTATTGAGAGCTAAGTCGCTGTAGGTTTTATAAATATTATTTTTTGTTTTCTGGAATTTTATAGAAGAATACATTGCGAGTTGTTTTTCACAAGAGAGGCTTTCATCTACAGGTGGTTTTGGATTTATACATAGGGTTGTTGGGTATACTCCTGAACCCATTAGCATTACTTGTTGAGAATCGGTGTATTTAATCGCTCCGTCAAGATCTATATCTCCTATAACTTCTGGAATTTTTCTACTATTAACTGGGAGACTGGCAGCAAGTGCTATTTCTTCAGCCACACTTGGGGTAAGCTTGATACAAGCCACTCCATCAACGTCTCCAGGAATTCCTGGTAGAGCTAAAGAAGTTTTAAAGTAATCAGTACAATCTATACCAGTTTTATTATAAGCATCGTTAACTAAATTAATATAATCGTGGTAAATCACTGTCGTTGGAATATTATATTTATTGAGAGCTAAGTCACTATAAGTTTTATATTTTATATCTTTAGTATTCTGAAATTTTATTAAAGAATACATAGCGAGCTGTTTTTCACAAGATAGATTTTCACTTGGTGAGTCTTTATTTACTACTACTGTTGCAGAGCGCTCGATTGTCGAACCATCAGTCCCCTGACAAGAAAGAATATAAGTAGTATCTTTTGTTAAACCAACAGTGTCGAAAATACCAGTGATTCCCTTAGGACCTACCCAAGGAATTGAAGGTGTGGTAAGAGGGTTTAAAGAAAGAAGAGTATTTCCTAAACCTAGAGAATTATTTGGAACAAGAGGGGGTTTATTAAGAAGGTTGCTTGTATCAACTTGTGCTTGACCACCAATAGTGAGACCAGAAGTGCCAGTACCAAGTCCTGCAATGATTCCACCAATTGTATTTATACCGGTTGCTCCGATAACATCAGGAGTGCCAGTAGTTTGAGGAGCAGTATTTGATCCAAGAGGATTAGTATTAGTTTGGGCTCCGCCACCAAGACTTGGAATTACTTCGCATTTTTCTTCCCAAGAACGTAAACATTTATTTTTTACTTCGCACCAAGAATATCCTGCAGAACCGACGCATCCATGAGCATCTTTGTCATTTCCGACTAAAGGAGGGGTAAGAATAGGAACATCGTAGCCATTTGATCCACCGATTCCAGTACAACTATTTAGGTTTGTGCCAGACCAGCTGAGTCTTGAAGAGTAGCCTGAAGTGATGAAGCTCGGAACAGCCGTGAGCTCAAGAGTAGGAACAGGAGCTGGAATTGTAACTAAGACTGAACTCGTAATAATCGCTCCGTTATTTCCTGTACAAGAAATAGTGAAGGTTGTATCTCTAGTGATTGGGTTAGAAGTAAAGTCGCCTGAAGCATTAACTGGAAAGAATGTTTTATAAAAAGTTGCACCAGTAAGATTAGAACTAAAACCTCCAGAATTATTTCCAAGTTGACCGGCTGAAGGTGTGGTAGTAGTGCTATTTGGAGAATCATCATTCAAGGTACAGATTTTTGTTTTATCAAGATTGGTAGCTGTCCAATGTAAGATAGAAGTTTTTCCTAATGTATCTACATGACTTGGATTTGCGATCAAGCTAATCAATGAAAACAGATTAGCCGGTTTTGTAGGGTCTGGATTACAATCCGGATAAGTTCCTCCAAAAGTACAAACGATTGGCTCAGGCGCAGGAGTTCTAAAAGATACAACATCACCATAAGCTGTAGTGCTTGCTTTTAGGACGGCTCTATATTCGTAAAGAGTGCTTGCCTCGAGACCTTTTAATAAAAATGAAATTGATTTATTTGTGCCAGCACTATGATTTTCTACACTAACTTTTATCCAACTATTTACTAATGGAGTTCCAGAGTTAATTAAAGCATCTGTCCAACTACTTGCACTAGCCGGGGAACTCGAGGCCTTTCGATATTCAAACCAAGTGCTAGAAGCGGGAGTAGAATTATATGAACCGTTTATATACGCAGAAGTCGAATTTGCTACAAGTGGAGAAGTTGTGTCCACTGAAAAAACTGAATTGTTTTGATCGGGATTGTTAGGGTTTGGAGTGGGAAGAGTGCGGAAGCTTTTTACTTCACCACCTTCCACTGAAAATTTATTATTTGCAGATTCTGAAGCTATGGCACAATAATAGTAAGTTGTTTGGGGTGTTAGTCCATAAACATTTTGTTTGAAAATTTTACCAGTCACTGCTGTGCTAGTATTTCCTGAGCTAGAACCAACGCCACCAATTTTAGGAATATTTAGGCTACCATCGACAGCTACCGTCATTTGACTATCTGGAGGCATTAGGGTTTTATCTAGGGAATCGCTTACCTGAACATTAGTGCCAAAATTATCAGCTTTTATGTTTTGGCCATCAGTCGCAGGGTTGCTATCTATTTGAATATCATTAGTACCGGCCATATTCGAACCGTAAATATCATTACAGAAAACTGGTGAAGGAGCGGTTAAAGTATATCGGAAATAAGCCATTAAGTTTTTCCCTTTTGGATCCGCTGAACCAATTAATAATGTACTCGTATCTGTCGTTCGGGCAGAGTTAATAGTATGTACGTTATGGCCTGGCACGTATGCTCCAGGCAAAGTAGGCAGAGTAGTAAAAGATAATGTTTGTCCTACAGCGGCATCTTTTTTAGACTGGCTCCAAGATGGATTAGTTAAATAAGCATAATAATAATAAGTAGTGCCGGGCTGTAGTCCAAGTAGATTGACCGAAAAAGTCGCAGCATTATTTATATTTTGAGGTTCTGTGGTTTTGGGTGGATTTGAAACATTAAAAAAATCACTACTAGATGAATATACTATATAGCCAACAGTGCCAGTTTCGAATACTACAGCAGAATCAACATTACCACCGACTTGTCCCCAGTTATTTCCTTGATTGGTGGCTCGTGTTGTTATGACAATTGGTAGAGTTGCAAAACCTGAAATTGGGCCATATTCTTCTATAAAATTAGAAGTTGAATCAGCTTTATATCTTATATATGGTTGAAAACAATAAATTTTATTAGAATCTAACCCTTGTAAGGCTGCTTTGTATGGTTCTTGATTAATTATTGTGTTAGTTGAAACCAGTGGAGTATTTGAAACATATACATCATGTGTTGATAAAACAGCACTCCTTAAACTAAAATCACAAGTTGTTCCTCCTTTATTGGATTGCCATCCACTATACGTGGTTGGACTTGTTGCATCAGTTGCTATTACCGGCATATAACGAAAATGTCTTTCAATAATTTCAGCTCCTTTGTAATCATTGTAACCTGTCACAGTAGCGGTGGCACTCGTTAAATTTTCAACAGCACCAACTGCGACATTGTGGTTATAGCCAATATTAAAATATTTTAAAACACCTCTTTCTGTTCCAAAGCCTGTACAGTAAGCATATTTAGTACCGGCTTGAAGACCAGAAAGATTTACAGAAAAAGGTGCATTAATTACACTAAAAGTATTTGGGTCAGAACCAGCGGGTAGAATAGTAGATCCATGGATTGAAGTAATATAAATACTATTAATACCTGGAGATTGACATGCTTGTTCATTCACATAATTTGCCAAACCGTAGTTAAAATAAAAACCTCTATTTACTAAATCAAATTCCCCACTCGGAATAGTTGCCGAACCATTCAAAGTTGCAGAATCATATGTAACATTTGTCGCGTCTAAAGTTTGTACAGCATGACCTGAGGTGGTGGTGAAAGACATTACTGCACCGGACTCGTTTGGATTAAGATCATTTGTTTTAAAATAAGAACAATAATAATAAGTTTTACCAGTTGTAAGACTTGGAAGAGACAAAGAAAAACTTTTAGCGCCTGAATATTCTGCAGCTGTCGAGGAGATTAAGGGAATTTCAACGAGCATTTTATTTGCAAAAGTGTTGTTTGTAATAGTTGAGCAGGTTGTTATTGGACTACCTGTATTAGCAATGTAATTAAAATACAATGTTCCAGTATTTAGTATTCCAGTTGGATTACCAGATGCATCAAAGTGTCCTGTAGTAAGAAAAGTCCCTTTATTAAAAGTAATTGTTCCATTTAAAGTAGCTCCAGTGTTTGAAATGGCTGTCGCTTGGTTTGTTTGTAGAGCGTGTCCAAAAACAGTGGTGAAACTTTTCGGTGTGCCACTTAGATTTTCAGTTCCTCCCCCTACTGGAAATAAATTATATGGATTACCTAAAAAGGCACAATAATAATAAGTCGTACCTTTCCCAAGGCTTGTGTTGTTTGCATTTAAAGCTAGGCTCGGAGTGTTAACAGAAAAAGTTGTCGGATTTGGACCAAGCGGTAAAGGAATAGTTGCAACTAAAAAAGGATCAGAACTTGTAAAATTACTGCAACTTGTTTTAGGTGTTTGTGAATATTTAAAAAATAGTTGGGTAGTAGAGCCATCATTAAAAGTGCCAGAAGTCGTAGTACTGTTTTTAACTTCAGTACTTTTTATATCAATTGTGCCGTTAAGTGTGGCAGAATTATTCGTAATATTTGTCGCATCTGTTGTTTGGATATCATGCCCGACCGTTGTGGTGAATTTTTTTAGGACACCAACCTCAGTAAATGAATATTGAGATGAGCCAAAACCAGCACAATATGCATATTCAGTACCCGGAATAAGATTTGGCAACGTTACCGAAAAAGTACCATTTGTAACTCCATAAGTAGTTGGGTTGGCACCAGGAGGTAAAGGGACGGTTCCCTTAATAGAATTTATTGAACCAAAGGTGGGATTTTGGCAAGCACTTTCATTTAAATATTTTGCAATTCCATAATTGAAAAATAAACTACCGTTTACAGAATAGTATTCACCACCTGTAATATTCACTGTTCCATTTAGAACAGCGGAAGTATTATCAATACTTGTGGCATCTATAGTTTGGAGATTGTGGGTAGCAGCTTGAGTCAGATAAGGCGTGATCAGGGAAGCAACAAGAGCTAAAAATATTCCTGCACGAAAAAATAAATTTTTGAAATTTATTTTTGTAAAATTTTGACCGACAGCTTTTAATATTTGTGTATGCATAATTTTATATTCGTACGGGAATAAATTCCCAGCACTTATTTATAATTTATAATAATTTTTAACTAATAATAATTTTATAATCTAACTGCAATCCAATTTCTTGGCTTAATTTTAATTCTTATTTCTTTAATCCGTAATTTCTCATTCGTAATTTTGTAACTTTTGCAAGCTTAATAAATCCCTATAGTTTTTTCAAAATTTCTTAAATTAAATCCCCAAGTATTTTCGCTTGGCGAAGATGCAGACGGTATAGGAGTAATGTCCCCTTGCCCATGGTCATAATTATCTAAAGCAAATAAATCATGAATTTGTAGATGGTCACATATAATATTATTTTTATCGTCCATAACTTTAGCTCCTAGATAACATTCTGAAACAGGAAATTCGTTTCCAGTACCCCAAGCTTTTCCTGCATCAAATACCATGAAGCTACTCAGAAAACCCATATAACCAACACCGTAATTAACATTTTTATAAATACGATTTATATAACCACTATTAAATGGATCTGGAATAACACCTCCTGCACCTATTGTCCTATAGTCATAAAAAATCGGGGCAGGATAAGTTGGACTTTGTTGATTATAAAGTTTTTCTGGCATATTTTGGCGATTTAATTCTAGATCCTTTTCACAACCCAGTGGTCCTTTTAATAAATCATTATATATATAATTTTTTTCATCAATAATTTGTTTTGATAAACTATCAGCTGCAGCAATGTCATCTCCTGAAGCTAGGTTGGCAGAAAGTCTACCAAAAGCATTGATATATGTTTTTAATTCTTCATTGTAAGCAGTTTGGTCTACCTGAGCTGAGGCGAGGCGTCCATTTAAGGCATCCACTTCGTCTTTAATTCTGTTCATTTGAGTTATGACTCCAGTCACTGAAGCAATGGTAGCTTTATTGTCTTTTATCATTTGGCTGTAGCCAATGACTTTATCATATTCATTGGCTGCTTCTACATATACTGATGGCTTGAAATCATTTTTATATATACGATTAACAAGATCAATATATCTGTTTAGAATAGAATCTAAATCTCCAAAAAGTATACTTTTATCAGTAATAGCTGGTGTTCCACCAGTGTCTGAACTTATACCAGTAAATATTTTAAGTGCATTATTAAGAGAATTTTTAATTGCGTCCTCTTGATTGGCTCCATTTAATATAGAAGAGATTGAGCTTACTATAGAAAGCCCAGCCGAGATAAATGGACCAGCAACAGGTATCATAGAAGTATAAGGAGCAAAAGCAAAAAAGGTATTTAAAGCTGGGCTACCTAAGAAACCCATTCTAGGTTTTTGAGCAGAGATACCTTCATTACTTAGGTTGCCTAATTGTGTGGCGGCATCACTATCCCAACCCGGATGTGGACCTGGGATACAATAATCAAGCTGGAAAATAGTTGGGATTAAGCCATAAGAATTTGAAGTAGCAGCTCCACTTACAGGATCTCGATTGTAATCTTGTTTATAGTCTTTACCATCGATTGTGGAGAAAAGTTCTCTGTTTTGATTTTCTAGTTTTGTGATATATGTTTTTTGAACATCGACTAAAGCTTGAGTTAAGTCAGTGCGAATATTAAAATCAGGATTTTGTTGAAGCCAAGTACTGGCTAGGATTTGGCCACCATCAAAGTCACCTGCGACTGAACCTACTGCTGAAACCTCTGTTGTATAAAATTGACCAGCTGATCCATTTAGATCACCCAGTGAAGCAAAACCTTTTTGCATAACTGTATTAAATTGTCCAAGGACAGCATCAGTAATAGAAGCTAGTGCATCATTTAGGTCTTGTGCTTGTAATAATGAGTTCTGGGGGTAATTGGCGACATTTATAGCGGCATTAGCTACTACCTGACCAGGAGTCACACTGACTGATCTTTTACAAAGTCTATATTGGTATGGACCATTAGGACTAGCCGCTCTTTCTTTTATTGCTTTATTATTTTCTTCTTGGCTTACACCAGCTGGATCAACACATTTTTTAAAATCTAAAAAGCCACCAGATTGTAATAATTGATTTTGGACAGCTTGAGTAGCGGCTGTCGATCTTCTTTCTAGCTCATTAGCGGCCATTAAATTAAAACCAAGGGGGTTATTGGCTGGGATTTGAGTCATCGCGTCCCAAGCACTCCAACCACCTTTCGAAAAATCATCCTTAAAAAGGATAGCTGAGTTTTGAGGATTAGTATCTTTAATCACTTTATCTAAAGTATATCTAGCTTTATTAGTGAAAGTATTATTTAAAGAATTAGCTGTATTTTGTAAAAATTGTTTACCAAATGGATATAATGATGGATCATTTATTTCTATACCGAATTTAAGTATTTCATTACTAGTAAGATCGGTCCAATATTTTGGATCTTGAATATAGGCAGGTTTACCTTCGAAACCACTATTGATCCATTGCACAGTAGAGAGAGTCATTTTTTGGATCATCATTTTAGTAATAAGTCTTCCAATACTTTTCCAACAAGTGTCATTTTTTGCGGCAGAAGCTAACGTACTTGCTGTAGCTGCAGTATTTTTTTCAATTTTTATTTCTGTTTGGTTTTGTGCTTGATTAGTGACTGGAATTCCGGTTACTTTTAACCCTGCATTTTTATTTACAGATCTTAAATCAGAACTAGGTGCATCACTTGGATCACCTGGATATGAAGCAGTAGGTCCAGGAGTTATCCCAAAATTATTACCACCTCCACTGCCACCACTAATAACATTGTTTAAGACATCACCACTTGAATCATAATCACTTCCAGCAAATTGAGCGTAAACTATAGGAATTCCGATAAGATTTTTTATTTTATCCCAAAAAGTATTAGATGTTTTGTTGGTGGCAAGATTGCTCTTAGTATAAATCATTGCACCATAAGGATTAGTTGGAATATTAGGAACAATATTCCCTGTGTCTACGCCAGCAGGTGGATTAAAAATATTAATAGAAGAGTCACCAGGGGTACCACCACCACCTGCTCCTACTTTCCTGCCAAAAAGACTTTTTATTCCTTGACTAACGTCTGCTTTACAAAGTGGTAGGTTTGCGATTGCTGGAGCAAGACCACTCATAAAACTTTTTAGTCCTATAACTGAATTACCAGTCGTTTGGAAACCACCAGTCGTGGTTGTATAACCATAGCTTTGAGCATTCGCTTTAGAGAGAGTACTTAAAGAAGAGAAAGGCATCAAAATGATACCAAAAATAACAAAGGAGGAGATTAAATTCTTGATATATTTTCCTTTATTTTTTATCATTTTATTATATATTATTATACTTTATGATTAATTTTTAACAAAGTTTTATTGAGAAGTAATTTGGCCAAAAATAGTATTTTCTAAATCAGTTACGGATTGGATCAAGCCATCACTATTTTTTTTATATTGGGAAAGACCAGAAAGTCCGACTATTGGATCGGCGGTAACTTTGGTCATATTTACTACACTTATACCGGTATTATTGGCATAGTTTGCTATCTGTAAATGAAGCAGTGCTAAACTACTCGGTACAGCTAATTGCATCATACTTTTAGCGAAACCCTCATAAGCAGTAGCGATAGATAATAATTTCTTGTCGTCTATTGGTCCATAAGTATTATTTTGTTCTAAAGAGTTTAAAGAATCTGAAGAAGAATTTGAAGAGTCATTAAGTTGACTACCTATAATAACCAATTCATCTCCTAAACCTGCTGCTTTATATTTATTAAAGAGTGTTTGAACAGCGGCATAATATTTTTTTGCTCTTGAAAAAGTATTATCAGTATCTTTTTTTACATCTTTTTCAGTATATTGGTCTAAAATTTGTTGATTGAGTATATTTTGCCCTAAAGCACTAGAAAAGTTGTTTATATTTGTACTATCTATTTGACCGGACGATTTCATAGCCGAAAAAGTAGTAAAAAAGTTCCTGGCAAATTTGTCTGTTTCAGTTAAATCAGTTTCTACTGAATCAGGGCTTATATTTAAAGCTTTTTTCTTATTAGCAATATAGGTGGCGTCAGGAATCCCATCAAAACTTTCTGGATTTTTTGGGTCTGTGCCCCAAAGTGATTCTTCCCAATCTGGAATTCCATCATTGTCTGAATCTGTTTGCACGAGACCTGCAACGGTTTGATGGTCTATTTGAAGAGCAGAAACATTTTTAGATTTATATTCTTCTCTTTTAGAAAATAAATAAAAAATTAAAAAAATAATAACTATCAAAAGAAGTCCACCACCTATAATAAACATAAATTTTTTACTTGGTAGAAATTTTTTCATTCGTTCTTTTATTATATCACGCTTAAAAATAATTAAAAGCAATTATATGTCTTTTAATTGTCTTTTAGAAGAGAAATCCACTCAAGGAGATTTAAATCCTCCGCTCTTTTGTTCCCCAGCTCTTTCACAGAGGTTAAACTTATGTATTTTTTTAAATTTGAGGTTAGTTTTTTTCTTTTATGAGCAAAGCCAGCATGGATTAATTCCCAAAATTTGTTTTCGTCTAGTTTATTTTCAATGAAAACTTTTCTTGATATGTCTTTTATGGAAATTATAGCTGAATCAACTTTGGGAGCTGGAGAAAAGTAGCGAGCGGGAACCTTTAGAATCATTTTTGGTTTTCCATAAGCTTTGACTGATATTGAGAGAATACTTTCTTTTTTATCGTTGGCAATAATTCTTTTAGCCACTTCGTGTTGCACCATGAGAACCATCAGGCTCGGCTGGCTCGCCCGTAGGGCTATGCCCGAGGGATTTTTTTCTGTTAAAAATTTTTTTAATATTGCGCCGGTGATATTGTAAGGAATGTTCGCAATTACTTTATAATTTATTGGAGGATTATATTTTAAAATATCCTCATTAATTAAAATTAGTTTACCTTCTGTAATTTCTTTTGAAAATTTTTCTTGCAAGAAATTAAAAAGTTCATTATCTTTTTCTACAGCGATGACACGTCCTGCCTTTTCCAAGATTTTAGCAGTGAGTGCCCCTTTGCCTGGTCCTATTTCTAAAATAACGTCACTAGGAGAAATTTCCCCTGCTTCAATTATTTTATTGAGAGCCGGAACTGATTTTAAAAAATTTTGCCCGAGTGATTTTTTTGCTTTCATTTTTATATTATATATAAATTGTTTTAATTCCGCTCTGTTCCCCTTCTTTTTCTAATAAGTCTGCTGGGATATCAGCAATAAATTCAGATGGAGCATTGATTTGTCGAGAGCCGAAGATGGTGCGAAAATTTGCAAACGATAAAAATAATTTTTCTTTGGCGCGAGTGAGGGCAACATAAAAAAGTCTGCGTTCTTCCTCAGCATCTTCGACACTCTTTGTATTGTCTCTCTGGTGCGGGAAAAGTCCATCTTCGAGACCAGTAATAAAAACATATTTAAATTCGAGTCCCTTGGCAGCGTGGATGGTCATGAGCTTAATAGCGTCTATCTTTTCTTTCTTTTCTTCATTCATTAAAATTGAATCTTGGTCGGAAGCGAGTGATGCATCCTCTAAAAGTTTTTCAATACCTAGGCCATTTTCCCCGCCTGCTCCCTCGTGAGGGCGGGCAGGTAAATTATCATATTTGAGTGCTAAAGTAGCCAATTCCTTTATATTTTCAAGCCTTTCCAGCTCTTCTTCTGTTCCCCCTTCTCGTAATTCAGCTTCAATGCCGGATTTTTTAACTGCAAACTTTATCACCTCAGAGGCTTTGGAGTTTTCAATTTTTTCTTTTATTTCTTCTAAGGTTTGGTAAAAATTTTGAATTTTTATTTGCATTTTTATTGGTAAATTTTCTGTTTCTTTGGCAAATATTTTTAGGAGAGTCGCTTTACCTATACCACGCGCAGGGAAATTTATAATGCGTTTAATATCCGAAAGACTTTGAGGGTTTAAGGCAGCTCGCAAATAGGCGAGTGTGTCTTTAATTTCTTTTCGTTCAAAAAATTTCACACCAAGCACTTGATACGGAATGTTATAACGCAACATTGCTTCTTCTAAAACACGAGATTGAAAATTTGCCCGATATAAAACTGCAATTTCAGACAAGATGTTCTCGGACTCACCACTGGGATTTATTTCAGCAAAATTAGCAGAATTTTCTCGGGTCCTCGGTTTGGGGCCAGACCAGCTCGAAAATTCTCTAATTTTGCTTTCATTTAAAGCGGGTTCGGATGAGCCGTCCAACAATTCTAAAATTTTTGTGGCGACAAATTCGGCTTCATCATTTTCTTCGAGAGCTTCATAAAGGCCTATCTTCTCCCCTATTTCATTTTTAGTAAATAAATTTTTATCAGGGCGATACTTATTTTTTTTAATTATTTCATTCGCTGCTTCGAGAATGTTTTTAGTCGAGCGGTAGTTTTCTTCTAAAATTACTATTTTGGTTTTTGGATAATCTTTTTCAAAACTTAAAATATTTTTTAAATTCGCTCCACGCCAAGAATAAATATTTTGGTCTGCGTCACCTACCACACAAATATTCTGATTATTTTCAGATAGTAGTTTTGACATCAGATATTGCACTTCATTGGTGTCTTGATATTCATCTATGTGAATATATTCCCAGCGTTCTTGATATATTTTTCTGATTTCTTTATTTTCTTTTAAAAGCTTTACCACTTTCAAAAGTAAGTCATCAAAATCAAGAGAGTTTTCAGCCATTTTCTTTTTCTCATATAAAGTCCAAACCTGTGCCACTACCTTACTTAAATAGTCATAAGTTTTTTCGGCATAATCTGTGAGCTCTGTAAACTTACCTTTTTCTCGGCTGATAATATTTTTAATTCTTTTTGGTTCATATTGTTTCGGGTCTAAATTTATCTCTTTAATTGATTCTTTGACCAGAGAAATAGAATCATTTTCATCTAAAATAGTAAAATGCCTCGTGAGACCTAGAGCATGAGCATTTTCTTTTATAATATGTACTCCTAAGGAGTGAAAAGTACTCACAAAAGGTACTTTATTTTGGCCTTTTGCATTTTTTTCAATTTCCTTGATTATTCTCTCTTTCATCTCCTTGGCTGCTTTATTAGTAAAAGTGACAGCAAGTATTTTTTCTGGGGCAACACCCTCTTTTATTAAATTTACGATTCTATGGGTAATAGTTTTCGTTTTTCCTGCTCCCGCTCCGGCAATAATCAAAAGCGGACCTTCCTTATGTAAGGCCGCTTCTCTTTGAGCTCCGTTTAATCCTTCTAAGTGATCATCCATAGGTCTTATCTTAACATAAAAAGAAAACCCCTAGGTCTTTCCTGTGGGTTTTCTTTGAGAATTTATTTTATGAATTTAATATCTCCATCTTCGTAATCCCTTTGCAGCTTTTTCTTTGTCATTGTAAGAGTTTTCTTTTGTTTCGTTTCTTTGTCAATTCTCTCTACTTTAGGATTACCCAATGAATTAAAACCAATAACTTGATAATCAAAATATTTATCTTCAAATTTAGCTTTTTCTTTTAACGATTCTTCAAATTTACTTATAACACTTTCTGATCCATAGGAGAAATCTCCAGATTTAATTTTTTCTTCTCTTTCTACCGTAAATTTTTTTAATTCAGCTTCTATTTTTAGATATTCTTTTTCATTTTTTTCCTTTTCTGCTTTTCTAAGACCATTTTCTAATTCACTTACTTTGCTTTTATACAAACTTTCAAAGATTTTTTTCTTTATTTTGGTTTCTTCAGCTTGTTTAATTTCTTTTATGTTTGTCTTAGTCAAATATTCTTCCATTTCATCACCCATTTGTTGTAATTCGGTTTTGTTAAATGTAACTGGCTTTCCATCCGGAATTGATTTTAGTTCATTATATCTTTTTTTCCCGTAATCAGATTTAAAGTTGCCTTCTTCAAGTGTTATGATACCTTCTGATTCTCTTATTTTTTTATTTAACATTTTAATGTCATCTTCCATTCCGCCATATTCTTTTGAACTGATTGTTTCAATAGTTTCTTTTTTTATTTCTTCTCCAGACCAAGGACCAGTTTCTATCACAGATCTATCAGGATTTTCAGGTATAACTTTTTCTTTACCATCTTTTTTTACAAGTATTGTTTCTGGGGGTTGTCTTTTAGGATCTTCATACTTAACTTGACCTAAAGCATTTGTTTTTGAAACGGGAATAAAAAACGGCATTTGTGTATCAAGCTTAAAATTCAAATAGTTTATGGCATTATCTTTAATTGTATGAATCGTTTCTTTAATTGAATCAAGTCCATGGCCAACCAGTGTGCTAATCGGACGTATGTGCTCCACCCCGTTTTTATTTCCCACATGCTGAAATACTTCAAGAAATTTAGCATTCATGTTTTGAACATGACCATTTTTTATTGTGAAAAGTTGTTTCCACAAAGGGTCCTGCATATTAAAAGTCATTTTTCCATCAATGATTGGTGGTGCTTTTATTCCCATATTTTGAAGATCTTTAGTTAGGTAGATCATAGCCTCCACTGTGCCATTTTTCATTCCTCCTGGCGCGTTAGCTGAGAGTGCTTCGTGGAAAGATCCAGACTCAGTCATACTAGAAAGGTTTACTACGACATTATTATTAGTATCGAGTCCTGTGGTGCCATCCCAACGTATCCCTGTCTCGTTAAAATCTGCACCTGTAAGGTTGTGGGTAATTGGATCTTGAACCATGGGAGTATTATTGTCATACGCTGGAAAATCTCGAGCTATCGGCATAACCTCATGACCGTGAGGACCATTAATATATTGATTAGCGTTAGTTGTTACTTCTTTTGTTGTTTCAATTGTGTGATGTACAGAACTTGCAATGATGCCATCGTGTGCTAATTTAGCCACTGATGTTTGATCAAGAGCACCATTTTCCGGATTAAAATTGAGAGGAATATGGCTAGAAACAACTTGATCACCCCTTAAAACATTAAATGTCCCATCAGAGTTTTGTAAAATATTTGTACCCTCCGGCATCTTTACATGGTTGAGATTATTTAAAACTCCACCATGAAGAGCAACTTCGTGAAGATTAGCCGAAGACATATGCTCAGAGTTTCCACTAATCATATTATAAATGCGTTCAAAAGGAGTTTGAAGTGTTTGCCCTGGTTTCGGACCTTGTCCTCTCAAACTATCAATTACCCCATGTACGTGTCCACCTACATGTGCCGCGATTTCTTGTATTGCGCCTCCAATAGCAAAACCAAAAGCGATAGAAAGAGCAGCTGTCTTAGCAACTTTTCTTGCCTTCGCACCCTTGAATGCCTTGTTTTTTGAATCAATTCCTTTTTCACCACCCAAAAATGAATTTTCCATTGTTGAAACCAATTTTTCAAAATAAGAATCAAAGGTTTCTCCCGCGGGTAATTTATTTTTTAAATCTTGTTGATTTTCAAATTTTTTTCTTAACTCAGCCTTAGATTCACCTAAAAGATTTCTAAGTTCAAAACTTTCTTTTTCAGCAGTCCCATTACTTGAATATGAAACCAAGTCTATGTTTTTTTTATCTCCCAACGAATAGCGTGCTTGAACATCACTCAAACTAACTAGGATTTTATCTAAATCGTCTGGTTTAATATCTTTTATTTCATGTTTCCCATTCTCATCTTCGATAAATAAATTATTTTTTAAATTTTCAGTTAAAACTTGTGCACTCTGAGTTTCATACAGATATTTTTCCATTTCTTCACGTTGCTTGTCGTTTTTTTCTCTCTTGCCTCCTTTTATCATTTGGGCTCTTTCGAGGCGCATTTTATCTTCAACATCTCTGCTTTTATTAGCTGAAATAAGTCCTGCGGATAGAAAAACAGTAGCGCCTAAAGTGCCACCGGCAGTTATTCCTTGAACTATTTTATTGGAAGTTAATATTTGTCCTGTGGCGACAGCTATACTGTATACTATTCCAACAGAGGTTGAGACAACGGCAGGAGTTAGAAAACGACCAACTTTATCTTTTCTTACTTTATCAAAAAATTTATCCACCAAGCCTATATTTGCCTCTGTTTTAATACTGCTTCTAGCTTTTCCAAGAATAGCATTTGTATCAAAATCCAACTCTTCCATTTTGGCTCCATGTTCAAAGGCAATTTTTCCATTTTTAGCAACCTCAAAAAGGTTGTCAGCATAATTTTCTGCTCCCTTTAAAAGTTCGTCTTCTTTTAAGCCTTCTATTATTTTATTTTTAGCGTTAAAGAAAAATATATCATCAATAGAGCCTGTTGCATAATCTGTAAGTAGTTTATCAAGACCCTCTTTTGTTTTGACTGCGATTGGGTCTTTTTCGTCAAGAATTTTTCTTTCTTCTCCTTTACTTAATACCTCTTCATATTCTGAGGTAAAACGTTCTGCAATAGCTTGTTTGGCATTATCACTAGCGTTCACGTCTTTTTCTTGACCAGCATAAATATTGCCAGTTTCTTTTATTTCTTTTTCTACCCTTTTTAATTCCCTACCTCGATAGTATCCTTCAGCGTAAGTGTGTTTCCATAAGTTTTTTAAAAACCCCTTAAAACCAGTTCTTTCTTTTTCTGGCTCATTCATACGAGTGTCAGCTCCGAAGTTCTTTTCCTTATTGACCATTTCATCTATATTAACAATCGATATTTTTTGTTTTGCTTTTTCTAATGCTTCTTTTTTTATTTCTTCACTTGATTTAATTGTATGTTTTTCAAATTTCATAGTATTTATGACAAATATGTTTGTCGAAAGACAGTTAATTCAGTGGCTATTAATTGGGCAAGGTCAGGAATGCATTTTTCACAAAAAGCTTGAATTTCAGTATCATTACCTTTTTCATCGAGCATTTTATTGAAAATGTCAAGATTTTCTTCTGATAAATTGTTTATAATTAAAGCATTTATCCTATCTTCTACTCGGCTCAATAAATCTGCCTTGATCTGCTCTAGGGCATCGGGTTTTAAACTTTCCGGGAATTTTTTTTCTTCCATTAGACGGTTTACGAACATTTGTAAATCTAAGCCTTTATCTACATTTTGATTTTGCATATATTTTCATTAATTAATTAATTACTAATAATTACTAACTGCTCTTTATTATAAAACCTTTTATTATTTAAGCCTAATTTTTACTAAATTACTCTTATATTATATACTATTTTAAACCTTTTGTCAAATATACTTTTCCACAAAAGGGGTGGACTTAGACTTCTCGTTGGGTTACCATTACAGTATACCCACTAGAAGCATGATTTAGCTAACAGAGAGACAGTAAAGATCGTAACCATCGTAGGTATTTTATTTACAGTACAATTTTGGTCGTCCTGTATTCTATCCTTATTTAAAAGGTTAGAAAAAGAAATCTTACGATAAATATTTAGTATATAAAACCTCAATATAAAATATTCAGTATCCCCTTGGTCCTTTTTCTATTATTAGGGCTGTTTTCTGTCCCCTTTCAAGCTAAAGCAAATTTTCTTTCTGATTTTTTTAGTAGTTCTGTTTTGGCTGATGACTCAGGAGGTAGTAGTTCAGATCCAATGAACCAAGATGTTGATAAAAACTCCCAAAATATGAGTTTACTTCAAGCCAATGTTTCTGCTGCGCTTATTTCTCAAAATAAAACAGACAAAGATAATAAAGATAACTCATCAAGTAATACAGATAGTTTAAATACAGATGCAAGTGTAAATATTTCTTCTAATAATGCCCTTATTCCTGCTACTAATCATATAAGTATTGCAAACGGTTTAGATGATAGTGATCCATCTTCAGATATAAGTGTTTATGTCATAAGAAAAGGAGATTCTTTGACTCAAATAGCAGATATGTTTGATGTTTCAACAAATACAATTCTTTGGGCAAATGATATGAAAAAAGGAGATAAATTAGTGGAAGGTAATGTTTTGCTTATTTTACCGGTTTCAGGAGTTAAACATACAATTTTAAAAGGACAAACCTTAAAAGGTATTGCTAAAAAATATAATGTAGATGTTTCTGATATTGCTGGTTTCAACGGTATAGCAGAAGATGCTCAGCTGGCTGTTGGAGATGAATTGATTATTCCAGATGGAGTAATGATGGGTGATGAAGGCGGTAGTAAACCAGCACCCAAAAATTCTACTGCGGACAGAGACTATTATATTAAACATCCAGTTAAGGATTTAGGTGGATATTTTATCAATCCAGTGCCTGGTTATAAATATAGAAGTCAGGGCATTCATGGTAAAAATGCAGTAGACTTAGCGGCTCCAAAAGGTACACCAATTCTTGCTGCAGCTTCTGGAATAGTTACTTTTGCTCGTATGGGATATAACGGAGGCTATGGAAATTTGGTTATAATTTCACACCCAAATGGTACAGAAACTCTATATGCTCATCAATCAAAGATTGCTACCCATGCAGGTGAGAGAGTTTCACAAGGAGAAATTATCGGCTATGTTGGTTCTACGGGACATTCTACTGGTCCACATTTGCACTATGAAGTACATGGTGCTAGAAATAACGGAATAGATTTGTAATTTTAAATAAAAAAAATAAAAAGCCCCGCACCGACGTAGCCTGTGCGGGGCTTTGCTTTTAAAATTTTTCAATGAACTGCTCGGGTTGAGCTAAATAAAAGAGAGCGACCCAAAATATAAATAATCGGGCAGAGGAGAGAGATTTGCTCTCCCCTATATAGCGCTGTCAATCCGAACAGTTCACTAAAGCAGAGCCCCGACTTACGCCGGGGCTCTGCAAACCTCGCAATGAATCCGTTTTTTAAAAAAATGAACTCAATAACGAGGGCAAACAATTTTTTAAAAATCATTTGCCCAAAAGTTTTTTAACCCTTAACCCGTTATGATCTATGACGGAAATCACCCGTCCAGTTTTTTGTTAGTGACTGGAAAAACTTGATATTTTATTCTTCCTGAGTTTCAGTATGGATATTTCTCATCCGAGGACGTGTTCTTTGTCCGGGGAGATTTTCTGACTCAATATCCTCTTCTTTGAAGAATTTGTTGATAATAACCACCCTAAAGCGGTCATTTTTTAACATCTCCTCAAGCCTTTTGTGGGCCAGGATGTCCTTACAGATCATCTCTCCCTTTCTTAATGAGTATTCATTCATGAAACTTTCAGTCCCTGGAATACAATTCCCCGTTGCCAAGGAATCTTCAATAGTTAAAACAGTGTCCAAATTTTCACTCAGATACTGTTTAACTTTTTCTATCTGCTGGTTTTGGTCCCAACGAGCTGAATTTAAAAACTGAGAACGAATTTTTTTAATTAATTCATTTTTCATTTGTTCAACCCACTCTTCAACTGGCTTACTGAACCACTCAACCACGTTTTCTACTAACAATTCATACTCCATACTAGTGTTTTCTAGCACAGAATATTTTTCGTTGATTTCAGATGGAACAGCTTCAAGAACTGCATAAACTTTACTTCCACCGCTCACTCTTTTGTAGACAAATTTGAATGGTCCAAATCCTTTAGTCACCCATCCATGACTCCAGCTTCTGAAATTATCTTTGGGAAATAATTCTCCCTCAATAACTTCCTTTGGAAAACCAAAGTAACCTTTTTGTACAAGTTTTTTATTCTCAGTTATGCCTAGGTTCATTTTATTTAAAATAAAAGAACCCAATTCTTCTATCTCGAGGGTACATGGCATATGTTTTAATAAACTTACATATGCTTCAAATGGATAAGGTAAATGGTATGGTTTCCCGTTTTGGATTCCCATATGGTTTCCTCCCCACAAAACCTCAAATTCCTTTAGTTGAAATTCGTTGTCTAAATATTTATAGACAACTTTATTTCTTGCTTCAGGAAATTTTCCAAGAAGCGCATCAATTACTTCCCAAGCATAAGAGAAAAAAAATAATTCTCCATTTTTTTCTACAACTGCCGGGCAGTTTTCGGTAATTCCTTCCACTGGAACCATCAATTTGGTTCCCATAATTTCACAAGGCCATGCCTCACTCAAATATGTGATATTCGCACGATACGTTCCTGGAATTTCTAGAAGGTCATTTTGCTCAGCTGTCGGGCATAGAAATCCTGCCCCACTCGATCCACTTCTTGAAGAATAATATTGTTTTCCTCCATACAAATCGTGAAGACCTTCACGATCATTTTGGTTATAAGAGAAAAATAATTTTTTATTGTTTAAAGATAACAATACGGTTCCTGATCCACCCCCAAAAGAGTAAGAAACTCTTTGGGTTTTAATTGGTATTTCAGAAGAAACAAAAATGGTCCGACCTAAGTCGGCGGCATCCATTATTTCTTTTACCATATTATTCGGCACAGTGAAATTTTTATTCCCATGCGCCCAACACTTCCACTCAATACCGATTGCTGGCTGAAGTTCCTCAATCCAGCTTTCTTTTTCACTTTCTACTACGAAGATAAACAAACCAAAAAAATTTTTTTCCGGAACTTCCGGATAAACATACTTACTATTTTCCATTTTTTAGAGTGCCCGCTACTTTACTCACGGGACTTTTTTAGTTAATTAATTTTTTATTAGATATTTATGTACCTCGCGAAAGTACACAAATACCTAATGATTTAATAAAAATTAAAAAACAAAAAAATGAAAGATATATATTAAATTTTCAAAAAACTTTTATCTTTACCACAAATCCGGTCTCTCTCCTCTTTGTGCTCTGAATATTTCTCCTCAAATACTCAGCTCCTTCGTAAAGACATTTCAGATCACAAGAGAGGGTTAAGCTCTTATGGTCTGCCTATGTCTTCTCAAGCTTTCGCTTAAGACTATCCCCACTTCGCCAAGGCTATGCGGGGCAGGACAAGGTTGTGGATTTGTTGTATCTTTAACCTCGGTTTGCGGCTTTGGTTAAATTTACGATCCACGGTGCAAACAGATCTCAAAGGATTGTCTCTCATCCCACTCTCTCCTCTTTCCTAGCTTACAGGTCTAGGTACCATCCCATTTATTATTTCCTTAATAAACGGTTCAGAGGTGGGCATCAATCGTTTGGTATCTCCTTGAAATGAACATGTCTTACTCTGGTTATATCATAGCATAATGAAATTGTTTTGTCAATTTATCAAAAATAGTCTATAAATAATACAAAAATAGCCTTATAAAATAAGACTAGTTGAGTTATCCACATTGTCATATTTGCATGACAAAAACAAATAATGTAGAATAAAAGTATGCAAGAAGAAAATATTTTAATCCAGGCTGGGCTTTCAGAAGAGCAGGCTCAGGCTTATCAGTCTCTTTTAGATAAAGGACCGCAGAGGGCCAGCGACCTAGCTAAATGGACCGGTATCAAGCGTGGACTTATTTACAAAGTCTTAGAACAGCTTGAATCTATGGGTTTAGTGTCTAAAAAGGGCGGCCCAGGAACCGTGGCCACCTTCTCCCCTTCACATCCATCTCTCCTACTGGCCAATATTGAAAGAAAAGAAAAAGAAATGGCTTTAACTAAAGAAATGCTTTTAAGCTCTATCGGATCTTTGTCTTCTAAATATAATTTAATTACTGGCAAGCCCAATGTGCAGTTCTTTGAAGGAGAAGAAGGAGTTAAAAAGATACTAGAAGACACTTTAAGTACAAAAGAAGAAGTTTTGACTTATCTTGATATGGAGATTGTGGAAAAGCATTTTAAAAAGATAAATGATGAATATGTTTTAAAAAGAGAGGCTAAGGGAATTAAAAAAAGAATTTTAGCGATTGAAAATGAGTTCACTTTGGCTTTGTTTCGACAAAAGTTTCAAGAGAATCCAAGCTTCTTTTCGATTACTGATTTGAAAATTGCGAAAACTCCAATTAATGAAATCGAGGGAGCAATTCAAATATATGAAAATAAAATAGGTATTATTACTGTCTCAAAAGAAAATTTGATAAGTATTTTAATCGAGGACGACAGAATCAATAAATTATTTAAAAGTATGTTTGAGGCGCTTTATTTGGTTTCGCCTGGATTTACGCCATAATCTGCTTGGATGTTTTCATAAACAGCATACCATTCTCCGTTATTTACAAAACAACGAACTAGGGACTTACCTTCTGGAATATTTGTATGCAAAGATTCAAGGTTTTTTGATTTTCTGATTTCAAATTTTTCTGTATCTGTATTTTCTTGCATACTCATTATCTCTTCTTGAGTTTTTTGTTTTGCTAAAATATTTTTATTTTTAACTTCATCCCATATTAGGTTGAATTCTTCTGTATTGTTAGTTTTTTTAAAACCTTTTGAAATAAAACCTTTTTCAAAATATCGCATATTGCTTGGGTTGTCTTTTCTGCAAGAAGCATGTAAAACATTATTTTGTGCTTCGCGAATTAAGGCTTCGTCCATCATCGCTTCACCTAAACCGAAATTCTTACTAGCTTCATCTACATTTAAAGCACTGGCGTACAAGCTTTGGTCGTTTTGCTTTTCGAATCTGACAAAGGCTCTTGTTTTATCGTCTTTCTCAAAAGTGTAAAAATAATTTTTACTTTTATTTATTTCTGGATTAAAGGAAGTTTTAAAATATTCTTTTAATGATTCAACAAAGTTTTGGTCCGGATAATTTTTCCAGTTTTCCCCATACAATTCTAACATTTCTTTTTGTTGTTCCGTTGATATTTCAAAAGCATCCTTTTTTGAAAAAACAGAACCCTCAATGCTTTCAATCGGAAGTTTTTCCCCGTTCTTTATTGCTTGTTTAAATATAGCAAAAGTAGTTATCGTATCTGCATTTATACGATCTAATTGTTTTGAAATATCTTCATAATTAATTTTGTTTTTATTATTTATATTCTCATATGTTTGAGAAAGTAGTTGTTTCCCTTTTAAATATAAGGTTTCCTCAATTTTACCAATAAGTTCAGGATTAGTTTCAATTTCATGGCTGAAATTATTTTTAGTAAACTCAGTAATTTTATTAACATTATCTATAATCTCCCCATATTTTTCAAACAGTTTTTTAGCTGGTTCTTCTGGTAATTTTTGTCCGATCTTTAATATTTTATCTCCCATTTCCTGGCCACCCTGTTCAAGGGAAAGAAAAGTTTTCATCTTATTATATTTTTCTGTTTCTGTTTGGCGAGTGGATCTGTTTATAAACTCATTTAGGACTTGTAGTTTTTTTTCTGTTTTATTTTGTATAAATCCTAGAAAATGTAATTGGTTTTCCAAACTCATTTTAGATAAATCTATATCAAGCATTTCTTTTATATATTCTCTGAACTCTAAAGAAGAAGATATTTTAAATAAAGCTAAATTTTCAGGAGAATTTATCAATCCTTCTTTTTTCAGTTTAAAAGTGTCGTCTAATTTATTCTGTGATTTTTCATTTAACTCATCTATTTTTTTCCAACCAACTAGTCTTCCTCTTATTGTATAAATACCAACCTCTTCTGGTGATATTTGTGAATTTATATAGTCTCCCACAAAAACCTCCTTGAAACCACTGTGGTCTTCTGTTAAGACACGTTTTATATATGTTGGGTAGATGTCTTCACCCCCTGCCCAATATTCGGGGGCACCTTCCAAAAGTCCAATTATCCCCACTAACGGATCTATATCATTTATTATTATATTTCTTTGGTTTTCATTAAATTCAAATTTATAACGATTAAATTTTGGATTTGAAAAAGAGAACATTTCTTTTTTTTGCCCAATATTTTCTCCAATTTTTTTTTCTAGATTCCCTTCATTAATCCTTCCATTTATTACATCATCTAATTCATAAAGTCCGTAAATTACTTCTTTCAGGAAAATCTTTTCAAGTATTGTTGTCTTTTTATCTTTAAATATTTCTATTAATTCTTGTGCAACTTTAAGTTCATTACCAGGACCAAAGGTTTCTTGATTAGCTTCAGTTTCAGTAAAGGCGAGATCAAGTAGTGATTGTATCGCTATAATTTTTTTAATATCTTCTTCTTTTTTATTATTCTTTAATAACTCGATAAGTTTTTCTTGGTACTCATAGATTTTCCATGACCACTCTATTGAATCTACTTCTTCCAATACTTTTTCTCCAAATTTTTTTACCAATTCTTTCTCAAAAAAATTTGGATAGGCATTTATAATATTTCCATTTTCATCTAAAGATTGATTGATAATCAAATCAGGATTTATGTCAAAATTTTCGGCAAAATTATAAACATCATCAGGTAATATTGCCTTTTCTTTGCTTTTTATTTCCGGGGCATTATCGAATTTCATATTCTAATTTTACTACAAAACCCTGGTAATCAAAAAGATAAACAAGACACCGAGGACAGTCATCAAGACTGTTTTCATGGAAGAATTTTTACTATGGGCTTCAGGTAAAATATCGGAGACTCCAATATAAAGCAAAAATCCAGCAAAGAAACCTAGATATATCAAAAGTGATTTTTCAGATAAATTAAAGAAAAGAGTTGCCGCCCCACCTAGAATAGGAGCCAAGGCATCCACGAACAGAAATTTAAGTGCTTGTTTGTTGGTATTTTTATGTCGAAGCATCATGGAAACTGTGTTTAAGCCATCAGAGAAATCATGAGAAATAACGGCGATAGCGACTAAAATTCCAGTGGGTCCAGAAATTTGAAAAGCGAGCCCGATACCCATGCCGTCTAAAAAAGAGTGTCCTGCTAGGGCGAGAGCCTGGAACTTCCCCACTGTTGGATGCGTGTGAGGGCCATATTCTTCTTCGTGGCTGTGGTGCACAAGAATAAATTTTTCGGCAATATGGAAAATCATAAAACCGACCACCAGAGCAATCATTGGAGTGGTAGGAGTAGTTCCAAGTTTTTGAGTCAATCTTATGATTTCTGGAAAAACGTCAAAAGCGATTACACCTAAAATAACACCAGCCGTTAAACCAAGAATTAAATTCATTTTATCTTTATATTTCAAACCAAAAAGTCCACCTAAAAAAGTAGAGACAAATGTAAATAAAATAAAAATAAAAGCCATAAGGTGCGGGATGGGAGAATCGAACTCCCAACCACAGTTTGGAAAACTGTTATTTTACCATTAAACTAATCCCGCCTACGTTTTAATATAACAAAAATAAGCCTAAGAATCAATAATTTGTCGGGCTGCTGGGAATCGAACCCAGTCTCCATGCTCCCAAAGCACGTGTACTACCGGTATACTACAGCCCGCCTTCGCTAAAGCTTCGGCGGGCAGGCCCGCTTTGAACTTTATGATTTATAGACTATATCATAAAATAATATCATTTACCAATTTAATTTTGGCTTTTTTGTGATTTAAATCCAAATAAACAACTAAAAGATCAATTTGATATTCTGTTTCATCAGAAATCTTTTTAGCTAAAAGATAAGTTTGAATTGTCCGAGACATTCGTTTGAGTTTCCAGGGATGCATATTTTCTTCAGGTCTGTAATTATCAGATGTTTCATGAAGAACATTATTTAAAGTTTCACGTGCAACTGATTTAACTTCAATAAAATATAATTTATTATTTTTTTCAGCCACAATATCAATTTCACCCCATTTCTTAGTATAATTTCTATCTGTTATTAAATAACCTTGTTTAACAAGAAATTTTACAGCAATATTTTCTCCCATCTCCCCAATTTTTTGACTTTTTGAAGTAAAATTTTTAGGCATTTAATCAGATTGTTTCATATGTAACCTCAAAAATTAGTTTCACGTGAAACAAACTACTAATTTATTATGTCTTTTAATAAAATGTCCTTATTTAACAAGTTATTACTAATAAAAATGGTCTTTAAAGACAATGCTAAAATGTGTCCATTATAAACATTACTAACATAGTTATCCCCAGTTTTATTTAAAATCATTATAAAATATAAGCTTCATTATTACACATAAAGGACAGATATATTAAGAAATTATATATTTATTATTATGTGCGGCCAGGGAGAATCGAACTCCCGTCTCATCCTTGGCAAGGACGTGTTCTACCACTAAACCATGACCGCATTTATTAAGGATCACATATGAACGTGACCCTAAATTACTTATATATTTTAATATTTTATACTGATTTATGCAACCACAAAATTATCTTGCAAAATAAGGACTATTTGCTAATAATATAAACATGATATAATATACTTACATTACAAAGTATATTGCACCCGTAGTGAAATGGATATCATACCTGCCTTCGAAGCAGTTGTTGGGGGTTCGAATCCCTCCGGGTGCACTAAAAAGAAGTGAACTCAAACTATAAAAATTTAATAGAAAAAATTCCAAAGGAAATTTCATATGTAACCGATATTTTAGAAAAAGCTGGTTTTGAAGCTTACTTAGTCGGCGGCTGTGTCCGAGATCTATTAATTAACAGGACACCTAAAGATTGGGATGTGACAACTAATGCGAAGCCTGAGGAGATTATTGGTTTATTCGAAAAGACCGTATATGAAAATAATTTTGGCACGGTAGCTGTTTGTGTTACTCGTGAAACATATAAAGAAGGTGTTTCACCTGAAACAAATAAATATGAAATTATTGAGGTCACTCCATATAGAACTGAAGCAAAATATAGTGATTTTAGGCATCCAGACGAAGTAAAATTCAGTGACAAGCTAGAGGACGACCTTAAAAGGCGTGATTTTACCGTAAATGCTATGTCCTTTAGAAAAGGACAGATAACGGACATATTTAATGGTTTAAAAGATTTAGAAAATAAGGTGTTAAGGACAGTAGGTGAGCCCGATGAAAGATTTAATGAAGATGCGCTCCGTATGTTACGAGCTGTCCGTTTTTCTGTGCAACTTGATTTTTCGATTTCATATGAAACAACAGAAAGTATTTTAAAAAATAATAAATTAATAAAAAAAATTTCAGCCGAAAGAATTCGTGATGAATTTATAAAAATAATTATGTCTAGAAATCCTGCAGCTGGAATTTTAATGTTACATAAATTTAAATTACTCTCAAGTATTATTCCTGAATTAGAAGAAGGAATAAATTGTGAGCAAGGAGGGGAGCATATTTATGATGTTTGGAATCATTTATTAAATGCACTTCAACATGCCGCAGACAAAAATTGGCCTTTAGAAATAAGGCTTTCTGCGCTTTTACATGATATTGGAAAACCTCGAAGCAGACGTTTGGCTACTGATAAAAATAAAAAACAATTTACTTTTTACGGTCATGAAGTCGTCGGAGAAAGGATGGCTGTAAAAATATTGGAGAGATTAAAATTTTCAAAAAAAGAAATTGAATTAATTGAAAAATTAATTCGTAATCATATGTTTTTTTCTGATACAGAACAAATTACCCTTTCTGCGGTGAGAAGAATTATTACAAGAGTGGGTGTGGAAAACATTTGGACACTTATGAATGTCCGTGAATGTGATCGAGTTGGGATGAAAAAGAAAGAAACCCCTTACCGTTTGAGAAAATATTTTGCCATGATTGAAGAAGCCCTACATGATCCAGTTTCTGTTTCACAGCTTAAAATTGACGGCAATTACCTTATAAAAGACATAGGTATTACCCCAGGGCCACGAATGGGCTGGATTTTAAATGCTCTTTTAGAGGAAGTCCTTGATGACCCATCTAAAAATACCAAAGGACATTTAACTGAATTAGTTAAATCCTTAAATGTTTTAGGAGATGATGAATTAAGGACGCTGGGAGAGAGAGGCAAAGATAAAAAAGAAAAATTTGAAGAAAAAGAAATTGAAAAGCTTCACTCTAAACACGGTGTGAAAAAATAAAACATTCGAATTAAAATGAAAAAAGGTCTCATCATTGATAAGACCTTTTAAAATATATTTTAAATTTTATTTCTAAAGAGAAATAAAAAGAATTTACATTTGTTCATTAGAACAATTTTATTTCAGATGTTTACATCTGATCTCACACCGATATTCCTTTTAAAAGGATCACTATATGTATACAGTATACCAATTTTGAAAAATTAGAGGCAAATATGTTATGTTAATAACTCAAAAATATCTTTATTTTATGCAGTTTAATAAATTTCTTTTTGGTAACAAGTTTCGCAATATACTTTTTCTGGACGATTAAGGGAATAGGCTGTTTCAAATTCGTTTTGACAATTTTTTTCATGTCCATGATTTTCTTTTTCACACATACATTGTCGATGCCAGAGTTTACGAGGATTACGCTTAGAGATTCTTTCTTTATGGCGACATTCAAAATCTTTGTGTGGTAAAGGCAAGTGCATTCTTTTATAAAAATCTAATTCTGCTTTTATGATGCGATAATTTTTGTCACAATCTTCACAAACCAAAATTTCATTTAGAATTTTATCATCCATATTTTCAATAGTATTTGGAATTTCACCTTTTTTGATAGTTTCTTTGCCATAAGTACCGGTCGTTTTTTCTTGCCAAGTGAAACCTCTTTTTACTGCTTCTTCTTTAGTTAAAGGGAAGAAATCGTGTGCGAGTGTTTCATTATAGCCGAAAGGCGCAAGAGAGGCGGGGAAAAATTGTCCATAAGTGCCATCACTCCTTAATTGTTCTTCGATTTTATCTCTCAATTTATAATATTCTTCTTTAGAATATTGCTTATTTAGAATCATATATTCACCCTTACGAATGGCAGTGCAACCGAAAGCACTCGTGAGGTTGTAGCAATTTTCACAATATTCTGTTTCATTGGAATAAAAACCGAAAGCACAATTTTTGACCTGGCTCATTTGCATTGAGCCCATGACGTTGTAACAAAACTCTGATTTATAATAATAATTGTTGCAGTCTTGGCTATCTGTCGGGTTCTCTGTGTCTGTCATATAAGAGCAATTTTTTGCGTCATAGGTATCGTAAAGCATCACACCTTGGTGACAGTTGTGTAGGTAATCTCCGGTGATATTATTGCATTTTGTTTGGCAAGCGAATTTTCTGATTGTTTTAGTTTTTAATTCTTCAAATTCTTTTTTAGCTTTTTCTATACTTTCGTAGCTTGAAAGAATTTCGGCTTTTTTCTTTTCAAATTCTTCTTTAGTGTATTTCACATTCAAAATGGCATTGGATAAATGTCGGCCATTGGTGCAGAAAATACAATTATTTGAATCACGCATGTTGTAGCAAAAGAGTAGATCAGAAGAAGACTGACATTGTTCACAAAACATACATTTAAAACAATTTCTAGAATCTAAACATTCATAGCAGAGTTCTGATTCGTGAAGAAAAGCACAATCTACACAACCTTTATCACGCTGGAGTAGTCTGCCATATAAACACTCTTCATTAAAATCAGCGGCAAAGACTAAATAGCAATCTTTGTTTTCAGCTGAGCCATTGGTATAATCGCTGCGTACATTGTTTAAGACCATGAGTCCTAATCGGGGAACCTTCACTTGTAACTCTCTGTATTGTTCAAAAAATGGTTTAGTTAAATCATAATCCATAGTAAAACTTTTTGGATTCCAGGAATCATTCCACCAGCAGTCGTGACAATAAACAGTGAAAGGAGATTCGGGAGAGTAAACGGTGATCATGTCTTTCTGGCATAGGTCACAAGGTCTTTTATAAAAGGTGCGTTCATTGCGGAAAACTAAACGTCGTGCCATTCGGCAATCGGGACAGTAAAGCGGGGGAGTAGTTTTCACCTGCTCATAAAAAACAAGATCAGCATCTCTAATTTCAAATTCTTTTTCGCAAGTTTTACATGTTTGTTTTGTCATATTATTTTTTTATTATCTCACAATTAATCCACAAGTGACAACTTATGGGCTAAATAGTGAGGCTAATTTGTTTTGTTTTCAAAAAAATTAGCCTTCGATGTGAGCAATTTTACTATGAGGCTTGCTCATTTTCCTCTTTTTTAATAAGAAAAACTTGGAATCGTTCCTGAATGCATTAACCCGCCAAACACAATAACACGTTTAAGATATCCTTTGGTGTTTTCACAGAAAATATGTCTAATGTTATTGTTGTTAGGGTCATCGTCATCAGATATACCAACGATACTATCTATCTCGTTAAATGCTTCATCAGTATCCTTGTACGGTTCAGAAAAAATTCCCCCCATCCATTTTATTCTCTTGTTAAAGATATGAAATTCAGATCTATAGAAATCATTGCATTCTTTTCTTTGAATAAAAACAGCGGCTAATCCATTTTCATCTGTAAAATATCCCATTTCACAAATATTTTTACATGTTTCAGAATCCCCTGCTTTTTCTCCTAGTAGTTTTTTTAATTGTTTATTGCTAAACTTACCATTATTAATATTTTTCATATCTTATATCCAGCCTCGCAACAGCGAGATTCCCGTCCTTGCGGTTATTAAACTGGGTTGTAAATTCAATGAACATTTATCTGAGTATAGTATAGCAGATTAAAAACATTTGTCAAGTAATATGACCAAAATATAGTTAAAAATAACCTATTTTATATACCTAAAATTATATTATTAAAATTCTGTTCGCATAGATTGACAAAATATAGTGCTTTGATATACAATATAGGAATGGAAAACAAGAATTTAGATTTGCAAAAAAGTTTAGAATTTATTGGCTTTAGTGAGAAAGAAGTTTTAGTCTATTTATCACTACTAGAATTAGGTCGTGGCACAGTTACGCAAATATCTCGCAAGGCCGGCATCAATCGCCCGACTGGATACCATGTGCTTGCCTCACTTGAAGTAAAAGAGCTCGTAAAAGTTTCCGGTAAAGAGCCAAAGCAAGAATATGTGGCAGAATCGCCAGACCAAATTGAAAAACTCTTGCAAGAAAAAATAAAAAATGACGAGGCTTTTATAAAAGAAGCAAGGAAAATTATTCCAGAATTGAAGTCTATGCACAATGTCTCAGATAAACCGAAAGTTTTCTTTTATGAAGGAGTGGAAGGAGTTAAAAAAGTTTATGAAGACACCCTCACTTCACACGAACCCATTCGTGCTTATGCAAGTGTTGAAAATATGCATTCAGGTTTACCGGGATATTTCCCAGAATATTATCACCGACGAGCTGGCAAAGGCATCTCTATACGAGCCATAGTGCCGGACTCTGAGACAGGGCGTGAAAGAAAAAGTTTTGATGAAAAAGAAAAAAGAGAAATAGCTTTAGTGCCCTATGAGAATTTTCAATTTATTCCAGAAATAAATATTTATGACAACAAAGTGATGATTGCTTCTTGGAAAGAAAAGTTAGGAATTATTATTGAATCAAGTGAAATAGCTGATGCAATGAAAAAAATTTATGAACTCGCTTGGGCTGAAGCAAAAAGGTTAGACAAGAAATTGGGAAAATAAATTTAAAAGGAAGATTCCTTTTCAAAAATTGAAAAATCTTCATATTTTCCTGAAGGGTTACTCCAAACCACTGAGAAATTTTCTACTCGAATAAAAAAGTGACCGCGGCTTAATCGTTTAGTAAACTTTTCTAAATATTTTTCTTCACCCTCAGCTATAACATCAATACTACCATCGTCTCTAAAAAAAGTGGTGCCAGTGAGATCATATTTATCAGCTTTACGAGCTATCCACTCTAAATAATTATAATCAAGTCTTCTACCCCACATCGTGCTTTCTATTCGCGATAGCATAAATATTTTATAGATACAATTAGATTAATATCTTTATATTATAAAATTATTTTATAAGACTTGTCAAATATAAGTTTAGTTTTTTAAAAAATATGTTAAGATATAAAGATGAAAATCGGTATTTTTGATTCAGGCTTAGGAGGTCTTATTATTGCGAAAGCGATCAAAAAGGCCATGCCAGAATATGATTATGTGTATCTAGGAGATACAAAGAGAGTACCTTATGGTAATCGTTCACATGAAGCGGTTTTTGAATTCACTAAAGAGGCGATGAATTATTTATTTAAGAAAGAAAATTGTGGAATCATTATTATCGCTTGTAATACTGCTTCAGCGAGAGCCTTGAGACGCATTCAGCAGGAATACTTAGTGGAATACAATAATACTCGTCATTTAATGGGGGAGCCGGAGAGAAATATTTTAGGAGTTTTGGTTCCCACTGCAGAAGAATGCGCAAAATACGGAAGAGTGGGGGTTTTAGGCACCTTAGGCACTATCTCATCAAATACTTTTCCAAGTGAAATAAAAAAATTGAATTCAAAAACTATCGTATTTCAAAATCCAGCTCCAATGCTCGTGCCCCTCGCCGAAGCAGGCGAGAAAATAATGGCAAAACCATTTTTGCAAAAATATTTAAAACCATTTATGAATAAAAAGTTAGAAGCTGTGGCTCTCGGCTGTACACACTATCCTTTTTTCAAAACTGAAATTAAAAAGATGTTACCCAAGAGTATTAAATTAATTTCTCAAGATGAAATTGTGCCAAAAAAATTCAAAGATTATCTTGTTCGACATGGAGATATAGAAAAAAGGTTGGCCAAAAAAGGAACCATAAAAATTCTATTGACTGATATCACTCCAAACATTACAAAACTTTCTCAAAAATGGTTTGGGAAAACTAAACCTGAATTAATTAGGTTGTAAAAAATGAAATAAAAAAATAGCACTCATTTTGAATGCTGAATTTGCAAGACAAAAAATGGCAAGTTACACATATACGCCATGGCGTATATGTGTAAAACTTAATCTTTGATAATTGCAGGGTTAAGTTGTGCTTCTGATTCTTCTCCTTTTCTGATAAATTGATGCTCCACTATGTGCATAATAATATCTGAAAAGGTTTTTAATGTAAGAAAAAATGGTAATAGTGCCATACTATAAATAGATCCTAAAATTATAGTAAGGTGCATTGGAATTATTCTTGCATAAGGATAAAACATTAAAGTTCCAATATTTTGTTTTTTAGTATCATTAGGTTTGTTATAAATATAAGAAAAAAGATGAGTAATAAAAAACAATACAGCAGTAAAAAGAATGTGTTTAAAATCTAAAGCATTTAATGTACCAAATGATTTATTAAATAAATTAATGATAAGAAATATTAAATATCCTAGATGAAAAAATCCATAATGGAATAAAAAGAAAAAAGCAATTAGAAATTTTATACCTTTTGTTGGTTTTACTAGCTGATTATTAATTTTAAAATTTTCAGTTGAAAATTCTTTTAATTGGAGAATTCGAATAAAATTAAAAAAACCAATTGTGATACTTTGGAACCAGTAAATCCACATTATGGTTGATAAATTCCAGCCTTCTTTTATAGCAAAAAAAATAGTAATAATATTTGAAAACAATAATACCCATAATGAGATATCACTAAAAATATTTTTTTTAGTTTGGTTTTTTATAATCATTTTTTTAATCTTTTATTTCTAATATTATCGGGCAGTGATCAGAACCATAATAATCAGAAAGCATTTCTGATTTTTTTATTTTTGGCCCGCCTCGCGCCGACGAGTCGCCACGAGTCGAGGCGGGCATTAATTCCTCACTAGCGAAAAAGTAGTCCAAGCGCCAGCCGACGTTGCGGTCACGAGCGCGAGTTTTTTGATCCCAATATGTGTAAGCCTCTTTTTTGTCAGGATAAAAATATCGGAAAGTGTCTACAAATTTATTTTTTATTACTTTATCAATCCAAGCACGTTCAATAGGGAGGAAGCCAGTATTTTCTTCATTTGCTTTTGGTCTGGCAAGGTCTATGGCTTCATGCGCTGTATTTACATCTCCACAGAAAATAATATGTTCGCCGTTTTTGCGTAACTTTATGATAAATTTTAAAAAGGCAGCATAAAATTCTAATTTATATTTTAAGCGGTGAGGGCCAGCGCCACCATTAGGGAAGTAGCCAGTGATGATAGTGTAATTTTTTAATTTAATACCAACGAGTCTGCCTTCATCATCAAATTTTTTAATTCCCATTCCGTAAAAAATTTCCTTAGGCTTTTCTTTAGTATAAATACCAACGCCACTATAACCTTTACGGAGTTTTGAATATGAAAAATATGAAGTGTAGCCTGGAATATTGCGAACTTCTTCTGGAAGTTGATCAGGTTCAACTTTTGTTTCTTGTAAACATAAAATATCAGGCTGATATTTTTTAAAAAGTGGATTTAAAAAGCCTTGTTTCGCTGTCGCTCGTAATCCATTTGTGTTCCAACTAATTATTTTCATTGTTTTTTAAAAAGAGTCTCAAGCAAAGCAATTTGATTGGGCTTGTCAGTAAACTCAATATCTTGTTCAATTGGATTTAATTGATGATTAAAAAGATTATCCATTTCTTCTTTGTTAAAAAAATGATAATGTACGCCGTATTTTTGGAATTCACCAGAGAGAGAACCTTTTGGGTGAAATTCAAAAAAGTTTTGAGTTTCGCGTGAGAGGGAAGTATTTAAATAAAAACCCCCTATTTTTAAAACTCGATTTATTTCGTTGGCATATTGTTCCCAATCATCTTTATATAAATTTTCTAATAACCCAAAATCACATACGGCATCGAAGCTATTGTCGGTAAAAGGAATATCAAGTGCATCAGCTTCCACAAATTTTAACTTTCCCTCGAGTCCCCAATTTTTTATTTCTTCGTTATCTTTACGGACGACATTTCCTTCGTAATCTATGCCGATAACTCGGAAGCCTTCTTCTGCTAACTGTTTAGCAAAAAGTCCACGTCCCGAACCAACTTCTAAAATAAGTGCACCGGGAGAAAGTTTTTCAATTAGCATTTTACCTCGAGACTTCAGTGGTAAATTGGTCCAAATATCTGTACCAGTCTTATAAGCTATCTCAAAATATTTTTTATGTTCATGGTAATCCATTGGTTAATTTTAACATAAAATATAAAATATGTTATTTCTAAAATACTCATAAAAATATAAAAATTTTCGTGGTGAAAAATAATTATTTCATGGCGTCTACTTTTTGCTGTGGAATTTTTTGTGCACTTCACGAAGCTGTTTGTCAGTGATATGTGTATAGATTTGAGTAGTGGCTATATTGGAGTGGCCGAGCATAATTTGGACGCTACGAATGTCGGCACCATTGGAAAGGAGGTCGGTGGCGAAACAATGGCGAATGATATGTGGAGTGACCTTTTTAGAAATCCCTGCCTTTATTGCGTAATATTTTACGATACGTTCAATGGACCGGCGAGTGAGAGCTTCTTTTTCAGTTCCTCTTTTTTCATCACCAACTTTTACAAATAAAGCATCATCCATATCTTTTCTAATTTTTAAATATTCATTGACTGCCTTACGTGCATCATCGGAAATAAAAACGACTCTTACTTTACTGCCTTTTCCTCGAATCGAAAATTCATCTGAAGAAAAATCAATATCTCGAGTGAGGGAACAGAGTTCAGAGACACGTAGCCCAGTAGAAAAAAGTAAATATAAAATGGCACGATCACGGAGAGATTTTATGTCAGTACCATCGGGGGCCGACATCAAGCGATTTAATTCTTGTGCAGAAATTAAGTCTAAATGACGTTCCGGGATTTTAGCTAGTTCGATACATTCAGCGGGTAAACTTTCAATTCGTCGTTTAGCTAAATATTTTAAAAATGAGCGCAAGGCAATTAAATAATAATTTTGAGTTTTCTTTTTTAAGGTTTCACCGGTAGCACGGTTGTTGCCGGCGACTTGGCGATTTAAATAGAGACGAAATTCTCGCACAAGGGAATCAGTGATTTGTTTTGGGGTGCTTATTTTGGCAAATTCTAAAAAACGATTTAAATATCTTTCATAATTTTCAATCGTTTTTAAACTTGAACCTTTTTCGATTTCTAAATGTTCTAAAAATTCTCTTTTTAATTTATCTAACTCATTGGCCATGTTTTTTATTATAGCATTTTTGATGTCGCACAATATAGAATATAGATTGTTTAATTTTTGATTAGTGCTAAGATGAAGAAAATTATATTTTGTTTGAAAACTTAAATCTGATCTCTATATGACAAAAAATTTGATCTCCGCAGAAGAGCACCACCGTAGACCAAGGTCAATTGGTGGTACAAATTTACCAGGTAATACTGTTTATGTTGTTGCTAAAAAACATAGAGCCTGGCATATTTTGTTTGGCAACATGAATGCTCTACAGATATGTAGAAGCTTAAACAAAAACCCCTATAAACCAGAGGGTAAAAAAATAGTTTGTAAATTTATTAATGGAGTGGAAATTCTTAAAGAAGGAGCTAATCAATCCAAAAAGGCGACGAAAATTTCCTATGCCTGGAAAACTCTTTTTGAAGGATTAGAATTTAAAGACATAATTAGTTATATAAACGGTACTTGGTTGGATCCAAGTTATCATTATTATATACGAAGAGAACGAAAAAAATAATTTTAGAGGGTTACGATTTTTGTAACTCTCTTTTTATTTGATTTTAAAGGTCTTGCAATTTTTATGGGTTTATGCTAGGATATAGCCATGTTAGCAACGAAGAAAAAACAGGCAGTTATAAAGAAAAATCAGGTACATGAAAAAGACACTGGTTCTCCTGAAGTGCAGGTGGCTGTTTTGTCTACTCAGATTGATGAACTTGCAAAACATTTAAAGAAACACAAGAAAGATAATCATTCTCGCCGAGGGTTGATTAAGATGGTAGCCGACAGACGTAAACATTTGAAATATTTGGAACGCAAAAGTAAGTCTCGTTACGATGCACTCATGAAGAAAATGAATCTAGCCTAAAAATCACTTCTTAAAGGAGTGATTTTTTGTAGAAGTGTTATACTTTTAATAAGTCGAATTTTAAGTATTTTTATTAGTTAATTTTTTAATATTTAATTAGAATTTTTATATGGCAGTAATTAAACATAAAGAACAAAGAGTTGGAGTTTTTATCGATACACAAAATGTATATCATAGTGCTCGTAATTTATATAAAGCTCGAGTAAATTTCGGTGCAGTTTTAAAAGAAGCAGTCGCAGGTAGAAAACTCGTACGGGCAGTGGCTTATGTCATTACGACAGAAGCTGGAGACGAGAAGAATTTTTTTGAAGCACTTAGTAAACTCGGCATTGAAACCAAGACGAAAGACTTGCAGATATTTTCCAGTGGCACTAAAAAAGCTGATTGGGATGTGGGTCTTGCAGTGGATGCAATTAAAATGTCTCCACGACTCGATTCAGTAGTTATCGTTTCCGGTGATGGAGATTATATTCCGCTCGTAGAATATTTACAGGTGAGTGGTGTGCAAGTGGAAGTCGTTTCCTTTGGCAAATCAACTTCTGGGAAACTTCGTGAAGCTGTCGACGACTTCGTCGACCTTTCCGAAAACCCAAAGAAATATCTCTTGTAAAAACATGTGAAACAAAAGACTCTGCTTTTAAGCAGAGTCTTTTGCATTTTTAGCAAAAAATGCTAATATAATTTTAGTTTTGGGTTTAAAAATTATTAGTTAATCAGGTTTACCTTCAAACAGATAGTAGTGTTCCTCAGGAACAATATTATAGTTTGAAGGGAAACTCATCTCGCGTTGCGGGAGAATTATTATGCAAAAAAAAGAATATGAAATAGAAATTGGCGGGAAAAAAATGACTGCTATTTTCTCAGATTTAGCCGAACAAGCACATGGTTCTGTGCTCTTGAAATATGGCGAGACCATAGTGCTAGCTACGGCTTGTATGTCCAAAGACAAACAGCAAGGACTCGGCTTTTTTAATTTGACTGTTGACTATATGGAAAAGTTTTATGCTTCAGGAAAAATTTTGGGATCTAGATTTACTCGTCGAGAAGGTAAAGCCTCAGAAGATGCGATTTTGGCTTCACGAGTAATCGACCGCACTCTGCGCCCACTTTTTGATCAATCAATGCGACATGCAGTGCAAATCATCGTTACGGTTATTTCTTTTGATGGGGAAAATGATCCGACTATTTTAGCAGTGAATGGTGCATCACTCGCACTCGCAGTCTCTAATATTCCTTGGGTGGGTCCGATAGGTTGTGTGCGTATTGGTAAATATGATACAGAAAATTTAGTAGTAAATCCTTCACAAAAACTACGTGAAAATGACGATCAATATAAATTTGATCTGACTGTCTGTGGAAAAGATGGCAACATTAATATGATTGAAGCTTCAGCTCACCAAACCAAAGAGGAAGAACTAGAAGCTGCTTTTATAGAGGCTAGTCTTGAAATCACTAAACTTGAAAATTTCCAAAAAGAAATAGTCAAAGAAATAGGCAAGGAAAAAAGAATTATTGAAAAAGAAACAATATCTCCAGCATCAGTCGCATTATTTAACGAGAAAATTTTACCTCAAATGGAAGCTGCGATTTTTTCCGGAGCAGGAAAAAAGAAGATTGATGAATTACATAATGTTTGGAATAAACTCGTACGAGAAAGTTTTGCCGAACAAGAAGACTTTTCATTAGAAGATCATTTATTTGATGATACAGAAAATGACATGTTGCACGAAAAAGCAATCAATGAAGACAAAAGAGCTGATGGTAGAAAAATGGATGAGCTTCGAGAAATTCAAACACAAGCTGGAGGAATTTCTTCTATATTGCATGGTTCTGGAATTTTTTATCGTGGAGGCACGCATGTTTTATCTGTGTTAACTCTTGGTGGTCCAGAAGATAAATATTTAAGTGACGGAATGCAAATAAAATCTGAAAAAAGATTTATGCACCATTATAATTTTCCGCCTTTCTCTGCCGGAGAAGTCGGACGAGCTGGTTTTACCAATCGTCGAGAAGTCGGTCATGGAGCACTCGCGGAAAAAGCGATCGCGATGGTACTACCCGCAGTTACCGATTTTCCTTATACCATTCGTATAGTTTCTGAATCAATGGCTTCGAATGGTTCCACTTCTCAAGCTTCGATTTGTGGAAGCACTCTCGCACTGATGGATGGTGGAGTGCCGATCAAAGCACCAGTCGCTGGAATCGCGATGGGACTTATGTATGAGAGTGATGCAAAATATAAAATATTAACTGACATTCAAGGTCCTGAAGACCATCATGGAGATATGGATTTTAAAGTTGCCGGAACGAGAGAAGGAGTGACCGCAATTCAGCTCGATGTGAAAGTCGAAGGCGTGCCAATAAAAATTTTAGGTGAAGCAATGCGACAATCTAAAAAAACCCGCATTCAAATTATAGATCAAATCGAAAAAGAAATTCCAAAAACTCGCGCTGAAATTTCACCAAATGCACCAAAGATTTTAATGATGCAAATTAATCCGGATCAAATCGGAATGGTGATCGGTTCTGGCGGTAAAACAATTAAAGATATTAAAGAAAGATCTGGTGCAGAAATAACTATCGAAGATGATGGGACGGTGTACTTCACAGGTAAAGGAGGTACGGCTGAAATTGCTAAAAAGATTGTGGAAGAAATGACGCATGAATTTAAATTGGGAGAAGTTTTGAAAGGCGAGGTGGTAAAGCTAGCAGACTTTGGAGCCTTTGTCCGATTAAATGATTTTACAGATGGTATGGTGCATATTTCTGAAATAGCCCCATTTCGAGTGGATCGAGTCGAAAGCTTAATGAAAGTCGGAATGATTGTGCCAGTAAAAGTGATCAAGCTCGATCCTGAACGAGGCAAAATTTCACTCTCTATTAAAGAGGCCGATAAAGATTTTTTTAAGCCAAAAGCATAAAAATCTTTTTAAAAAATAAAAAGCCCTTTGGGGTTTTTTATTTTTTATTGCTATAATGTAATAATGGATCCAGAAAATAAAATTGTACATACCTATGCCGAGGATATGGCGAAAGTCGTCGAAGGAAATGAGCCAGGATTGATAAAAAGAATTATAGAAGACCAAGAAAAAAATGAGGCATTTAATGCAAATGCCTCTCCTTTTTCTAAGAGAAATAAGATATTTATAGTTGTCGGTTTTATTTTTGCTATTTTGGCCATAACTTTATTTTCTTTATTTTTTGTATTCAACAAAAAAATTTTTACAATAATGGTCACTCCACAATATGTTCCTTTAGTTTTTACTAATCAAAATAAATCTTTTGATATTACTGGTTTAAATAAAGAAAAAGTTATTCAAAATGTTGTAGATGAAATAAATAATACAAAAATTCAATCTGGTGAACTAGAAGGAATTTATTTTATAGAAAATAAAAATGTTATTGGTTTTAAAAGATTCAATTCTTTTATAGAATCTGATCTTACCGTTGATCAAATTAAATCTATAAGTGATAATTTTTTAACGGGTATTGTTAATAATAAAAAAACTGACCCTAATTTACCTACTAGCAAAAATCTATTTTTTCTTTTAAGAATAAATTCTTTCCCTGATGTCTTTAATAATATACGAGCCTGGGAATCTAAAATGCTTTATAATTTACATGGATTTTTTGGACTAGGATTGAATGCAGAGACAAATTACTTATTTACTAAAGACTTTGAAGATGGTTTTGTTTTAAATAAAAATGCTCGTATTTTATATGACCAAGAAGGCAAAATAGTTTTAATGTATGTCTTTATTGATGATAATTTTTTAATTATTTCGAATAATGAAACAACTATAAGTGAAGTGATGGACCGAATTTCTTCAAGTAAAACAGCAAAATAAAGGCTATTTATTTAAAATAGTTGCCTTTCATTTTTAAAATGCTATTATTGTGGCATGTTAGACAAGAAAAAAATTAAAGAAAAATTAGAAAAAGAGAGAGATATCCTTTTAGAACAAATGAAGGATATGGGTAAGTTAAACCCAAAAACTGGTGAGTGGGAAACTATACCTGAAGAATTTGATATCCCAGAAGCTGATCAAAATGATGCAGCTGATAGATTTGAGGATTTTGAAGCACGCAGTGGAATGATGAAAGTCTTAGAGTCAAGATTAAAAGGAATACTGGTTGCTTTAAAAGGAATTAATCGGGAATCTTTTGGTAAATGTGAAGTGTGTAAAAAAGATATTGAAATGACAAGAATGGAAGCGAATCCTTCAGCGAAGACTTGTAAGAAACATTTAGGAAAATAATGAACGGAGTGAATATATTTTCCTTAACCCCGTCGCTCGCTAGCGACAGGGTGAAATTTTAAGAGTCGTTTCACTCCTTTAAAATTATCATGAGCTTTGCAAAAGTTTATTCGGCACAAGTAAACTTACTGTCTGGGCAGATCGTCACGATTGAAGTGGATTTATCGCGGGGACTACATTCTTTTTCGGTGGTTGGATTGCCAGATAAAGCAGTCGATGAGTCTAAAGATCGTGTCAGTTCAGCAATTAAAAATTCTGGTTTTCAGTCTCCTAAATCCAAGAATCAAAGAATCATTGTTTCCCTATCACCAGCGGACCTTAAAAAAGAGGGGCCATTTTTTGATTTAGCCATTGCTCTTTCTTATATGTTGGCTGCCGGAGATTTGAAATTTAATCCAGAAAAGAAAATATTTTTAGGGGAACTGGGGCTCGATGGTGTTTTGCGTAGAATCCGCGGAACCCTGCCCTTAATTCAAGAAGCGAAGAAAATGGGATATGAAGAAGTTTATCTGCCGAAAGAAAATGCGGAAGAGGCGGCACTAGTGGAAGGCATAAAAATTTTTGGTGCGAATAGTTTAGTGGAGGTTGTGGAACATTTGGGCCTCAGTGAGCCTAGCAAAATTTCTTCGCCTGCCCGAATCGCTACGCGAAGCGTTGCGGGCGGGGGTCCTCTCGAAAATTCTCTGAATTCTTCCAAAGGTATCACAGTTCAGCCAAAAACTGAAATAAAATATGAGAGTAAGAATTATGGCGCGGACTTCGCTGAAGTACGCGGGCAAGAAGGAGCCAAGCGCGGGCTCGAAATAGCTGCTGCTGGCGGACACAATATCGCCATGTATGGACCACCGGGCACCGGGAAAACGATGCTCGCCCGAGCTTTCTCGCAATTACTACCCGATTTGAGCTTAGAAGAAGTTTTAGAAATTACTGGCATTCATTCTGTGGCGGGAGCGACGAGAGGTGAGCTTGTCTCTGCTCCGCCTTTTCGGGCCCCGCACCACACTTCTTCTTACGTTTCATTAATCGGCGGAGGAACATATCCCAAACCAGGCGAAGTGACTCTCGCACATAGAGGTGTTTTATTTTTAGATGAATTTCCTGAATTTGAAAAACGAGTAATTGAATCCTTGCGTCAACCTCTGGAAGACAATATTGTTTCTATCTCACGAGCGAAAGCTTCCGCAATTTTTCCTTCCAATTTTATTTTAGTGGCGGCGATGAATCCTTGTCCGTGTGGAAATCAAGGTTCTAAACAAAAAGCTTGTATTTGCAAACCATCTGATTTGGATCGATATAAAAGAAAATTATCTGGACCGATTATGGATCGTATTGATTTATGGGTCTCTGTCGGCAATGTGGACTATAAAAAATTGAGTGGAGAGGGGACGGGAGAAAAAAGTCAGTTTATAAAAAATAGAGTTTTGAAAGCACGCGAAATGCAGAAAAATCGCTTTCAAAAATTAGGCCGAAATATCAACACGAATAGTGAAATGAATGTAAAAGATTTGAATGAAATAATTAAATTAGAGAGTAGCGTGCGAGATTTGTTGGATGACAGCGCTGCTCGTTTGGCTCTCTCGGCACGAGCGTATCATCGAGTCATCAAAATCGCTCGCACCATCGCCGACCTCGAGAATTCTTCGGAGATAAAATCAGACCATATTTTAGAAGCAATACAATATCGGCCGAAAGTGAGCAATTAAGTTATCCACAGGTATTTTATTGACAGTGAACGCTCGTTCACTTATACTATATACGTGTGGGTCGCTTAATAAAAATAACTTTTTAAAAACAATATGTCACAAAAACAATATTTAAAAGTAGTCGAGAGAGAAATACAAAAAATCAATCAAAAAATTGATTTAAAGATAATTCGCGGAGAGGATTATAAAAGAGAAGCACGAGATCATAAAATTATGATCCGAAGGATGAAATATTTAAAAAGAGGGAATCCAATTAAAAGTTTTTTTCGGAAAATTTCTCCATCACTTTCCTTCTCTTTTTAAAAAATGAAAAATATTTATCAGACAAAACTAGAGAGTTTTTACGAAGACAATAAAAGAATGCCGACGTATTCGGAGATGTTGAAACTCTTTAATTTTAAATCTAAAAATGCCGTTTCTAGGATCGTGGAGAAATTACTTGAAGCTGGACTCGTGGCCAAAGATCATTTAGGCCGATTAATCCCGACAGATACTTTTGGAGAGATTCCAAAGCTCGGACTTGTGAAAGCCGGTATTCCTTCTGATGTAGAAGAGCAAATTTTAGATACAATTAAGCTTGATGATTTTTTAATTGGAAATAAGAAGCTTACTTATATGCTCGAAGTGGACGGAGATTCAATGATTGATGAACATATTGAGAAAGGAGATACGATACTAGTAGAGAAAACTAGTCAAGCCAAAGATGGCGAGATAGTGGTGGCTGAAGTGGACGGAGAATTCACCTTGAAATATTTCAGACAGAAAAATGGTAAAGTTTGGCTTGAAGCAGCGAACAAAAATTATAAACCTATTTATCCCACGCAGAGCCTAAATGTGATTGCGAAACTCAAGGCAGTCATAAGGAAGTATTAAACATGATTTAAAATAAAGTTTTCCACAATTTTTAAATTAAAAGCTGCAAAAATATCTATGAATGTATATAATAGAGATATGAGTGAAGAAAATAAAGAATGGGCAAGAAATCTTACTAAAACGGAGGATGGTATTTTTAGGACTATTAATGGGAGTGCAGATGAATTAATAGGGATAGGTAGGACCATAAAAGCTGGTTTTAATTGCTCAAGGGTTGATATACCAAACGGAAGATATGATGCGATTGTAGACGTTGGAGGAGGGAAAATGCTACGCATACAAATCAAAGGGGTGGGTGTGAATAAAAATGGTAAGTTGGGGAGTGTTTCTTTTACTGGTGGTAGTAGAAGTGGAAAACAAATTAATAGAGAAGTAGAAAGTAGGACTTATAAATATACAGCAAGAGATATTGATATACTTATGGCAGTAGATAGTACTAATGGAGAATGTTATATAATTCCAGTTAAAGATTTAACTAAATGGGGAACTACAAAATCATTATCAACATTAAGAAATTATAAAGAAAATTGGGATATTTTAATTAAAATTGCAAATGAAAAACGTAAAAACAATTGATTTATTTGCGGGTATCGGTGGGGTACGCTTAGCTTTTGAAAAAGCTGGCTTTAATACTGTTTTTGCTAATGATTTTGAGCCGAAGTGCGCGAATACTTACGATTTAAATTTTTCTGCTCCAAAATTAACAGTTGAAGATATAAAAAAAATAAATTCAAAACAATTACCAAATTTTGATTTATTATTGGGAGGGTTTCCTTGTCAGCCTTTTTCTGTCGCTGGCAAGAGAATGGGTATGGACGATGAAAGAGGTATTTTATTTTTTGAGATAGCAAATATCTTAAAAGAGCGTAAGCCATTGGGATTTTTTCTTGAAAATGTTAAAAATCTCACAGGACATAACTTTGGTAAAACTTTTCAAATTATTTTAAATAAGCTTGATGCGTTGGGATATGATGTTAAATATGCAGTATTGAATTCAATGGAATATGGCAATATTCCTCAAAATAGGGAAAGAGTTTATATTGTTGGTTTTTTAAAAGAGACGGAATTGATAAATAAATTTATATTTCCGAAGTCTTTACAACTTAAAAAAAGTATTAAGGATATTTTAGAGAATGAGGTTTCTGATATTTATTATTATAATAACAAACCACTTTTTGATAAATTGAAAAAATTTAATTTTAAAAAAAATACCATATATCAATGGCGCAGAAAATATGTTAGAGAAAATAAAAGTGGGGTATGTCCTACACTGACAGCGAATATGGGAACAGGTGGACATAATGTTCCATTAGTAATGGATAATAAAGGAATAAGAAAATTAACCCCAAGAGAATGCGCGAGAATTCAAGGTTATCCTGATACTTATAAATTACCCCAAATTGCAGATAGTTTTTTATATAAACAGATTGGTAATTCAGTTTCAGTGCCTGTTGTATATAGAATAGCCAAAAATATGATGAGTGCTATTTCAAGTTAAAAATATTTATCTAATAAATAATTATTTTTTATGAAAAAGAAGAAAAGTAAAACTAAACATAAAAAAGACGAATGGGATGATTGTGATGATTGTGCTATTTGCAGAGCAATGAAGGAAGGAAGGGCGGGAACAGTGGAAGAATTAAAAGAAGCTTTTTTGGAAGCAGAGATGCAAGGTGGGGTTGTCGGTTTTAGTAAAGATTTTTTTAAAAATAAATTTTGAATCAAAAGCAAAAGCCCCCGACGGAGTCGGGGGCTTTTAGATTCTCCTCGCGCGAGAAGAATTTTTTATTCTACAGCATCCTTCAAAGC
>CAIJZZ010000011.1 GCA_903825255.1 uncultured bacterium
CGAATTCGGTGTACCTATCATCGCCATGGTCATCACTTCTCTGCCTGATTATTAGAATTTGTTGATCTGCGCAATAGCTTTTTATTTCTTCCAGAAAGCTCTTCCACTCCCGTGATGGAAATTTCCCTGCGACCGCAACAATTTTTACCAATTGCATATAATCACCCCCTTTTTTTTAGTATTCAGATTTAAAAAACTTTACTTCCCAAATGACAATAACAAAAATTATCCATAGCAACACTTCTACCACCGAAGCTTTTCTTTCTAACATCACTAAAAAAACTAAAGCGGTGATAACGACTTTAAAAAACTTTATCATTTTCCCCCCTATGTTAAATCTTTATTCTTGATCTTCCTCTAAAAATCTAGCAGACATTGGGGTTTTTATCAACCTTAATATATTTGATTAAAAATAATAAATTGACTATGTTTTTCCATCTGATACAATTTAATCATGATAAAAGTAAACGGTGTAGATTTATTTAGAAATGGTATAAAGCTCGGTTGGGTCCAAAATGGTTATCTTTTTAACCATATGGGTAATAAAATTGGATATGTGTCCGGCAATTTGATTTATGATCATGCCACTGGAAAAAAAATTGCTTACATAGATGGTGAATATGTCTATTATGTTAATATGTCTAAAAAAATGAGGGTGGAAGATGAAATTGCTGGTATTGAAGCAGGACAATTTTCAAACGCCACACGCGTTGCCATCAAAATCTTTTTTGGAAATTAAATTAACTATTAAAGGTTTTGCACAAAAATATTATTTAATCTTTTCCCCCAACAAAAAAGCTTCCTCACCAATTTTTTGGGTGTTTTGAGCAAATAGAATAATTGATTTTTTTCCCGCTCTAATTTCCCTATTACCATCAATTCCTATTTTTTGTCCTTTTTTTATAATTTCGAAATCATTAAATTTCTTAGATAATGAAAAAATATTTGATTTAGATTTATATAATTTATAGATTTTAATTTTCTTTTGTAGCTTTTGTATTTTATTACCTACTATATTTTTTGTTGCTATAAGAAAATTTTTTATAGCTTTTTCTGCTATAAAATTAGATTTTGGATCATCTTTGTATCCACATTCAACACAGATACCAATTTTACCAATTTTATTCATATGATAGTCGGTTCCACCAGGTTGAACAGCATCAAAACCATTTACAACCAAATTAAATGGAAGGTATTTTATGATTTTATTAGCATTATTTTCACAAATAATAAAACGGCGACTTTTGGGTGTAAAGCTAGCGTGTATATCTAGTAAGAAGTCTGACTGCTTAAGATATTTTTTTAAAAACAACATCCTACTATATTCATAGCTAGATTTCTCTTTTTTTGATAATTGTTTACTTGGTCTAAACAATCTATTTAAATTTGATTCAACAAACCTTAGTTTTTTAATTATTGCTTTTGGGTTTCCAAAAGCAATAATAACTTTTCCAGCATCTATTTTAAGTGTTGAAAATATTTTTTTTACAGCGTTAACACCACAAGTTTCATTACCGTGAATACCACCAATGATTATACTCGTTGGTCCTTTCCTTTTACCCTTTAAAATTTTTATATTTTCATACATATGTTTAATTGTATCACTTTATTAAAGTAAAGCAATATTAATTAATAACGGCTCTACAAAATATTTCTTGTAGAGCCGTTCCTTCTATCTTTCTTTAGGCTTGCGCCATCCCCCATAGTCACATTCTCCACCAAGGTCAGCAAGGTTTTTGTCATTTGCATAACTTGGTTTTCCGCCGATACGGAAGGTTTGGAGTGTCGTCTGACCATAAAATGGGATATGGGTTCTACCAGGTCCCAAACCAATATCAGTATGTACTCCACTGTATCGCGAGTAGTGAACTGGCGACACGGGTCTACCATTAATCATAGGTGCATCCATGATTTTGTACCTCCTTTTGTCTATTATGTTATAGACAAGAATTGAGCTTGACTACATTGTTTCTTAGCAGTCATAGCTTAAAACTTCTAAATACAACCTCCTTTTTATACTATTTAAGGATTTAGAATCATAATTACTCGATCTCTCGTTATATTCAAAACAACTTTTCCATTAAACTGCAAAAACATTCTAAAAGCTGGAGAATTGTATTTTGTTCTCAGTAATATTGGTTGAAAATTATCATTTTTACAGATATTTGTGACTAAACTTTTTCCTATTCCCATATTGCGATATTTTGGTAGGACTGCCACTTCATCTATGTATCGATAATTTTTTCTACCAATAATTTTGAATAAACCCGGAGCCTCAAGATGTTTGTCTGTTTCCTCATTAACAGACATATCATATCCCCAAGCAAAACCAATTACTTTGCTTTCGTCATTTGCAATACAGCATATTGCACCGGTTTTACGCATTTCATTATTAAAGTCAGAAATGACTTGTTTTACTGGCCAGTATTCATCTAACTCAACTTTTTTGCCCAATAGTGAACATTTTGGACAAAATTTACCTGTAAATGAAAGTGGGTAGATATTATCATTCACACACTCTGGACATTTATAACCCTCATTCCAAGGATCGCTACCAAAAACTTCCTTGTAAACGTTAGCTATATTTCTTGAGTTTTCTTTTTGACCAGCTACATCCAACTTCACTATTTTAATATCATTCATATCTCCTCCTCAGATTTTGAATTTACTAGATAACTAGTTGAAATTGTAATTTATGATTTTCCTCCTTTTTAAAGAACATTTACTATTTTGGTAAATAAATAACCCCTCTGAAATTAAGAGGGGGTTAACTTTATTTAAATTATTAATTTATACAAATCAAGACAACCCTCTCTTAGTTTTATTAGGATTGTTATGATGCATTCTATTTATAATAGTTTTATAACCAGAACGACCATTATTTAACCATTTTGATACACGCGCCACAGTTGTTGAACTAAGACCTGTTTCTTTTTCTATTTTTATATATGAAATTTTATTTTCAAGCATTTCAGCAGCTTTTAATCTTTTAGAAAATTCAACTATTTCTGATTCTGTCATCAAATCACGTAAAAAATTCTGGGCTTCATTAGAAGTTCTTAACAATAAAAATGCTTTTATTAATTCCTTTGTTTCTTGTATATTCCAATTCATATTCTTACTTTATCAAAGTAAAGTGAATAGTCAAGTCAATATTGTGGATAACTTTACTAACTTGGAGTCAAAGTTCGATTTCAATCAGGGTGCCCTAAAACTATCCTTAATATAAGGCTTAGTTGGACACGCTTCGCATTCTCCCTCGACTAAAACTTTTTTTACTTAAGCGCACTTTGTGGTCAGGCATTTTGTCTTTCGTGAACCTGAAACATGGTTGGAACCGTGAGTACACTTTCGGTCACTGGTTTTCGCTTACTAGCGAAACCTGCGACCCCGACTCCTTCGTCTTCACTCAGTCCGTCTTTCGATTCCAACCGTGAGCAAATACTTTTGCTCACTCTAAGCGCACAA
>CAIJZZ010000012.1 GCA_903825255.1 uncultured bacterium
AAAAAGTACTAAAATCCATGGTAACGTTATCAAAATAATAAAAACTAAAATAATAACAAAAAACATTAAAACTTCTAGTAGCATAAAAAACAAATTAAAGATTTACTTTAAGCGTAGCACCCGCAGTAAAGAAGTCAAACACACGGAGGCGTTGCCTCCGTATTAATTAATAATTATATATAGACATGGCCTTTTCTTTTGATTCGGCAAAAATTACCTCTATCGCTTCAGCTACTTTTTTAGAAAGTTTTTTAAGTTCTTCTAATTCAGGTTTTTTGAATTCACCTAATAAGAATTTCAACATCGCCTTCTCCCCTTTTGGTTTACGTAATTTTCCAGTAGGAGTCTCAGGAGAGATTCCAATTCGAATACGTACAAATTCTCTAGATTTTAATTTTTTAATGATAGATTCTAGTCCGTTGTGCCCACCCGAACTTCGATCATAAGATATTTTCATTTTCCCTATCGGCAAATCAACATCATCATAAATAACCACAATATCTTTCAAATTTAATTTATGTTTATCTTTAACAAAAGCGACAGCTATACCGGAATTATTCATAAAAGTTGTCGGCTTAATATATTCAACTGGTTTATTTTCGATAGAATCTTTATAGTAAAGTAATTTCGTGCCATTCGCTGGCTTCCAATCAACTTTTTTACCCAACATAAAATCAAGCATAATAAAACCAGTATTATGTCTTGAATTCTCATATTCTTTTCCAGGATTCCCTAAACCTACAACTAATTTCATATTTCTATAATAACAGAAAACAATTCTGCTTAATTCAGCATTTTTCATTAAGCTACATTAGCTTACACCCTGTCAAGGACATTCTATGTTAAAATAGGCAAATGGAACAAGAAAATAAAGTAGAATTAGAAAAAGATAAAATTAATCAAACAATTCCCCAAAATCCTGAACCCAAAGGTCAGTCCTTTTGGGAACTAGTACGTTTTGCTATTATTGCTGTTATTATAGTTATACCGATTCGTGTTTTTATTGCTCAACCTTTTATCGTTTCAGGCTCTTCGATGGTACCAACTTTTCAAGATGGACAATATTTAGTAGTAGATGAAATATCTTACAGACTGGAAAGTCCTAAAAGAGATGATGTTATTGTTTTTCGATATCCAAAAGATACAAAAAAATTCTTTATAAAAAGAATTATCGGACTACCTAATGAAACGGTAAATATAAAAGGCAATGATGTAACAATAATAAATAAGGAACATCCTGAAGGCTTTAAACTCGATCAGCCTTTTGTAGAAAATACATCCTATAATGATTCAAGTTATACATTAAAAGATAATGAGTATTTTGTTATGGGTGATAACAGAAGCGCTAGTGCAGATTCTAGATACTGGGGACCGGTTCCAAGAAATCTTTTTATAGGTAGAGTTTTAGTTCGCTTATTACCATTAAATAAGGTTGGTGTTTTACCAGGAAATTATAAACAAGCTGAATAATATTTTTATGACTAAACAAACAAAAGCACAAGCAAATAAAATTCTAACTTCTCCAAAAGGTATGCGAGATCTTATGAATGAGGAATATTATAGTTTTCAAGGCTTCTTTGAAAAAGCACAAGAAGTAGCGATTTATTATGGCTTCAAACCAATAGAAACACCGATACTTGAAAATGAAGAAGTCTTTACCTCTGGTATTGGTGAAGGTACAGATATCGTAGATAAAGAAATGTATACACTTAAAACCAAAGGTGGAGATCATTTAGCCTTAAGACCAGAACACACAGCTTCCCTTATGCGTGCTTATATTGAACATGGAATGCAAACAATGCCTCAGCCGGTTATGTTTTATCAATATGGACCAACCTTTAGACATGACAAACCTCAACATGGCCGTTATCGACAATTTTGGCAATTCGACCTAGATTCACTAGGTAGTGAAAAAAGTATTATGGATGCGTTAGTTATAAAAGTAGGTATGAATATTTTAGAAGAAGCTGGGGCAGAAAATTTGCATATTGATATAAATTCGATTGGCGACAAAGAATGCCGTGGAGGTTATATTAAAGAACTTGTAAGTTATTACAAAAAACACTTAAACCAACTTCCAGCCGTCGATCGAGAACGTTTAAAAACAAATCCTCTTAGAATTCTAGATTCTAAGGAAGAGAAAACAAAAGAAATAAACGTAGGTGCACCAGATTCAATAAATTTTCTATGCCCTTCTTGTAAAAAACATTTCAAAGAGGTTTTGGAATATTTAGAAGAAATGGGTATTGAGTATAATATAAACAAAAATCTTGTTCGAGGTCTTTCTTATTACACACGTACAGTTTTTGAAATAATCGAAGAAAAAGGAGCAGAAGATGGTACTCCATTAACAATTGCTTCAGGAGGACGTTATGATTATTTAGCTCGTCAGATTGGTGGAAAAAAAGATGTACCAGCAGTGGGATTTTCAGTCGGAGTTGATAGAGTCGTAGCCTCTCCTTGGTATAAAAAACTTTCACCTCGTATTTTAAAGAAACCTAAAATATATTTTATCCAACTTGGAATGGAAGCTAAATTAAAAAGCTTAAATGTTATAGAAATATTACGTAAAGCTCATATTCCTATGGCTCAATCACTCTCTAAGGATAGCTTAGGGTCCCAGCTCGCTATCGCTGAAAAGTTACAAATTCCATATGCAATTATTTTCGGCCAAAAAGAAGCATTAGATAATACAGCTATTGTACGTAATATGTCTAATCGATCTCAAGAGACAGTTAAAATAAATGATCTCTTGGAATATTTAAAAGAAATTAAATAAAAAAAATGAAGAAAATTCTTCAAAAAGAAGATAAGGTCTTAAGAGAAATTGATAAAGAAATACCTGTTCACGAAATAACCACCCCAAAAATACAGAAAATCTTAAAAGAAATGTCTGTCTCTTTAAAAAACCAAAATGATGGTGTGGCAATCGCCGCACCGCAAATAGGCTATCGTCTTAGAATTTTTGTTGTTTCAGGTAAAATTTTCCATGAAAAATTTGTTAATGGTGAAGGAATGCCCTCTAATAAAGAAAAACTCCCAGAAGATTTAATTTTTATCAATCCAAAAATTTCAAAAATGTCTAAGGAAAAAGAATGGGTACCAGAAGGCTGCCTCTCTGTTCGTTGGTTATATGGTTATACTCATCGATCAAAAAAGGCAACCATCACAGCTTATGATGAGAAGGGTAAAAAATTTACTCGAGGGGCCTCAGGGCTTTTAGCTCAAATTTTTCAACATGAGACCGATCATCTGAATGGAATTCTTTTTATTGATCATGCTAAAGAAATAAAAGAAGAACATCCAAATTTTAATTAAATGACAATAAATAATAATTTGAAATTTGTATTTTTTGGCACACCAGACGTTGCATCTGAAACTCTGGAGATTTTAAAGGAAAATGGTTATTCACCGTCACTCATTATTACTGCTCCTGACAAACCACAAGGACGCAAATTATTTTTGACTCCCCCACCTGTAAAAGTTTGGGCTGAACAAAATGGAATTCCGTACTTACAGCCAGAAAATTTTAAAGGGCAAGATGTTGTTTTTAAAAACATTGCGCAGGCTGTCGAGCCGAGCATAGCAAATTTCCAGCAGGAAATTATGCGCGTTTTAAAAAACAATATCTTGCTCGATCTTTTTGTAGTCGTTGCTTATGGAAAAATAATTCCGAAAGAAATATTGGATATGCCAAAATTTGGCTCTATTAATATTCACTATTCCCTTTTACCTAAATATCGTGGAGCCTCCCCCGTAGAATCGGCTATTTTAAATGGTGATACAGAGACTGGCATCACTATCCAACAAATGGAACTCAAGATGGATTCTGGGCCTATTCTCGCTCAAGAAAAAATTATAATTTTACCTGACGAAAAGGCCTCTGAATTACGCGCACGTTTAATTAAAATCGGTGGAGAATTACTAGTTGCAACATTACCGAAAATTATTAACCAAAAAATAAAACCTATTCCTCAAAATGAATTAGAAGCCACCTTTTGTAAAAAAATCCAAAAAGAAGACGGTTTAATAGATTTAAATTCCGATGGCATTATAAATTATAATAAATTTCGTGCTTATGCCACTTGGCCTCGCACTTTCTTTTTTAAAGATAATAAAAGAATAATCATTACTGATGCAACCTTGGAAGAAGGAAAATTCATAATAAAGAGAGTAATTCCAGAAGGTAAAAAGGAAATCGATTACCACCCTTAAATAAGTCCTTGATATAATTTTACTATTTTGAAATATAACTTAGATTTTAGATTTTTTAAAGTCCAAATTTAAATATAGTGCCATAACCACTTGAACCACCACTAGTTGTTATTCCATATAAAGTGGAGCCAGAAAGAATAAGAGAACCGTAAGGATTAGCTCCATCAGAACCATTAAAAGAATGAAGAGTGGTGATATTTCCAGATAGATCACTGGAGAATAGAGTCCCAATATTACTTGAGCCACCTTGACTTGTCATCCCATAGAGAGTGGAACCAGAAAGAATGAGAGAGACATAAGGGTAAGCTCCATCAGAACCATTAAAAGAATGAAGAGTGGTAATGTTACCAGAAAGATCGCTAGAGAATATAGCGCCAACGCCACTTGAGCCACCATTAGTTGTCATACCATAAAGAGTGGAGCCAGAAAAAACAAGAGATCCAAAAGGAACACCACCATCAGAACCATTGGTGAAAGAATGAAGAGTGGTAATATTCCCAGATAAGTCACTAGAAAAAATAGTTCCAACTCCACCTGAGCCACCTCCTTGTGTCATTCCATATAAAGTGGAACCAGGGAGAACAAGAGAACCATAAGGATAAGCACCATCTGAACCACCAGTAAAAGAATGGAGAGTGGTAATATTTCCAGAGAGATCACTAGAGAAAATAGTGCCATAACCACTTGTGCCACCCTGAGATGTCATCCCATAAATAGTAGATCCAGAGAGAATAAGGGAACCGAGAGGAAAACCTCCATCAGCACCACCAGTGAAAGAATGAAGAATAGTTACATTTCCAGATAAATCACTAGAAAATATAGTGCCAACATTACTTGAACCACCATAACGCGTCATTCCATAGAGAATGGAACCAGAGAGAATAAGAGAACCGTAAGGACTAGCTCCGTCAGAACCGTTAGTGAAAGAATGAAGAGTGGTGATGTTACCAGAAAGATCGCTAAAGAATATGGTGCCAGCACCACTTGAACCACCACTATATGTCATACCGTAGAGTTTAGAACCAGAACGGATAAGACTTCCATATTGTGGAGAAGCTCCATCATCAGGAGTGCCAGTAAAAGAATGTAATAATGTAAAACCAGGCGTACTAGGAGGAATAACTTCTCCTCCTCCACTAGTCTCGGTATTTGGAGCTAAGATGACTATTCGATTATTAGCAGAATTTAAATAAATCTGATAGCCAGAAGAAGGACTGGTAAGGGGTTGATTAGGATCTATGGGAATAGAGGAAAGATAAGTATTGTTATCCGTTAAGTTAGATAAGTTAATACAAGGGTCTTGTTCAGTGGTAGTTTGACCAGTTTTACAGATGTAAGCAGCGGTTTCTAGAGTGGTTGGAATAGCATCTGGACCTGGTAGAGTACCGTGGTCTATCTGATATTCAGTGACCGCTTTAGTGATAGAGTCTTTATCAATGTTACGTTTAGCATTACGAGTATCACCTAATTGTTTATTAGGGTTTAAAGCAAGGATGATGACGGTGGCAAGGATCGCGATAGCGGCGACAAC
>CAIJZZ010000013.1 GCA_903825255.1 uncultured bacterium
ATAAATATAAATGAAGCAAAATCAAAAGATGTTTTGACTGAATGGCAGACTGAATTATCTAAATACAATGAAATAAAATCATTGAATAATTCAGTAAAAATAATTACAGAGCAAAAAAATTTACTTGAGACTCATTTTGCCCAAAGCTCAGATCCAGTACCATTTTTAAATATGATTGAAAAGTTAGGTTTAGATTCCGGGACGAAAACATCTGTGACTTCAGTGGACATCTCTCCTGATAAAGCTTCACTTTTGGTTGGTATAAAAACGGGAGGCACTTTTGAAGCAGTTTATAAATTTTTAAATTTATTAGAAAATTCTCCTTATGAATTAGAATTTGTTTCGATGGATATTCAAAATTTAGATGCTCAAAATACTTCTACAAAAAAGGTGAAGGCCCTAGGCTGGGAAGGGAATTTTAAAATACGACTCTTGAGTTTTGTTCAATAATAAAATAAATATGCAAATAAAATTTTTTAAAAAAGAAAAAAAGCTAAAAAAGGATGATTTACAAATTAATCCAGATTTGTATTGGAATATTATTTTAGGTCTATTTTTTATAGCATTTATAGCTATTTCTATCTTTGGATATTTATTTTTTGAAACAGTAAATAGCCCATTTGTTTATGAAAATCCAAATCCTATTGTGCAAGTCGAAACGGTAAAAAAAGGTAGACTTGATAAAGTATTAAATTATTTTACAGATCGTGAGAAAAAATCAGCTGATATATTAAACGGAGTCCCTCCCTTTATTGACCCATCTCGTTAAAAATCTTTTGTGCCCTCGGGGGGAATCGAACCCTCATCGAAGCCTTAGAAGAGCTCTGTTCTATCCATTGAACTACGAGGGCATTCTCTAGGGCTATTGTGCACGGTGTAGGACTCGAACCTACGACCTTCCCGGTGTAAACGGGTTGCTCTACCAACTGAGCTAACCGTGCATATTTATATTCTATTTTAAATGATTATTATTGTGTATCCCACGGGTCGCTACAACTTAGCTAACCGTGCATGTAGTAAAAATATTGAAAAATAAAATTACTAAATGATTATACAGTATTAGTTGATTTTTTTCAATGCTTAATATCTTGCAATAATATTATTAGTAATATTATAATATAAGAATGTTGCGCAAAATTTTTGTGCCTTTATTTTTTACTCATTTTATTACCATTATTTTTATTAGCGTATTTTTTATTTTTTCTCCGAAAGTTTTTGCGGAGACGCACATCACAGAAGGTATAGGGGTCAATACTACTTGGGACTTAAATGGAAGCCCGTATATCATTGATAATGATATATATTTTTTTGATTCTCCTACTTTAACGATTGAACCAGGAGTCATCGTTCGATTCGCCCCTTATGCAAAGATTATTCTTGATCAAGGTGGATCGATAAATGCAGTTGGCACAGATAAAGATAAAATTATTTTTACAAATCTAACTGATGATAATGTTGGCGGAAATGATAGTCTGGGAGGGGGAATAGGTGCTTGGCCCGCTTATGATTCTTTAACTAATTTAAATTTTAAAAATACTATCTTTCATTATTTAGATTCTGGCTTACATATTTATAACATTCCGAATGTGACTATTTCCAATTCTTTATTTGAGAAAAATAATCGGGGTATTTATGACGAAGGAAAATCAAAGGTAAATATTTCAAATACAGAATTTAAAGATAATAATCTCGGTATTTATTTTCGTCAATCAACTGAAGCACCCGGTTCTGTTTATGACATAAATAATCTTTCTATACATAACAACAGTATATATGGAGTTCAAAATGAAGTTTTTACTCCTGTGCCGATGGCCTTTAATTGGCATCATCCATTAAAATCACTCGCCCAAATTTTTACTCCATCAAAAGTCTTAGCTTATGATTATCTTTTGGATTTCCGTAATACTTGGTGGGGGGATAATTCAGGACCGAAACACGACACCTTAAATACAAACGGTTTAGGAAATAAGGTTTCAGATAATGTAATCTTTGATCCATGGATGAAAAAAGAAGCAGGTTTTTCTAATGTTTTATTTTTACCTGGAATAGAAGCTAGTCGTTTATATAAACAAAAAACAGTTTTAGGAATTTCTGTCGAAGATCAGCTCTGGGAACCAAATGCAAATAGTGACGTGGAAGATTTATATATGAATCCTGATGGCACAAGTAAAAGCTCAGGTATTTACACTCGCGATATCATTAACGAATCCAATACGCCATTTGATATGGGTTCCGCAGGATTAAATGTTTATAAAAGTTTTAGTAAAATGATGGATCAATTGGTGGCGGATAAAAAGATTACTGAGTGGCGACCTTTTGCTTATGATTGGCGATTTGGAGTAGATGAAATTGTGAAAAATGGGACACAATACCAAAATGGCAATGTTTCACTTGTGGATACTTTGCAATCATTAATTAACTCTTCTAAAAATGGCAAGGTCACGATTATTGCACATAGCAATGGTGGACTTTTGGCGAAAGCACTTCTGAAAAAATTACAGGATGATAAAAATGCGGGAATAAATAATTTAATTGATAATGTGGATGTATTGATATTAGTAGCGTCGCCAGAGATAGGCACAGCGAGCGCTGTGCCAGTGTTGCTACATGGGTACGAGCAAGCGATGATCGGAGGATTGTTGATGGATGAAATACACGCGAGGGAAGTCGGGCGAAATATGCTTGGAGCTTATGGACTTTTACCTTCAAAAGAATATTTGAATAGAGTGAGCGCTTCGCCTGTGACTTTTTCTGATAGCACAACTCCTTCAGGAATTATGACGAAGTTTCTGCAGAGTTTTGGCAGTGTTCTAGATTCTTATGCTGAATATAAAAGTTTTTTGTTTGGGGGAGAGGGTAGAGTAAATCCTAACCCTGGACAAATTAGTTTGCCGATAGTTCTGTCACCTGACCTATTTTCTAAAGCAGAAAATTTACACAACAATATAGATAACTGGACTCCGCCGAAAGACATGAAAGTAATTGAAGTCGCTGGTTGGGGAATAGACACTATTGCGAGTTTTGAATATTATCCGATTTGCGGTTTTAATAATTTAGTGGGTTGTGTTTATGAAATGGATGAACGTCCACGTTTCACTGCCGATGGTGATGGCACCGTGGTTGAGCCAAGTGCGCATTATATGAGTTTATTTGGAAGTGCAGATAAATATTGGGTAGATTTATTTAAAATAAATAATGATAAATTTCCGCTTGATTCAAACAAGGACCACAAAAATATTTTTGAAACTCAACCTATTTTAGGAATTATTTCAAATACTATTCAAAAAGTTGATTTACCTAATTCTAAATATATTAGTATGGCAAGTCCTATTGATACTAAAAATAGATTAAGATTATCCATTCATTCTCCAGTCACATTAGATGCTTATGATGCACAAGGTAATCATACAGGAAAAATCTGTCCGCAAAATTCAGACTTTTGTTATGCCGAGGAAAGTATTCCGAACAGTTCATATTTAGAATTCGGTGAAGGAAAATATTTAAATTTGCCAGAAGATCAATTATCAAAAATAAAATTACTAGGCACTGACGTTGGCACATTTACATATAATTCTGAAAAAGTATTACCAAATGGAACTTCAAGCATTTCTTCTTTTGTGGATATCCCTGTGACGACTCAAACAGAAGTAGAAATTACATTAGATAAAACAAATACACCACAACTGGCACTAGATGTGACAGGAGATGGGAAAATAGACTTTACATTAAAACCTAATGATACTTTTGATCCGATAATATATTTACAGGTAATGAAAGCCACGATTGACTCTTTAGATATTCCTCAAGCTAGGATTAAGGCTTTTGATACTCGGGTGGAGAATATTATAAAGTCAATTCAGAAAGGAAAAATTGATAAGGCGAAATTGAAAGCTGATAGATTCAAGAATGTATTAGAAAAAAAGTTAGCAAAGCCGGATCCGAAACATCCCAAAATAAAAAGACTATCCAAAACTGATGCCCAGCTTTTACTTGATATGTTAAACAAATTATTAGATAATTTAAATTAATATGAAAAAA
>CAIJZZ010000014.1 GCA_903825255.1 uncultured bacterium
TCAATTACATCTTTTAATTTAAGATTATTCTCTTCGACCATCTTAACCCACCTTAATCTCTCTTCTTGTATGTTTTTAGGCATATTTATACACATTAATTAATATTATTAAAAAAGTGCCAAATGTGTGTGCACATTACCATTTAATGTTGACAAAGACAAGTTAAATTGGTAGTTTCTTAGAATAAAGAGCTTTGCTTTTTGAAATTTTCATATTTTTTGTTAAACATTCTAATACCTTATTTTATGCAGAAAAACGAAGTTAGTATTAAAGTTATTGACATTTTAGCAGGTATGCTTGGCATTTCAAAAGAAGAAGTTAAACCAGGATCTAACATAAAAGATGATCTCGGGGCTGATTCTCTAGACACAGTAGACATAATCATGGAATTTGAAAATGAATTTAAAATTCAAATTCCTGATGACAATGCCCAGAAAATCACAACAGTAGAAGAAGCCGTAAATTTTATTACGGAAAAATTAAATTAAGCTGAAAAGTTATTATCCCTAAGAGCATCATTGATTTATCAATGATGCTCTTTTTTCTTTACAAGGCTGGGAGACTTGGACTCGAACCAAGATAACATCCTCCAGAGGGATGTGTCCTACCATTAGACGATCTCCCAATATTAAATTTTCAACTTCAACTCTTTCTTTCCTTTGGCTGTCTTGTAATATCTTTCCATTTCAAATGCTTTATATTTATTATCATACTTTTCATAAAATATGATTTCAAACGGGACACGGTGTTTGGTTGATTTTACCTTACCAGAGTTATGATATTCTAAACGATTTTCTAAGTTTTCAGTACAACCAATATATAAATTATTATCTTTTTTACTTTTTAATACATATACGTAATGCATACAAGTATTCTCACCATTAGCCTCGCCCGTAGGCTGGAGCCAACGGGCTACGGCCGAGGGACGATCTCCCAGCTTTATAAATAAAAATATATTCAATTCACTTTCTGATAATAATACAAAAACAGTCTTTTATCAAATTTGTTTTTTATGTTATTTGTTCAATAAAAGAAGACAAATTAAGTAAAATAATGTATTATATCCATAAGTGAAAAATAAAAAGGAAGAGAAAAAGAAAAGTTTTATAAAAAATACCTATTTTTGGCTATGTGTTGGCCTTTTATTTTTAGTATTTATAATTATTTTTTCTAATCCAAATTCAATTTTAAGTAGTAACGTCTCTTATGTAAAAAATAAGGAAATTAATATAGCTAAAGTTGATTTAACTAGTCCTAATCTAAATATTTTACCCCTAGACACTGCATTATATGACCTTAAATTAATGGAATTAGCTAATAATCCACCACCGGTTGTGCCTAAACCGATTATAAAAAAAGTGAAAGATCCGAAGACAGGGAAAATAACCACTGTGTCTGTGCCGGCTCCAGTCGTTGTACCGAAACCCAATCTTTGGCCAGTAAAGACCGTTTATCCAAATGCTGGGGCTATTTTACCTTTCAATCGTGTTATTGCTTTTTATGGAAATCTTTATTCAAAAAATATGGGAGTTTTAGGAGAATATCCAGAAGCAGTAATGTTACAAAAATTAAATGCAGAGGTGGTAAAATGGACTGCAGCTGATCCGACTACTCCGGCAATTCCAGCACTTCACTATATTGTAGTTACCGCTCAAGGGAAAGGAGGTTCAGATGGAAAATATAGATTTCGTATGCCAAATAGTGAAATAGATAAAGTGATTAAAATGGCAGATAAAATAAATGCATTAGTATTTTTAGATATTCAAGTAGGGCTTAGTAATTTAAGGACAGAAGTGCCACTACTTGAAAAGTATTTAAAAATGCCTCAAGTTCACTTAGGAATTGATCCAGAATTTTCCATGAAGACCGGAGCTAAACCAGGAACTGTTGTTGGGACGCTCGATGCTAATGATATAAATTTTGCAAGTAATTATTTGGCAAAAATTGTGCAGGATAATAATTTAACTCCTAAAATTTTAATAGTACATCGTTACACACAAAAAATGATGACTAATTATCAAAATATTAAAACAATGCCAGAAGTACAGATTGTTATAAATATGGATGGCTGGGGAGGTAAAGCTAAAAAAATAAATACTTATAAACAATTTGTCTATAGTGAGCCTGTGCAATTTACTGGCTTTAAATTATTTTATAAAAATGATATTTGGGAAAAAGGGACGACCCTTTTCACCCCTGAAGAGCTACTTAAATTAAACCCACGACCGATCTATATACAGTATCAATAAATATTTGATATAATCATATATATGAGCATCTTTATAGAGATTGGACTAATTATTTTTATTGCTACAGCGATTTCTTTTTTGATGCGTTTTTTAAAACAGCCGTTGATAGTTGGGTATATTTTAAGTGGTATTATTGTTGGTCCTTATTTTTTAAATTTAATCAAATCACCAGAGTATATCGAACTTTTTTCTAAGTTAGGTATTGCTATATTACTTTTTATTGTTGGTCTTAGTTTAAAACCAGACATTGTTCGAGAAGTTGGAAAAGTATCTTTAATTACTGGGATTAGTCAGGTTATTCTTACTTCTGTTGTAGGTTTTTTCTTGATGAAATTTTTGGGATTTAGTATTACCGCTTCTTTTTTTGGTGCGGTAGCGCTTACTTTTTCGAGTACGATTATAATTTTAAAACTTATTTCTGATAAAGGTGATTTAGATAAATTGTATGGAAAAATATCAATTGGTTTTTTATTAGTGCAAGATGTTTTTGCTACAGTTATACTTTTAATAGTTTCAGTGATAGGTTCTTCTTCTTCTTTAAGTGGAAATGTTCTAAAAGTCGCTTTCTTGCTTTCTCTTAAGGGAATTACTTTTTTTGTTGTTTTATATTATTTAAGCAAATATGTTTTGCCGAAATTATTAGAATTTATAGCTAGTTCACAAGAATTGCTTTTTACTTTTTCTATTTCTTGGGGTATAGGGCTTGCGGCTATTTTTTATGTTTTTGGTTTTTCGTTAGAAATCGGGGCACTAGCAGCAGGAGTTTCACTAGCCGCTTCAACCTTTTCGCAAGAAATAGGTTCCCGAATGAAACCCTTACGAGATTTTTTTATTTTATTATTTTTTGTCATGCTTGGTTCACAGATGGTTTTGTCTGATGTAAAAAATGTGATCATTCCGGCTATTTTTATTTCAATTTTTGTTTTAGTGATTAAACCGATTATTGTTCTTATTATTTTAAATATATTAGGTTATAAAAATCGGACTGGATTTTTGGCTGGTCTGACTGTTGCCCAAATTAGTGAATTTTCGCTTATTCTTATGGCACTAGGTTTTTCTTTTGGATATTTGAGTAGGGAAGTCGTTTCTTTGATTACTTTAGTTGGTATTATAACGATTACTGGATCTACTTATTTATTTTTGTATGCAGATCAGATATATTTAAAATTAAGTCCTTTTTTAAATTCTATAAAATTAACTAAACGAATTAAAAATGAAAAAATAGATACAATGGAAAGTTTAGATATGGTTATTTTCGGTTATGATCGTGTCGGTTATGATTTTGTGAATATTGCTGAAAAAATGCATAGTAAATATTTTGTGGTTGATTTTAATCCAATTTCAATAAAAAAATTAAAGAAAAATAATATCCCTCATTTTTTTGGAGATGCAGAAGATATAGATTTTCTAGAAGAAATAGGTATTCCGAAGACAAAAGCAGTCATTTCTACTATTCCAGACTTTAAGACTAATTTAAAACTTGTTTCTTTTTATCGTAATCATAACAAAAATGGCATAATCATTGTGACTTCTCATAATATAAAGGAAACGAAGGAACTTTATAAATTAGGGGCTTCTTTTGTGGTTATGCCTCATTATTTAGGAGCCAAGCATGCAGCTGAAATGATTAAAAACTATGGTTTTCAAAATGTTGCTTTTGAAAGAGAGAAGAGACAGCATTTAGAGGAATTAGAAAATAGACAAAAAATCACAGAAGAAAAATAAGATGCTTAATTTGAAAATTAGAGTATAATATAAACATATGGAAAACTTTATGAAAGCAGATGTATTCTTTTTTCTAACTGGAACTATGGTCATAGTTTTAATTGTGATTTTTATTTTTGCTGGTTATTATTTGATGCAAATTTTGAAAAATTTTAGAGATATATCAGCAAAGCTCAAAAGTGCCACTGATTCTGTCGGAGATGATTTTGAAAATATTCATGATCAAATAATACATAGTTGGCTCTATCAGTTTCTTTTTGGTAAAAAAAATAAAAAGCATAAAA
>CAIJZZ010000015.1 GCA_903825255.1 uncultured bacterium
TATGAAAAAAATAAAAAAAAGTAATTTTAAAGAAGGAGTCGCAATAGGAGCAGGAATTGCAGCTTTAAGTGTCGCAGCCTATGTTTTATTTGGGCCCGAAGGAAAGAAGAATCGCAAAATAGTTCGTGGCTGGTCTGTAAAAATGAAAGGGGAAATTATCGAAAAATTAGAGGAGGCTAAAGAGATTACTGAACCAATGTATCATAATATTTTAAATAAAGTATCTGAAAAATATGCTGGTTTAAAAAATATTGATCAAGCAGAATTAAAAACAGTAGTCAGTGATTTACGTAAACAATGGAAACATGTACTAAAAGGAGTTAAACCTAAAAAGAAAAATATTTCTAAAGCTAAAAAATTGAAAAAATAGCATTTTTTTGGTATAATTTTATTATGCAAATAAGGTATTTAAATAAAAAGTATATTCTGTTGGTGATAGCTGTTTTGTTTGTATTGATTTTTTCCATTACACTCAAGGCTTATGCTACTCCTCCAGCTACTCCATATACTCCAGGTGAGACTTTAAATCCTACTTGTGGCCCGACAGATACTAATTGTACTGTGAGTATCACAGGTTCTTCTGGTTGGGGATTGTCTGGAAACGCTGGCACAACGAGTTCCAATTTTATTGGAACGATAGATGACCATCCTTTAATATTTAAAATGAATAATGAACAAGCAGGTAGAATTGATACTAATAATACTTTTTTAGGTAGTTATGTTAGTAATTCAACTATGACAGGAGGTTATAATACAGCTATTGGGTCTGGATCCTTTGGTTCGAATACTACAGGATATCAAAATACCGCTATTGGATATGCAGCACTTGTCTCTAATACAACAGGAATAGGGAATACTGCTAATGGATATTTAGCTCTTTATTCCAATACAGGGTCTTATAATGTTGCTTTAGGGCAAAATTCTCTTTATTTTAATACAAACGGAGGTCAAAATACAGCGATAGGATCTGAGGCACTTTACAGAAATATAATCGGAGAAAATAACATTGCCATTGGAAGTGGTTCAGGTTTTTATGAAACAGGGAACTCTAATTTATATATAGGAAAAGGGGGGACAAACGAAGCCGAAGGTCGTTTGAAATCTCTTATTTACGGAAAGTTCGACGCTTCGACTGCAAATCAATTTGTAAACATAAATGGAACTTTAGGAATTTTGGATTCAACCGGAGCTTTTTATACTAAGTTTACCGGTGGTGCACAATCAGGAGATATTACTTATACCTTACCAACAGCTCAAGGTGGAGTTTCAACAGTTTTGACAAATAATGGTTCTGGAAGTTTAAGTTGGGAATCGGCTGGATCTGGTAGTGGTTGGGGACTAACTGGAAATGGAAGTACTAATCCTGCTACGAATTTCATTGGAACAACTGATAATGAACCACTTATTTTTAAAGTTAATAATAATTTAGCCGGTAAAATAGATAATACTACAGGTGATTTATTTTTAGGTTATCAAGCTGGAAGTTTAGCAGCGACTACAGGTAATAATGTGGGAATTGGGACTCAAGCACTAAATAATATTGGTGGTGGTTTAGATAATGTTGCTATTGGTACCAAAGCACTTTATTCAAATAATGATGGAGTAAGAAATATTGCAATTGGAACAGAATCTCTCTATTCAAACGCTATTGGAGGAGAAAATGTGGCTATTGGATTTGATTCAATGCATAGTAAAAATGAAGGATTAGATAATACTGCCGTTGGAACTTCTTCTCTTTTTTCTAATGTTTCCGGAGGTGGTAACGTAGCCCTTGGTTTTGGTGCTGGTTCTTATGAAACAACTTCTGATAACTTATATATAGATAACCAAATAAGAGACAGTGAAGTTGATGGTAGAATAAAAGCCTTGATTTATGGAAAATTTGATGCCGATCCAGTTAATCAACAATTATTCTTTAATGCACAAAAGATTAATATGAAATATTTACCAACTTCATCTACGGGATTAGATCAGGGAGACCTTTGGAATAATAACGGAGTAGTTAACGTAGTAGAGCCACCTAATTAAATATATGCAAAATTATTTACATTATTTTAATTTTACTCTTGGTCTTTTTGCTTTGATTTCTGGGCTTATTTGTTTATTTGCTTTAGCCCTTTTGTTTTTTTATAAAAAAGAAAATATTTTTTTAACTTTTATAAAAAATAATTTTTTAATTTTAGGTTTTTTCATTTCGCTTTTGGCATTATGTTTTTCTTTATTTTATTCACAAATTTTAAATTATGCTCCTTGTTATTTATGTTGGCTACAAAGAATCTTTATGTTTCCACAGGTAGTACTTTTTGGAATGGCCTATTTAAAAAATGATAGAAAAGTTGCAGATTACGCTTTTCCACTACTATTAATTGGTTTTTTAATAGCGACTTATCAAAATTACCTTTATTATTTTAATGTTGGGACTGGTACTTGTGATCCATCTGGTGTTTCTTGTGTACAAAGATTTGTCAGTGAAATCAATGGTCTTATTTCTATACCAATGCTTTCTCTGATTAGTTTTTTTATTTTGATAGTTCTCCTTATTATTGCTCGTTTTTATAAAAAGGAAAATATTTAAAAAATCATATATGGATATCTTTGCTCATGCACTTTGGGCCGGAGCTGGTGCTCAAAAATTAAATGAATCATTAGAAAAAAGAGGTAAAACAAAAGTTTCTATCCTATGGTCAGCCTTTTGGGGAATTTTTCCAGATCTTTTTGCTTTTAGTATTCCTTCTGTTTTAACTTTATATGCTCTTTTAGTTGGAACAACGACTTTTCAGAAATTATCAGAGCGAGGACCACATTTACAGCCAGACAATCAAGCTTTTGATTTAGCTCACAATTTATATCAATATAGTCATAGCTTAATTATTTTTTTTGTTGTTTTTGGTGTTGTTTGGTTTATTTTTAAACGACCACGATTAGAAATGTTGGGTTGGCTCTTGCATATTTTAATTGATATTCCTTCACATAGTATTAATTTTTTTCCGACACCTTTTCTTTTTCCACTTTCAAATTACCGTTTTCCATATGGTATCGCTTGGTCTAATCAGATTTTTATGATTGTAAACTATTCTCTATTATTATTAGTTTTTTTGTATTTTTCTTTTAGAAAAAAGAAATTTAGAAAATAAATTGATTTGGTTTATTTAAGTTAATTAGTTATAATTAAAACATGGAAGATGAACAAATAGATAGTTTGTTATATAAAATTAATACTTATCATGAGGAGAATCATGCTGATCGGTATATTGATAATTATATTGAACAATATCGTATTTATCTACACGTGTTTAATACGACGAGTGAGCGTCGACTTCGGTCAAATGAATTTTTTTTGGCTATCAATACGGCAATCATGGGCATACTAGGATATTTTGAATTAAAAGGCCCAATAGAAAAACCTTTAGTGATTACAATGGTACCTTTTGTGGGCATGGCGATTTGTTATTGTTGGTATCAAATTATTCAATCTTATCGACAATTAGATCGGGCTAAATTTTCTGTGATTCATTCAGCTGAAAAAAAATTACCTTTAGCCCTTTTTAAAACAGAATGGGAACTACTCGGTAAAGGTAAAGATAAAAAGAAATATCGTCCGCTTTCTGGACTTGAAAAATTTATTCCAGTTATTTTTATAATCCTCTATGTCTTAATTTTTCTTTCCAATTTTCCTTGGATAGAGTTTATTAAGCTTTTTAAATAAAAATTATTTTTTACATGAGAAAATTTTATAAAGCTAATTCCGGTTTCACCCTCCTCGAAATCCTCCTCGTTGTCGCTGCCATCGCCATACTTGCCACCGTCATCATCCTTGCTTTAAACCCCAACAAACAATTAGGCGATACCCGGAATGCTAAAAGAAATATAGATAAAGACTCAATCACTAAAGCGGTCACTCAATATCTGATAGACCACGGTAATGTACCAGATACTATTCCAGTTGGAGTGGAGAATGCTAAAGAAATCTGTAAAAGTAATGCAGGAGATTGTACTAATCTAGTAGACCTATCAATTCTCACTGCTAATAACACTTACCTCTCTTCTATACCCATAGACCCCACTAATCCTATTACCGATATCAATGGTACTGGTTATCAAATTTACCAAGACACCAATAACCATCGCATTGTAGTCATTGCACCGAATACGGAGACTAGTGGAGGAGGGGAAGTTATTCCTCCTAGTACTCCTGGCTTTACACTTTTACATTCTTTTACTGGTAGTCCTGATGACGGAGCAAATCCCCAATATGGAAGTCTTGTACGTTCTGGGTCCACTTTATATGGCATGACATCTCAGGGTGGCACAAATTATTACGGCACCATATTTTCCAGCGATCTATCTGGTAATGTTACCATTCTTCATTCTTTCAACGGTTCTGATGGTGGTTACCCACAAGGTTCTCTTATTCTTTCTGGCTCCACTCTGTACGGTATGACATACGCTGGTGGTTCAAATGGTGTTGGTACTATATTTTCTAGTGACCTATCTGGGAATGTCACTACTCTTTATTCTTTCACTAATAGTTCTGATGGTAGCAATCCTTACGGTTCTCTTATTCTTTCTGGCTCCACTCTATACGGTATGACACACGCTGCTGGTTCAAGTAATGTCGGTACTATTTTTTCTAGTGATCTCTCTGGTAACATAACCACTCTTCATTCTTTTAATGGTTCTGATGGAGCTTATCCTTACGGTTCTCTTATTCTCTCTGGCTCCACTTTATATGGCATGACATACTCTGGCGGTTTAAATGGTGCTGGTACTTTATTTTCCAGTGATCTATCTGGAAATGTCACCACTCTTCATTCTTTTACAAATGGTGCAGATGGTAGTTTTCCCTTCGGTTCTCTTATTCTCTCTGGTTCCACTCTGTACGGTATGACATACGCTGGTGGTTCAAATGGTGCTGGTACTCTATTTTCCAGTGATCTCTCTGGAAATGTTACTACTCTTCATTCTTTCGCTGATGGTTCTGATGGTGGTTATCCCCAAGGTTCTTTGATCCTCTCTGGTTCCACTTTATACGGTATGACAAATCAAGGTGGCACAATTGGGGGTGGCACTATCTTTTCCAGTGATCTTTTAGGCAACATTACTACTCTTCATTCTTTTGTTTATGGTCCTAATGATAGTGGTTCCCCTTATGGTTCTTTTATTCTGCTTGGATCCACTCTTTACGGTATGACATTTCAAGGTGGTACAAATGGTGTTGGAACTATATTTAAATTTGGAATTTAAAAAAATCTAATTTAAATTAGATTTTTTATCGGCGTTCGCGACGATCGTACTCATCATCGTCGTCTTTAGTTTTTTCTTTTTCTTCGTTTTCTAGAAGGACATTGCAATTCGGACAAAAATCACCATATTGACGGAGTCCACACTCCGGACATTTTTTATCGTCGGTTATTTTTTCTTCATCTGTGTTTTCTTCCTCTTCGTACATTTTTCAATCTTACAACATATTATTTTGAAAATCCAGTTGAAAAGTGATATACCCTGTAGTAGAACTTTGAAAAAGTTTCACTACGGGGTATACTATAAATGTGATTAATCCAGATTTAAAAAAACAAATCAGAAGTCAAACGGCAGGCTATATGGCAGGCGCTTTAGGTCTCGTGGCTGGTCTTGCTTGGAATGATGCGATAAAAGCTTTAATTGAGGATTTATTTCCTTTTGCCAAAACAGGTATTTTAGCAAAATTTATTTATGCAGTTATTATTACAGCGGTAGTCGTAATTGTAGGAAATTATCTTTTAAAGCCTTCAGCAAAAGAGGAAGAAATAAAAAAATAAAAGTTTCGTTTTATTATTAATGGTCAAAATTATTAGTTTAAGATTAGTATAAAAATATATGGCAACAAGCGCGTTTATGAAGCCTCTTAATATCAGTGCAGACTTGGCAGCAGTAGTTGGTAAAGGTCCAATGCCAAGATCGGAAGTAGTTAAAAAGCTTTGGGTTTACATTAAAAAAAATAATCTTCAAGATCCAAAAGCAAAACGAAATATTGTGGCAGATGAAAGTTTGAAAAAAGTATTTGGTGGAAAGGCTGTCGTAGATATGTTTGAAATGACTAAATTGGTTTCAAAACATCTTTCCTAATATGTAGTTAAAAAAAGCCCTTATATAGGGCTTTTTTTGTTTTAATTTGATAAAATTAATTTATGCTCTATTTTACTAAAAAAGAAATAATATTATTAAAAAAAATAAATACACCATCTAAGGTGCAGGATTTTTTAAATAGTATTCCTTTTAATTTTGAAACAGATGGGAGAGACACTGTAAAATCACCAATTCGGGTCTTAAGGGAGAAGAATGCGCATTGTCTGGAAGGGGCACTTCTAGGGGCATATTTGCTCTCTTTACAAGGGTTTAAGCCTCTAATATTACATTTACAAACGACTAAAAATGATTTTGATCATATAATCGCACCTTTTCAAATTAAAGGTCTCTGGGGAGCATTATCAAAAACAAATCATGGAGTCTTGCGATACCGTGAGCCAGTTTACCGAGATATTCACGAGTTAATAATGTCATATTTTCATGAATATTTTTTAGATAATGGAGTTAAAACTTTACGCAAATATTCTATACCATTAGATCTGAATATTTTTGGCAAAAATTGGATGTTAGAAGAAAAGGATCTTTGGCAGATTGATCAGAAGCTGGACAAAATAAAACATTACGATATTGCTCCAAAAGAAGTTTTTAAAAATTTACGCATATCAGATCAGATTGAGCGAGAAATAGGGAAGCGAGTGGAATGGAAAAAAAAGAAGTAAATGTGTTAAAATAAATTTATGATTAATAAACCCTCGAAAAGATTAATGTTAATGCAGATTTTTGTTATATTTATTTTACCTGTTTTATTATTATATTTTCAGATTATTCCTTATAGTTGGAGAATCTTTATTTTAGCTTTAAGCTCTCTTTTTATTTATGGCATTATCAAGCGGGAAAATTGGAGTCATGAAGAAATGGGAATTAGATATGATAATTTTAAAAAAGCCTTCCCATACTATTTTTTCTTTACTATTTTAGGAGTGTTAACTTTGCTATTATTGGAACGTAGGGTAAATATGCCTGATTTAGATACTACAAGTTTTTTTATTAAAACTTTTATATTTTTTTTGCCGATCTCCTTTTTTCAAGAATTTGTTTTTCGTTCTTTTCTTATGCCTCGATTGAAAGATATTTTTAAAAATAACTTTACCGTTATTTTTATTAATGCGCTTTTATTTACTTTTATTCATATTATTTATCCCAGCTTAGGAATTATTCTGCCAATAGTCTTTATTTCTGGAATTTTATTTGCTTGGCTTTATCAAAAATTTCCAAATTTGATTTTAATTTCTATTTCTCACTCTATTTTAAATGTGACTGCCATTTTACTTGGATTTTTCTATTTAAATTAGTTAAAGACCAAAAATTTTATTAAATATTATACTGAACCAGTTTTGTTTTTTAGAATTTTCTGATGGTACTGCTTGGTCGTTATCTTTTTTGGTGTCAATAATATTAGTAATATTTTGAGAATTTGTTCGAGTTAGATTATTTTTTTTATTTTTAACAATTTCTATAGTATCCCGTTTTGCTTTATTTTTTGCAATTTTATTTATAATAGACGGTGTCGTAGAGGTAGTTAAAAGGGTTTTCACCCCGTCGCTCGCGAGCGACGGGGTTTCAAATTTTGACATAATTTGATTCCAAGATCTGAGGGACATTGCACTTGCCACATAAGCTGTTTCCCAAATTTTAGTATTTAAATCCTTTTCAATTATTCCGCCATCTGTATCTTGGTTGAGTGCTAAATAATCAAGTGGGCTATTTCCATTTTTTATCCAATTTTCTGGTTTTTCATTTAAGGCAAGAATACCCTCTAGTGCCCAGGCCGTAGAAGAAACATTATTCCAGCCACCAGTTTCTTTTTGATTTCTTTTAAAGAAGTCTTTTGCTTTTATTAAACTATCTTTTATTTGATCAGTATTATTAAATAAAGCGAGGGCTTCAATACTTGCACCGGTCATATCAACGCTTTCATCCCAAGAACCATCTTTTTTTTGTTTTGAGAGAATAAAATTAATGTCCTCAGTAATCATTTTGTCCTTTTCTACGTAACCAGCATTTTGCAAAACGATTAAAGCAAAAATGTCATCATTGTCTTGATTTATATCACCGAATTGTTTGCTATCGAAAGTGTCGATTATTTTTTGAATATAGTTTTCATTATTAATATTATAAGGATTTAGATTAAGAGCCATTAATGCCATAGCACGTCTTTCATAATCAGTCAGCGTTTGGCTAACTGGTTTATTTTCTGAATAATATTTAATTAATTTATTTTTTTGGTCTTGATTGTCTGGAGAAGAAGCTAGGGATAAGGCTGTCCAATCAGTGTATAAATCTTCTCCGAAAGAACCATTTTCTTTTTGTTGAGATCTTAAAAAAGTTAGTGCTTTTTTAAGATCAAAAATTGGCTTTATGGTTGTAGATTGTTTTTCAGAGAGAATAGGACCTCCACCACTTGGTGAATTTTGAATAGATAGAGATAACAAATTACCTGGGTCTATAAAATATAAGGAGATTATATCATGTGGTTGCAACTCATATTGATTCAAACCAATTGTTCCATCTGTTTCGTTTAAAGACCAATTCCAATAATGATAAACATCATTATTATCATTATCTTTAGAAGTGAAACCAGTTATATTACCTAAGGATTTTAAAAAAGCACCTGGATACCAATCCCAATTCCAATCATTTTGAATCCCTGATTGTAAAATAGCACAATAAGCTGTGGCTTTTAGGGTTGAAGTAGTATTGTTATCACTATTACAAGGAACCACAGTGATATCTTTACTATATAAAGAATAAGTAGGTGTTTTAATTTCTAAATGAATAGCTGTATCAGCTAAAACAGGGGAATAAATAAATGATATAAATGCTACAAGTATAATTGTAAAAATAATTTTATTTTTCATATTTTTTTTATAAATTAGATTCATATTTCCAGGATATGACATCTCCAGAATTTAATTGATAATTTGACACACCGATTTCAGCCTTTTTATTATTTACATAATAAATCCAATTTTTACTTCCGTCGTTTTTTAGACCATTAATTTCTTCAATAAATTTTCCCATACCTATATAATTTTTTTCTCTAAAAGTTAACTTGCCTTCTTTTTGTAATTGTTGCATTAAAGTATAAATATTTTCTCCATTTATAATTGTTGTTTCTATTTTTTGATTATCAATTTCTAAATATGCTTTATCAATATTTGTTTCTGTTTTGGGAGTAGTATTGATGAGGATATTATTGGAAAGATTTTGTGTATTTAAAGTTTTTTTATTATTTCTTGAATTTAAAAGAAACATACCCAAAAGGGCTAGTAAAGTTCCTATGACTATTAATAATTTACCAATTGTTTTTTTTGACATAAAACTAAAAAATTCTGCATAAGCAGAATATATTAAGTCTTTTAACTTATTGTTCAAGAACAATGAGGTTAAAAAAGGAATATCCTGCTCGGGATTATAAAATATTTGGTAATCGGACTTGTCCGACATAAAGTCGGCTTACCGTAGCGGCACTGTACTGGAATCTAACCAGTTTCCCCAAATATTTTGTTAAATTGTAAAATGAACTCTTTTATTGTATTCCTTTTCATTTATTTGTCAATTTTGCTACAATAAATTATAAAGTTACTTTTATTCAGGTCCTCGGTCTGGGGCCAGACCATTCATAAAAGTAACTTTATAATTTATTTATGAAAAAAAATGAAACAAAAATAATGATTTTCGGCACTTTTGACGGATTACATAGAGGACATTTGAATTTTTTTAAACAAGCTAGGGGTTTAGCAAAAAACCCATTTTTAATCGTTTCCATAGCAAGAGATAAAAATGTAAAAAGAATAAAAAATAAGTTGCCAGAATTTAAAGAAATTGAACGAATGAACTTAGTCAAAAAATCTAAATTAGTCGATAAAACTGTCTTAGCTGGAATTAAATATTATTTACCACACATTTTAAAAGAGTCTCCAGATATTATTGCCCTTGGTTATGATCAAAAATATTATGTTGAAGACTTAAAAAAAGATTTAAAAAATAATAAAATTTCACTTCAAATAATACGTTTGAAGCCATATAAAGAAAATATTTATAAAAATTCTTTACTTAAATCTAAAATAATGAATTAATATTTTTTATTTTATGTCTTTTAACCGAAGAGTTATTAAAAGACCTAAGAGCATTACAGCACCTAAAACAAAAAATATATATTTAAATGAAGGGACAAAAAGAAGTATAGGAATAGCTGTAAGCGGAGCAATAATGTAAGCAAGTGGATAGGTATTGCGGAAAAAACTAAGAGTACCAATATTTTCCTCCTTTATTTCTTTAAAGAAATAGCTTTCTGACATTATTTCAATACTAGCAGCTCCGATACGTGTAGTGAAAAGAACTGCCGCCCATAAAATAACTTCTGGTTTTTTTATAAATGGTATTATTAAAACAGAAAATGCGCTGATTAGAAAACCATAAATTAAAACTTTTTTTTCTCCTATCTTATCGGATAATTTTCCGAGCGGAAAATCTACAAGGACAAATGGTATAAGCATAATTGTAAAAATAATACCAATTTGTTCCCAACCGAATTTCAAATATTCATGCAGATATATAGGAGTATAAATAACCATCCAAACAAAAAAGAATTTTAACAAAAAATTTATAAGATATATTTTGGAAATATTTTTATTTTTGATAAATACTTTTAAGGTTTTTAAAATTGGAACCTTTATATATTGAGGATCTTTAAATTCACGTAAATAAAATATAAAAATGAAAGAAACCAAAAACATAAAGATGGCGGAGAATAAATAAATACCCTGGAAAGAACTTTTTGCAATTATTGATCCGGAAATAATCTGAGCGATAACCCAAGCAGAATTTAATATCATTAGATAAATTCCACGAAATTTACCAATAGCAGAATTTTTTGAAAAATCTTCTACAAAAATATCCAAAGAAGCAAGAATAAAATTACTAGCAACAAAATATAAAATAAAAGCGCTAATAGCTAAAGCCCCATTTTTACCTATGGAAAGAATAATTAAGGAAGCAAAAATTACCAAGCTAAATACTAAAGCAGCTAGACGGTTACCTAAACGAGTCAATATTTTAGGCATTTTAAATAAGCCCCAAATAGTGATAATCGAAGCAAATGCATAAATAATACCTATATAATATTCACTTATATAATTTTCCAAAAAACTGGAATTGATATATGAGGTAAGAGCAATCGGGATTGAAAAAAGAAAACCGATAACATATACTATTGTTCTGTTATTTCTCATTACTTTCTATTTTAGCAAATTTTTTATCGACTTCTTTTTCTGCAGAGTCTGTTAAAATACCACTCTTTTTTATATCGTTAATCATTTTTTTTCTTTCCTCGTCTGATATATATCTTTTTTTGATTTATATATATCTTCCGCCGTAACTTCTTTTAATATATAATCTTCTTTTTCAATTTTATTAATTGCTCGTTTTGCATTATCATAATCACCTTCGATAAATTTTTTGTATTCTAGATCATTTTTATCGCCGCCTGCTTTAGTAAGAAGTTCATTAGCTTTAGGCACAATTATATTTTCAAAATAATCTTCTTCCTCTCGTGGTAAAAATTCTACCTTATATTTTTTAAGTTCTCCGCTTTCATTTTTAAAAACATAGAGTGGAACATTTATTTCTTTAGAAAAGTTTTTCATTTGATATAACCTATATTTTTCTACTCTTAATCGTTTTTCTTCTTCGTCTTGTCTGTTTTCTTGTTGTTTAAAATATTTCTTTTCTAATTCTTTATTTCTATCTTCATTTTCTTCCTTGGAAAGTCCTTCAAGGAACTTTAGATCTGGTTTAGTCACAGGCGGTAATTCACTTATGTCATAAAACAAACCAGCAATTTTAGGATTTTCTACGGTTAATTCATTATAGTGTTCACTTTTTCCAATAATTTCATCTATGTTTATTTTTGACTGGATAGCAGTTTGATTTCCTAGGTCTTTTGAAATTCTTTTATATAAACTATGTGCAACAGATCCTGAATCTCTAGGCTGAGCTGAAAGAATTTTACCTTCACTTAAAATCACACCACTAGGATAATACAAGCCATTTCCTTTTCTTTCTGGCGAAGGAATTGATGTTGAAATTGTAGGTGAAAGACCAGAAAGTATTTCCACACTAGTCTTAAAACCTTGATGCCCTCCAGTTTTTAAAATAGGATTATTTTCAGTTGTACTTTTTCTTTCTAATGTTGAAAGAGGGATTGCATGAACAATCACTAAATCCTTCTCCTTCATTATTTCTGCCACACTCCTTTCTTTTTCTTGAGATTCAAAATTTTCTTTTTCCTTAGCTGTTTTTTCATAAAAACCTTGTTTAACAGCTTCAGCGTCTTGGCCAGATTTTCTGGCTTCTAAAATTTCTCCCGCCACTTGTTTACGATATTCTGGATGGTGATAGTTTTTACTAAAATCTCGAGTAACTGAATCGTCCTCCCGCACTATTTCGTTGATGTTTGATTTTGTTTCACTAATAATATTTTTTATTTCACCGTCTAAAAAGTTCAGTTTATCACTTAAACCAAGTTCACTTTTTATTTCATTTTTTATAGTTGGATTATTAAGGGTAAGAGAAGTTTCAATTTTTCCAATATCTTCTCCATTTTTTGGAAGTGCCTCAATATCTTTTTCTATTTTGCCAAGCGTTTCTTTTGCAAATTCTTGCTTATTCTTTTTACCTTCAAGAGAAGAAGTTTGAATTTGTTCTTCCATTTCCAAAGTATCAGTTTGTTCATTTCCATTTTTTTGTAAATTTTTTGGATTCATAAAATTATTTAGAATTTAATGATTCTTTAATTTCTTTCATTTTTACTTCTTCGATTTTTAAGCGATAATTTTTTAAAAGTGCCTTTTTTCTACTAGAAATATCGTTCAATTTTGTCTTAAAATTAGAGTAAACATCTTTTATCTTTTGGATTTCTGGGTCGTCGTTCATTATTCTATTTTAGCAAATTTTTTAGATACTTAAAACTACTGGAATGATAAGAGGTCTTTTGGCAGTTTTTTGATAAAGAAATTTAGAAATTGTTTCACCTAAATTATTTTTAATAAAATCAAAATCGATTGTATTACCTCCAGGCATTTTCATCGCTGTTTCTTCGACTGATTTTTTAATAATGATTCTGACTTGTCTTAATAATTCTTGGTTTTCTTTTAAATAAACGAAACCTCGTGAAATCAAATCTGGAGATTTTTTTAATTTTCCGGTATTTGGATCAATAAGTACTATGATCACAAACATTCCATCTTGCGCGAGCATTACACGATCTCTGATGACTACGTCTTGCACATCGCTGATTGCTAATCCATCCACCATCATCGGAGCCGAAGGCGCTTTTTCTTTACGCATATATATTTTTTGTCCGTCTGGAGATATTTCTATAATTGAACCGTTATCTGGTACAACTATATTTTCTTCAGGCATACCAACTTCCATTGCCAACTCTTTATGCAATTCCAGGTGGTAATGATATCCATGAATTGGGATGAAAAATTTAGGATGCGTTTTTTTATGTAGCCATCTAATATCTTCTTTATTACCGTGTCCTGTAGCATGTACGAAATCTTCTCCTGGAGTACGATAGCTTATAATTCGAACACCTTGTCTAGATAAATTGTCTTTAATTTTTTGGACAGCTCTTTCGTTTCCAGGAACGATTGAGGCAGATAAAATAATCGTATCTCCTTTGTTAATAGAAAATTTAGTGTGTGATTTATTGGCTGCGCGAGAAAGTGCTGCAAATTCTTCTCCTTGTGAACCAGTCATTAAAATAACTACTTTATTTGGAGGATAATTATTGGCTTCTTCGATTGGGATTAAAGTTCCTTTTTTGGGTGTGAAAAAATTAGCTTCTATAGCTACTTCAATGTTTGTCTTCATTGAACGTCCGTCGATAGCTATTTTTTTACCTAGAGCTTCTGCTACTTTTACGACATAAGCAAGTCTAGTGATATGTGAAGCAAAAGCCGCAATGATTATTCGTCCATTTATTTTTTTGATTAAATTTTCAAGTCCTTGATGTACCTTTGATTCAGGTAATGAATAACCCTCATTTTCTATATTAGTTGAGTCAGTCATTAAGAGTAAAACCTTCGCTTTATCAAAAATAGAATATTCTTTTTCTTCCTCTGCGGAGACTATCCCATCTACTTGGTCTAATTTATAATCTCCTGGAGTTACGATCCAACCATGCGGGGTTTCAATAATAATACCCATAGAATCAGGAATAGTATGAGTTACACCAAATAATCGAACTCTTATTTTTCCACAAGTAATTACTTCATCTTTTTCAACGGTTATTGCGTTTAGTGGAGGTAGGTGAGGGAACTCAGCTTGACGTTTTCTCATTAGAAGTACAGACAAATTTCTTGAATAAACTGGAGGGTTTCCAATTCGTGAAAGTACTACTGGTACACCACCAATATGGTCTAAGTGTCCGTGAGTGATAAAAAGCGCTCGTATTTTATCTTTATGATCTTCTAGATAAGTTGTATTTGGAATAACATAATCTACTCCAGGAGTTTCTTCATTTGAGAAATACATACCGGCATCGATTATGATAATATCATTATCGATTTCGATAGCCGTCATATTTTTACCTATCTCTTCTACTCCGCCTAATGGGATTATACGAATCACTCCTTTTTCAGGAGATGGGATCTTTTCTTCATTGTTGGAATTTTTAGATTGTCCTTTTAATGGGGAAGCCCCTTTATTTCTTTGCTGTCTAAATCCTTTTTTAGAATATTGATAAGTAGAATTTTTATTATTCTTTCTTTTTTCCAAATTACTATTTTCCTTTTTAGGTTCTATTTTTTCTCCATCTTTTTTTTCAATACTTATTGAAGAAAAAGATAGTCTATTTTTTTTTCTCATTATTTTTTTTAATTAATTCTGTTAATATAGTTTTATTTAGAAAATATTTTCCAAACATTTTCTGTTTTTAGATACCAAAGATATGAACTTAAAAACCTATCAGATGGTGAAATGATATGATCCACTGAAGGTCCTTTTAAGTCTTTAGATATTACATATATGAAATTAGGGCTGTAAAGGAAAACGGCAGGCATATCCTTTCTAATTTCATCTTCAAATTGAGCATATTTTTTAATTCTTGCTTTTTCATCAATAGTAGTAAAAGCGTCTTCTAAAATTTTATCAACTTTTGCATTAGTATACATGGCGACATTAAGTCCTGGATCTTTTCGTTGAGAAGAATGCCAAAAAGCAAAAAGATCAGACTCATGGTTTATGATTTCACCAAAAAGTAAAGCATCATATTTACGTGGGCGGATTATTAGTTGATTTAAATTACCAGTTTCATAAGTTTTTACATCAACCTTTATTCCAATACTTTGTAAATCCTGCTCTATTAATTCTGAGGTTTTAGCCAACTCTATTGCATTCCCTGTAGAGATAGAAAATTCTAAAGTTGAAGTCGTCTTTTTCTTTTTCTTATCTACGGTTGTTTTTTCTAAAAATCCATCTACTCCTTTTTTCCAGCCATCTTGGGCTAAAATTTGCTGTGCTTTTTGTAAGTTTTCTATGTGAGAAATATTTTTATCTCTCAATTGTTGATAATCAAAAATATTGGGAGGAATAGGGTTATCAATGACTGCTCCATAACCCCCTAAAACTTCTTGAACTATTTGATCTTTATCGATTGCTAAATTTATAGCTTCGACGACATGTTTATCGGTAAAAATTTGAGCTTGATTTTGGTTAAAAAATAATCCAAATATTCTTGGTAAAACAGAGGATTCTATTCGATAGTTTTTATTTTTTAAAATAATTGCATTTTGAGGAGTAATGGAACTTATTTGATTTACCTCACCATTTTCTAGTGCATTTATTAAATCGCTTTCATTTTGGTAAAAACGCAAAGTAATATTATTTATATATGGTTTACCTAAAATAAAATCATTAAAAGATGTTAGATTGTAAGAATCTATTATCCCAGAAGATTGTTTACTTACTCCTTGAACTTTATATGGTCCAGAACCAACTGGATTAATATTAGCGTCATTGAGCTCGACTGGAGAGTTTGCCCAAATATGTTCGGGCATAATACCTAGAGTGGTATTTTTTAAAAAAGAAGCATAGGGCTGTTTAAAAGTAAACTGAACAACTTTATCATTTATCACATCGACTTTTACGCTATCCCAATCTCCCTTATGAGGAGATTTAATGATTGGATCTTTTATTTTATTTATAGTGAAGGCGACGTCTTCTGCATTTATCGGTTTTCCATCATGAAAATAAATATTATCTTTCAAAGTAAAAGTGTATGTTAAACCATCTTTAGAAATATCATATTTTAAAGCTAGATCTGGAATTAAAGTACCATCAGAACTTTTTCTCATTAGTCCGGAATAAACCAGAGAAACTAAATCTTGATCTGCGTCTGTAATCGCCAGGATTGAATTTACAAAACGGGGAGTACCAATAATTCCTTCAGAAATAGAACCACCCCCTACTGGAATACTAACCAAAAAAGATTTATTAATATTTTCTAAGATTAAAATTGTACTTAAAATTAAAACAAATACTAACCCCAAAAAAACACGAGATTCTTTTTTAGAGAAAGCAGAAATAGCTGATTTTAATTCATCTTTAGAAGGCAATTTAAAATTACGTGTAGGTTTATTGGTATTTTCCATAAAGAAAACAAATACTAAATATGAATTTCTTTAGCCTCGAGCTTTTATTATTATAGCGAGAAAAGCAGATAAAGCAAAAAGAATTCCACAAACGATAGATAAATAAAAAAGAAACTTTTCAAAACCTCGTCTAGTGTGATGGAAAGAGCCAGTATCACTTCCACCTAAAGCTCCACCCATACCAGCACTGGATTGTTGAAGTAATATAGCTAATACTAAGACCACGGAAAGTATTATCTGCGCATAAGGCAGTATTTTAGTTACTAAATGCATGGATCTATTATTGCATATTTGAGGTCTAAAAGCAAGATAAAAATAAAATTATTTTTCTTTTTGATATATAAATAGTATAATTACTTAATGAAAAATCTGAGAAGTATTTCTCGCAATAAAGGCTTCACCCTCCTCGAAATCCTCCTCGTCGTCGCCGCTATCGCCATACTTGCCACCGTCATCATCCTCGCCTTAAACCCCAACAAACAATTAGGCGATACCCGTAATGCTAAACGTAACATTGATAAAGACTCTATCACTAAAGCCGTCACTGAATATCAGATAGACCACGGTAATCTACCAGGTCCAGATGCTATTCCAACCACTCTAGAAACCGCTGCTTACATCTGTAAAACTGGTCAAACTACCACTGAACAAGACCCTTGTATTAACTTATCTAACTTAACGGATAACAA
>CAIJZZ010000016.1 GCA_903825255.1 uncultured bacterium
AAAAGATCTGCTTCTAGTACGAGAGGACCGAAGTGGACTGACCTCTGGTGTACGAGCTGTCCTGCCAAGGGCACTGCTCGGTAGCTATGTCGGGAATGGATAACCTCTGAAAGCATCTAAGAGGGAAGCCAGCTTTAAGATTAGGAATCGTTAAGAACCGTGAGAGATGATCACGTTGATAGGCTTTAAGTGGAAGCGCAGCAATGCGTTAAGCTGAGAAGTACTAATGTTTCGATTCCTGTTAAGAAATTTGGAAATCACAACCCTGTCGCTCACGAGTGACGGGGACCAAAAATTATCGCAAATTAAAATTTTATTCGCGCTCCTCCCGCAAGCGGGTCCCACGCGACTCATAAAATATTAATTTGCTCTAAATAATTCGAGTTTTTAGTGTTGGTGATTTGTCGCAAGGGTCACACCTCTTCCCATTCCGAACAGAGAAGTTAAGCCTTGTTGAGCCAATGATACTCTTTTTAAAGGGGAAAGTAGGCTATCGCCAGCACTAAGTACTTGATTTATTCCATTTGAAAATTTATTTTCTTGCGGGATTCTAAAAAAGCTCATAAAATATGAGTTTTTTTGTTTTATTGATTTTTAATTTAAGCATTTTTGCGGTATAATTGAAATATATGACATGGTTTCTAATTGCACTATCGGCCCCGTTTCTTTGGGCCCTGGTGAATATTTTTGATAAATATTTGGTAGATAAATTTTCTCAAAGAGAAAAAGAAAAAGTTTCTGGTGGGCTAGTACTTTTTCCTAGCATTATGGCTGTCATTATTGCTCTTTTTATTTTATTTTTTACTGCGAATGTTTTTAATTTACCAGTTTTTAATAAACTCCTTTTGATGTTTTCTGGTATTCTGACGATCATTTGGATTATTATTTATCTCTATATTTTAGAAACTGAAGATGTCTCAATGGTCGCTCCGCTATTTTTGCTTATTCCAGTTTTTGGTTTTATTTTTGGTTTTATTTTTTTAGGTGAAACATTGAAATTTCAACAAATCATTGGATCCTTAGTTATCTTTATTGGTGTACTTTTGATTTCTTTAGATTTTTCGGGTGAAAATAAAAAGTTTAAATGGAAACCAGTAATTTTTATGACTATAGTTTGTCTATTAGTGGCCACTTCAGGAATTATTTTTAAATATGTGACTGTAGAAAATAATTTTTGGGTTTCTTCTTTTTGGGAATATGCTGGTATTGGCTTAGCCGGGTTAATTATTTTTATTTTTGTACCGAAGTACCGAGATCATTTTATGCATATAAACCGTACTAGTGGCCGCCAAATTTTTCTGATTAATATTGCGAGTGAACTTATGACTGTTTCTGGTAATTTATTGACCAATTTTGCTTTACTTCTAGCTCCGGTAACAATGGTGTATTTAGTTGGCAGTTTTCAGCCTGCTTTTGTCTTATTTTTAGGACTTCTTGCAACTAAATTTTTCCCACACATTGGCAAAGAAAACTTAATTAAACATGTTTTGTTACCTAAAATAATTGCAATCATTGTAATGATTATCGGTAGTGTAATTTTGTTTATATAAATTTTATGAAATTAATATCTTTAAATATTGAGCTTGATAGACATTTAGATACAGTCTTTTCTTTTCTGGAAAAAGAAAAACCGGATGTTATTTGCTTGCAAGAAGTTTTAGAAGAAGATTTTCCAAAATTTGAGCAGTTAACCAAATTAAAAGGTATTTTCCAACCATGGGGTTATGTAAAAAATCAACACTATAAAAACATTTACGGTAAAAAACAAGGTGTTGCAATTTTTTCTAAAAACATTATTGAATCAGGTCACGTTTTTTATTTTGGCAATGAAAAAAACATTCTAAAATCTTTTGATGAATATATGTCTGAAAAAAATTTTCAAAAAAATTATGCTTTTGTTTGGGCAAATATTAAAGATGATAATGGGGAATCGTATAGATTTATTACGACTCATTTACCAGCGACAGAAAAAGGTGAATCATCTCCTTTTCAACTTACAGTAGCGGATTCTCTTTTAGATAAACTAGATTCTTTCGGAGAATTTGTTCTTTGTGGAGATATGAATGCGCCTCGTGGTAATGAAACTTTTAATCGTTTAAATAAAAAATATAAAGATAATATTCCTCTAGAATACAAAACAAGCATTGATCAAAATTTACATAGAGTCAAAGGAATCCAATTTATGGTGGATTGTCTTTTTACCACACCTATTTACCAAGTTTCAAATGCAAAGTTAATGGATAAAATAAGTGATCATATGGCAATTGTTGCTGAAATCAATAAAATATATTTGCACAAAAAGTATTTTTAATTTATAATATAAATATGTTT
>CAIJZZ010000017.1 GCA_903825255.1 uncultured bacterium
AACTAAATTGCGGGAGGGAGGATTCGCAAAACCGAGACTTATTCTTTTTTGAAATTCGGCGGATTGGGTTTGGGTTTCCGCCCCGCAGGAGAGTGCGGGAGGAATGCGGGGCGGATTTTTGGATTTTTGGCGGGTGGGCTACTAGAAAAACAAATACAAAAATTGAAATCTCGGTAAAACCGAGATACAAATTTTGAAATAAATAATGGAATAATTACTACTTTTTTGGTACTAAAAAATAATACACACTACTCATTAATATGAGTAGTGTGTATTAGATAGTTTTTAATCTATTCTCCTGTCGCAAATTGTTCTCCTCTCCCACTTTCTTTTTTCATTTTTAGAATTTTTTCTTTTAGTTCTGGGGTTACTCTGGTTATCTGGTCTTCAGTAAAATGCTCAAGTCCACCTTTTCCACCACCAAAACCACCTTCAGTAATTACTGCCCTAAATTGTCGCCCTGGCATTGTCCCTGCTTTTGTACGCTCTTGTTTTGTTTTTAATGTCCATTCTGATTCACTCATTCCTCTATCTATCTGTCCAAGCATTTTTTTATTTAAATAATCACCGTGAAGGTCTTTTTCATAGTCTGGCATAAAATCATGTATTTTATAAAAAACTCCATTTCTATAAACCTCATCACCTGGTTCTAATGGTTTTTCTTCTAATTTTTCTATTGGCTTTATTTCTTCATCTGTTTCTTTGGTTTCTGTATTTTCAACTTCAGGCTTTATTTTATTAGTTATATCTGGTTGATGTGATAATTTTAAACTATCATTTTTTTCCATATCTTCTATTTTTTCTACTTCTTCAAAAGGGGTGTATTCCACATTTGATTTTTCAAGAGATGTCTCTTTGTTTGAGTTAATTTTATCTTTAAATTCTCCTAGAGCTTTAAATTTTCTATCAAAGAAAGATTTATCTTCAGAACTAAGAGACCAACTAGAACTTTCAACATCTACCTTTTTAATATCTTCTTCGCCATGATTTATTACTTCCTGTTTTTGATTTTCAAGATTATTTATTTGTTGTTTAATTGCATTAATTTCTTCCGAATTATAGGAATCCAAATTTAAATTATTAACTCTTTGCTCAAGATTAGACACTCCTTTACTAGAAAATTCGGCCGATTTTTCTTTATCATTATTTAATTTATTACCAAAATATTCTAATGCTTTAAATTTTCTATCAAAAAAAGAACTATCTTCTGCACTAAGTTCCCACGGTTTCTCGGGGGTCTTAATTTGATTATTAACTTCTTGTTTATTTTTGTCTTCAAATTTTCCTTCTTTCATAATTTTAAAAATTAATTTAATAATGATTTTCTAATCTGCTCAATTTTCTCATTTTCTTTATTTTTTAAATAATCAGAAATAATTTTTTTTTGTTCTTGTTCAAGTACATTAACTTTAGCCGTTGTATCATTGTAAATATCTTCAATTTTCATTAAAGTTTCGTCCTCTTTTTTACTTAAGTTATTCACATTACTCACAGTATAATAATAACATAATATCTAAAAAATCAACATAGCTTCTAGCCCACCCGCCAAAAATCCAAAAATCCGCCCCGCATTCCTCCCGCACTCTCCTGCGGGGCGGAAACCCAAACCCAATCCGCCGAATTTCAAAAAAGAATAAGTCTCGGTTTTGCGAATCCTCCCTCCCGCAATTTAGTT
>CAIJZZ010000018.1 GCA_903825255.1 uncultured bacterium
AAACATAATTCTAGTAATTTTTATAGGACAGAAACTCTCAGACCTTCATTTGCTGTTTTTTCTAATAGAGATTTTAACAAGACGTTGTTGCTAGTTGAAATAATTTTTGATTATTTCAAAAAATCAAACGAATATAACGTAGAAGAAAGATTAACTTCACTTGAAAATAGAATAAAAACGGCATTAAATCAACCAATATCATTAGGTGTATCATGGCGTGATGGTAAGTTTTACCCAGAAGGAGTTGAAGAATTCGACGAAAAGCTTATTTCTGATGTCTTGAAATGGCTCGATAAAAAACCCAAAATACAAGCACTCTATAAAAATGCCCTAGATCATTATTCTCAATCCATAAATAATTCAATAAAAAGAAAAGATGTAATTGTTAATTCTTTTCAAGCGGTTGAACAAATTACTAAAGAATTTTTAGAAAGCCCAAAAGAATCATTTGATAATAATTTCAATGCCTTAGTTGATAAATTAGAATTAGATAAAGAATGGAAGAAGATTTTTAATTCGTTTAAAGAACTTAGTAAAGAATTTGGACGTCATAGTGGAAAAAAGGATGAATTTATTCCAAACAAAGAAGATACGGAAGCATTTTTATATCTTTCTGGTCTAATATTAAGATTAATTCTTCAAAAAACAGTATAATAACTTAGCAAATCATAAACATGAAAAATTATTTTTTAGCAAAACTATTTAGCATAAATTACCGTATAGCTATTCACGAAGGAAATGCTAATCGTCGCTTAGCCAGTGAAGCTCCAAAGATTTTATTTCAACTTACACTTGGTCGCAGGTTTGTTCCCAAAAAATATATTAAAGAATTTAGCAGATTAATAAATCTAATTGATAAAACTCTCGAAGAATCTCAAGGGCGTATTCCTGTTAGAATAATTGGAATTCAAAACAAAACAGCTGCTAAATATATAAAATTACTTATAGATATTAAAGAATCCATAGAAAATTAACTATGACTTGGCAAATAAAAAAGGATGATAAAGATGAAAGGACTACTATGAACACGTGGTGGAGTATAAAAAGAAGCGAATATGAATGGACAATAGTTATAGATGATTTTTTTGTTGGTTTTGTTCCAAAATGGTTTTCATTTATTGGTTTTTTATTAGCACTTGGAGCTTTAAAATATGTAGAGCAAAGAAGTAATTCTATTGCCGTGGATATTGTATACGTAGTGACTTTTTTCTTTCTCATTTTTTATCTTCAAGCTTTATTTTATCGTTTCCCTTTTTTTAAATTATTACCTGTAAAGTTTATCTTATACAAGAGTACTAAATTTTATTTTTCGATAGTTCTAGCTGTTGCTTCATTTTACCTTACAAATTTAGTTATAAATCAAGTAGTTAATCAATTAGCTTTAAAATGATCTGGCAAATTAAAAAACTAGGTGAAATATGTGATTTTCAAAATGGTTTCGCTTTTAAAAGTTCTGAGTATGTAGACTCTGGTTTTTTTGTAATGCGTATTGGGAATGTACAAGATGGTTATATCTCATTATCCGATCCAAAGTATATTAAAAAGAGTTATAAGTCATTTGAAAGGTTCATCTTACAATCTGGAGATATACTTATTTCTTTGACTGGTAACGTTGGACGAGTTGGTGTTATTAATAATAATCATTTACCTGCTGTCATAAATCAACGTGTCGCACGTGTTGTTTTAAAAAGTGATAATTTTGTTCAAAAACAATTTCTTTTATATTTTTTAGAATCTTCATATTTCAAGGAAGAACTTATTAATGCAGGACATGGAGCAGCGCAGCAAAATATTAGTACAAGAGATATAGAAAATCTTGAAATTCCGTTACCATCACCTCAAGAGCAAACACGTATCATTAAGATTTTAGATGAAGTTTTTAGTAAGCTAGAAATTACTAAGAATAATGCTGAAAAGAATCTACAAAATTCTAAAGCACTTTTTGAATCATATTTGCAGAGTGTGTTTATAAATTCAAAATATGAATACAAACCGCTAGGGAATGTGTGTGAAGTTATAGGAGGTGGAACACCATCTAAAACAGGAAGTAATTTTGCTAAATTTTATGATGGATCTATCCCTTGGGCTACAGTAAGAGATATGAG
>CAIJZZ010000019.1 GCA_903825255.1 uncultured bacterium
ATTTTTATTTTTGGAGAAACCTTTTTACTGGATTTTTTATTTGTTTTTTTTAGAACTCTCTTTTTTAAAATTTTCACTTTTTTTTGTTTAATAACTTTAACAACTTTAACTGGCTTCTTTTTTTTAGAAATTTTTTTTATTGCTTTCATTTTTGTTTTTCTTTTAGACTCTGCCATATTTATCTTCGTAATGAATAATATCTTCTTCATCAAAATCCCCAATAGCAATCTCTAATACTTGAATACCATTCGGTCCAGCTCCGAGACGATGCTTTTCTCCTATAGAAATTTCATGCTCATCACCCACGACTGTATTTTTCTTTACCCCGCCAATTTCTACTGTTCCAGCACCTGTAATCACGTGCCAAAACTCTGCACGCTTATTATGACTTTGTGAAGAAAGTATTTCATTGGGTTTCACGGTAATAATTTTAATTGTTGAAGAATCATTAAGTGTAAACTGCCGAAAGTTCCCCCACGGCCGTTCTATTTGAAAAACTTTATCTTTAATCATATATAAAAATTATACTACTTTCTAATTTTTTTAGAATACTCTTTTAAAAGTTCTGAGGAACTTCTTACTTTTCCACCTTTTCCAATATTAAATACCATTTTTATACCTAATTTATTGCAAACTCCCACTTCTGGAACATCTTCCTTAAACCTATCTCCACCATTAGCGAAAATATCTGGTTTAATTTCTTCTAATTCCTTACAAATACTATATTCCCTGGTATTTCGTCCATATATTTTTTTTGAAAGCTTATGTTTTGTTAAAACAACTTTATCAACACAGCTTAAAGCTTCAATGATTTCTTTACGCTCTTTCTCTGGCATAAAAAGTTTTCTACCTTTTATACTAAACCAATGATCATTGTTTAAAACAACAATCAATTTATCCCCTAATTTTTTTGCTTCTTGCATCAAACGAATATGCCCAATATGAATCGGATCGAATCCTCCACTTACTACCACTACTTTTTTTCGTCCTGTTTTTATTTTATTTTTATTCGGTTGTTTTACCATCGAAATGCTCTTCTTGTGCCATAGCATCTTCTTTGGTAATTCGAACTACACCATCTTGATGCTCGGCTGGTGAATAAATAGTATATAATTTTAAAGACATAGTTAAGGATGTGTTTACTACATTATGCTTAGACCCCGCAGGCACGATGGCTACATCGCCATCTTTGACAGCATAAGTAGTATCATCAATATAAACCATTCCTTCACCTGTCTCAAAGCGAAAAAATTGGTCTCGATCAGGATGTACTTCCATGCCAATTTCTTCTTTTGGTAAAAGACTCATTAACACTAACTGGCTATATTTAGCCGTATAAAGAACTTTACGAAAATTGTTATTTTCTAAAGTATCTTTTTCAATATTTGTTTTATATCCTTTCATATATTTATGATAGATTATTGATAATGCTTATATTATAGCACTTTCTATTTTTTTAGTGCTAAAAAAATTTTTATAATCATTTTTAAAGAAAAACCTAGCTAAATGAAAAATTGTATAGGTTATAAAGAAAGCTGAAAGAACATCAATAGAATAATGTAAATGTCCTAAAAGAACAACGATACCAAAAACTATAGAGGCAAATAAAAATAAATAACGTAAATACTTATTATTATCCCAGAAAATCAAGGCCATCAGAAATGGCATGCCAGTATGACCGGAAAAAAATAAATCTCCACCAAAAGTAAGATGTTCTATTACTTTTGAAGTAGTCGTTATATCACCTCCTGGAAATGGTCCAATGTGAGTTAAAGTGACAAAAATTGATCGGATGAAAACAAAAAGAGCAATACTTTTTACAATAAAAGGCATTTTTCTTGGTCTTAAAATACAAAAAATTAAAGCAAAAATCCAAAAAAATATTAAACCGAAAATAAATATTCCATCAACATCAAAAACTCTAATATTACTAAGTACAATATCTGTAACTGGACTACTCGCTCGTTCTGTAGCATAAGTACCAGCATAAAAATTAACTATTAAAGAAAAAATCAAAA
>CAIJZZ010000020.1 GCA_903825255.1 uncultured bacterium
GTCTATCTGATATTCAGTGACCGCTTTAGTGATAGAGTCTTTATCAATGTTACGTTTAGCATTACGAGTATCACCTAATTGTTTATTAGGGTTTAAAGCAAGGATGATGACGGTGGCAAGGATCGCGATAGCGGCGACAACCAATAATATTTCAAGTAAAGTAAAACCTGATTTATGGTGCTGAAAGTTTTTCTTTATGAGATTTTGCATATATTTAATTATACTAAATTAAAAATGATAAAAATAGATTTTATAAGACTTCTTGAGAAGGTGCGATAACTTTAGCACGCCAGAATTTTGTTTTGAGAGTTTTAATCAAATCAAATAATTCTTCATTCTTTAATAAATACAAGGTGAGAATTCCAGCGAAGATACCTAAGATTCCAGAAATAAAGCCCTGTAAAAATACTCCCATAAAAGTGGTCGTACCAAAAACTGGCGACAAAACATTTAAACTCAAGTAAGCAACAAAACCAATAAAAAAAGAAGCCCCTAAACTTTGAAAAAAAGATTTCGCAATAAAAGGTTCATCACGCATAAAATCACGCTTCACAAAAATCCAGTGTAAAATAAAATTAAGAATCGTGCCAATACTATAGGCAAGCGGCAACATAAGAATCGCGGTTCCCGGAATATCCGTGACTTTTAAAAGTGATTCAATAAAATAACGAAATGTTGGAAAAATATTAAAGAAATGTAAAAGAAGAGAAGCTAAAAACATAATAAAAATTGAACAAATAAAATTAACAATCAAGGGTTGTCTTGTACTTCCAGAAGCATAATAGGAACGGGATAAAAGGCCGATCATCGCTTGGGCTAAAATTGAAAAAGAAAAAATTGCGAGCGAAGCAGCGACGAGGCGAGTATTTTCCCAAGAGAAAGCGCCAGAACCCAATACCACACGTACGATTTGAGCGCGTAGAACAATAAAAAGAAAAGTGACAGGTAGTGACCAAAAAATAATTTGCCTTGCAGCTAATTTTAAATGATTTTTGAATTCAGCTATTTTACCACTAGTGTATGACCTCGCTAAAGTCGGAAAAGCTGCCACTGCATAAGATACACCAATAATATTTAATGGTACTGTTTGTAAATTATAAGAAAAATTAAAAATTGAAATAGAACCACTTTTTAAAAATGAAGCGAGAGCAATAATTACAATCAAGGAAATACTATTCATCGCTAGCCCTAAGGTCCTAGGAAAAGAAATCAAAATTGCTTTTTTGATATCTTTGAAATCAATCGAGAATGAAAATCTAGGACTAAGTCCGCAAGTAAACGCAGCTATGACTTGAATAAGCATATGCATTAAGGCACCAAAAGCGACTCCAATAGCTAAACCATAAATACCAAAAATCGGGTACAAGACTAATACACCTAGAATAATACCAATATTATAAAAAACTGGACTTAAAGAGAAAATAAAAAATTTTCGAAAAAGTTGAGTAATCGTGCCAAAAAGATTTGAAAGTCCCATTAAAATCGGTGAAAGTAGCATAATTCTAGACATAAAAATTACTTTCATTTGCATTGCTTTACTAAAACCCGGAGCTATAAAAAATATTAAGTGAGGCATTAAAAAGAAAGCTAAAATAGCCACCACAATCAAAGTTATAAAAAATAAAGTAAAAACATCATTCAAAAATTTCTTTGCTAGAGGGGTAACTTCATTTCCTTGCATTTTAGCCACAATAAAAGGAATAAGCACAGTAATTGAAGCGAGTGATGCAATTGATATAAAAATAAGATCCGGCACTCGAAAAGCAGCGTAGTAAGCATCAAGCTCTGCTGAAGGGCCGATAAAATGAGCAATCGAGCGATCACGAAAAAGTGCTAAAATTTGAGAAAGTAAAGTAAAAGATCCTAATAATAATGCTGCTTGATTTAAGTTACCAAAATCTTTACTAAAAATCTTTAAAATTTTTTCCATCCTTTTTTATTTCTTTATATTTTTTTTATTATTTAAAATATTTATTGTTTTATCTGGAACACTTGTAATTACAGGTGGAGTATTCAAATTTTTCAATGACTCGACGTATTGAATTAAATCCTGATTTTCTGGTAACAGAGATAGAGCCGCTTGTCCATACATAAGAGCATCTCCTGTATTCCCTTGATTTTTTGAAATTTGAGAAAGTACAATCAATGCATCAATATAATTACCTTTCAAGGAAAGAGCTTCTTTGGCATAATTTTTTGCTTCATCTATTTTTCCATCAGAAAAAGATAATTGGGCTAAAGAGAGTTTTAAACCAGGATTTAATGGATTTAAAACTGAAGCATTTTTATAAGCTTCGATAGCTTTTTCATATGCCCCTACCCCACCTAATGGAGCCATTTTTTCATAAACAGATCCTAGCATCTTGAAGTTCAGATAATTTGTTGAATCATAACCTATTGCTAACACTGCATTATTTATCGATTGATCAAAACTCATTTTTAAATCATTCTTTTCTAAATCTGTCAGTGGAGAATTTTTTGTAATTAAAGAATTAATTTTTATAAGATAAATTTGAGTATAAGTACGAAAATATAAATCATTCGGATAAATTGAAATAGCTTTATTAATGTTATTTTCTGAGCTAGTAATGGTTTCAGCTGATAAAGCTTTTTCAAAATACACAAAAGAAACAAAACGCTCTAGATAAATAAAAGAAAGGGCGGCTGAAGCTACCATAATAAAAGCAAGTAGAAGAATTGATAAAAAACTCTTACGTGGATCATCTAAAAAGGAAATAGTTATTTCTTTTTTATTTTTTTCGTTAACATAAAGTCCAATAAATATACCTAAAAAGGCTAAAGCTAAAAGAAAAATAACTGATTCAGTGGAATAAAAGAAGGAGGCTATAAATAAATATAGGGACATTATAAAAAATATAACTACTTCCAGGCTATTTAAATTATTTTTTTTATAAGAAATAAAAACTGCTTTAATGCCATTTAATATAATGATTATAAAAAATAAAAACAATATTAAAACTCCTAGAATTCCGGTAGTAACAGCAAAAGTCGAGATTAAACCTGATCCTTCATTAAAGGTGATATTCCAAAAATTAGTGCTATTAATATTTGCAGGTTTATACATATCCCACATTTCTCCAAATCTATTTGGTCCTGCTCCTAAAACTGGATTCTTCGACAAAACTGGCTTAACTATCGACATAGTAATTGAAAAAGGTGGTTTAATATCTGGATTTGAAATTTTTAAAGTAGTCGGTAAAAATCCCAAAATAACTTGACCAGTAATAAAAAATAAAATTGAAA
>CAIJZZ010000021.1 GCA_903825255.1 uncultured bacterium
ATATAGTAAATCTATCAAAAAACCAAAAATAATGGCTTCGACAAAATTTTTAAAAAGAAATATTGATATAAAAATTAAAATAACTGAAATATAAACAGGCAATAAAAATATAGATAAAATTAAAAGTAAATTTGATATAATTCTAAACATTTTATTTTTTGTTAGACAAGAGAACTTCCACCCATTTTAATTCAGCTATGTTTACTGGATTTTTGAATAAAATATTTTGAAATGAGTCTGATTCTTTAAATTCAATCTTTTCTACTACTCCAAAAACATTTGCTGAAATAGATGGTATTGTAATAATATCCCCCTCCTTAACACCGATTTCTCTTGGTATTTCGACTTGAAAATTGCCCCCGCCCATACCAATAGCTTCTTTTTCTACATTATTATTACCTATCAATACTTTAACTTTCTCTCCTGGAGAAGAATATAAAACAACTTTTGAAGTATTGTCATAAACTTCGGAAACGTATCCTATAAATGTATTACCATCAACCATAACTTTATTACCCAGAGCTACTCCATCATATGAACCAACGTCTATTATAAGAGTGTCATACGGTGACAAAAATGGCTTTATAAGTACTGCACCAAGTAAAACTTTCTGACTCATCTTTGTTCTACTTAAAATATTTTTCAAATCTTCATTCTCCTTTTTAAGTAAATCAAATAAAGCTTGCTCCTTATTATTAGTTAAGATTTGTTCTTTCAATAAACTATTTTCTTTTAAAAGGTCTGTTTTTGAATTTAAAACTGCTATATTGTCTGAAAAAAATGTGACGATACTATTTTTAAGAGACCACAAAGGTGAACCTGCACTAAATAACAGATTTCTTGACCATGGTATAGAAAAAATAAGAACAAAAAATACTACAGCAAATGTCGGAAAAATAATACTTTTTTTACCATTTTCTCTAATTAAAAAATTCTTATTTCTTAGGTGGAAGTTCATCTTCATTTTGAATTAATGATTCCTTATAAAGCTCCATATTTTCAAGTATAACACCAGTGCCTCTTGCAACTGCTGTTAAAGGATCCTCAACAAAATGAACTGGTATTTTTAAATAATCGCTTAAAAGAGTATCTAGCCCTTTAATAAGTGCTCCTCCACCAAATAAATATATTCCTCTTTTCATAATATCTGAAAGAATTTCCGGAGGTGTTGTCTCTAAAACTTCTTTTGTGGCATCTACCAAACTTTCAATAGAAATAGACATCGCTTCTCGAATATCTGAATCAGTTAAAATAACTTCTCTTGGTAATCCTGTTATCAAATCGCGTCCTTTTACAGGGGCTTCTAAATGCTCACCTGGGACAACAGCGCCTATGGCAATTTTTATATTTTCTGCAGTTTTTTCTCCTATTAAAATTTTAAATTCACTTCTTATATAACTAATGATGTCGTTATTTAATTTATCACCAGCGATTCTTACGTTTTTTGATCTAACAATTCCTCCAAGTGAAATGACTGCAATATCTGTGGTTCCTCCACCGATATCAATTACCATACTTCCAATTGGGTCATTTATAGGTAAACGAATACCAATAGCACCTGCCATTGGTTCTTCTACTATATGAACTTCTCGAGCCCCAGCATTTCTTGTAGCATCACGAACGGCACGAATTTCAACGTTTGTAACACCAGAAGGGACTCCAACAACAACTCTTGGTCCCAACATTTTTGGAGAAAATTCTTCAGCTTTTTTAATCAAATAAGAAATCATTTCTTCTGTAACTTCAAAATCAGAAAT
>CAIJZZ010000022.1 GCA_903825255.1 uncultured bacterium
ATAAAGGAGTTTTAGAAAAAAATATTTCCAGCATGAATGATGAGCTAACTCTTGCCAAGAATAGTTTTGAACCTGCTAAAATAACTCAATTGCAAGTTTTAGATAAACGTTTGCGTGCATCCAGTGCAATACTCACAAACCACATAACAGTTTCTCCGATTTTTGAAGCATTGCAATCACTTACCATGAAAACTGTTCGTTATACTAAATTCACTTATAGTTTTGGTGACAACAACAAGACAATTGATGTAAAAATGAGTGGCCAGGCCATCGGTTACCGTTCCATTGCTCTACAATCTGATCTTTTTTCCACTAACAAAAATTTAATTGATCCAGTTTTTTCCAATCTTACTCTTGATGACAAAGGAAATGTTATTTTTGATTTGGATTTTTCAGTTAGCCCAAGTTTTGTTAATTATAAACAGACGCTCTTGACTGAGGGCGGTAATTCTCCTGCCACTGCCACTCAGACTGTTCCGGCTAGTGGGGGAACCACGAATTAATTATGTTTAAATTCGCTGTACCGACCATTTTAATAGGATTAGCTATCGCTGGATTTTTTATGTTTACCAATCCTCTTTATGGAGATATCACTAAGCTTCGCGATCAGTCGGTTTCTTTCAATGAGGCTTTGGATAACTCCAAATCACTTGAAGCAGAAAGAGACAAATTAACTGAGAAATACAATTCAATCGATCCAAATAGTTTAGCAAAACTTCAGAAGCTTTTACCGGATAGTGTTGATAATATCCGTCTTATTTTAGAAATTGAAGGAGTTGCTTCTCCTTACGGTATGGTTTTGAAAGATGTGAAATACGATACCACGACTCCGGCCACCACAGCGACTCCTGCTGCCGGCAGTGCCGCAGTTAAAATGAATAGTACTGATTATGGTACATGGAATTTGGAATTTTCCTCCAAGGGAACTTATTCAAACTTTTTAAATTTCTTAAAAGACCTAGAAAAGAATCTAAGGATAGTGGATATATCTTCAATTGATTTTTCCTCAAATGCTGAAGCAGTAAATCCAGCATCGAGTAATTCCTCTTCTTCTGATACCTACACTTATTCATTTAAAATTAAAACTTATTGGTTAAAAAATTAAAAAATGTTTTCCAAAATAAAAAATATAATAGTTTTACTGGTTGTAGGAATCATTTTGGTTCTAATTTATGTTTTGTTTTTTAATAAGGGTGGAGAACAACCGAGTTTAGTCTCTAATTCAGGTGCTACTCCTACGATTGTAGGCTCGACAGATCAAAGTTCTCCAATCATTACTGACAATAATGAATTTTTAGCCCTTCTTTTAAGTGTTAATAGTATAAAATTAGATGATAGTATTTTTTCTGATCCTGTTTGGAATACTTTTAATAATAATAGTATTGTTCTACAGCCTGATTTAAATCCAGGACGCATTAATCCATTTGCTCCACTTGGTGTAGATGCTAATTTAATTTCTGTAAATTCTTCAAGTGATACCAGTACCAGTACCAGTACCAGCACAAATACAAATATTCAAAAACCTATTACTAATTAAATAAATTATGAGTTTTTTAGAAGAATTAGCAAAAAAAGGGATAATTAATGAAAGTCAGATAGGGGAAATTAAAAATTTAGCCAAGCAAAAATACGGAGGTGATATTGATGAATCCCTAATTGGATCTGGTGTTTCAGAAGAAAATATACTCGAAGTAAAAGGGGAGTATTTTCAAATACCTACAAGAAAAGTGAACATTAAAAGTATTTCTTTTGATGTTTTGAATTATATTCCTGAAGATTCAGCTGTTTATTACCATTTTGTTCCAATTGGTTTAAAAGATGACACTTTAGAGGTTGGAGTAATTGATCCAGAAAATACCAAGGCAATAGATGCGCTTCAATTTATTTCAGCTAAAGTTGGTATACCTTTTAAAATTTTTCTTATTTCTAAAAGTGACTATAAAGGAATTTTAGAGAATTATAAAGGCATTGGTGGTCAAGTTGAGAATGCACTGGACCAATTAAATAAAGATGAAGCAGATGATTTAAAGAGTCTAAGTGAGGCTACTTCACTAAACGATGGTATGAAAGAAATCAAACCAGGGGAAGAAGTGAAAATCGTTGAGGACGCTCCAATTATAAAAATTGTGGCAGTAATATTGCGTAATGCTATTGAAGGAAATGCTTCAGATATACACATAGAAAACACTGGAGAAAAAGTAAAAGTACGTTATCGAGTAGATGGCACACTACACACTTCTATTATTCTTCCACCGACCGTTTATAGTGGGATAGTGGCTCGTATTAAAATATTAGCTAAATTAAGATTGGATGAAAAACGTAAACCACAAGACGGATCTTTTAGTGCTAATGTAGATAATCGTAAAATTGATTTTCGAGTTTCTACGATGCCAGCTTATTATGGTGAAAAAGTTGAAATGCGTATACTCGATTCTGAAAAAGGAGTAAAGCCACTCGATCAATTAGGATTTTCTCCAAAAAATCTAGCACTAGTACGTGAAGCTATCAAGAAACCTTATGGACTTATTTTAATTACTGGCCCGACGGGTTCTGGAAAATCTACCACACTTTATTCTATGATGAATGAACTTGATAAAGAAAAAACAAACATTGTCTCTTTGGAAGATCCTATTGAATATCATATGCCCGATATTAATCAATCACAGATGATGCCAGAGATAGGATACACTTTCGCTTCAGGACTACGTTCGATTTTACGTCAAGATCCGGATGTTATAATGGTTGGAGAAATTCGTGATAAAGAAACAGCTCAGCTAGCTATTCAGGCTGCTTTGACTGGACACCTGGTTTTATCTACGTTACACACTAATAATGCTATCGGTGCAGTACCACGTTTGATTGATATGGGAGTTGATCCATACTTAATCGCTCCGACTCTTATTCTATCGATGGCTGAACGTTTAGTGAAGATGACTTATCCCGCTTCTAGAAAACTCGTGCCAATGGATCCAAGTATTAAAATGCAGATTGAAAGTCAAATAAAAGATTTACCGGAAGAATTTAAAAAAGAAATTGAAATTAAGAATGAAATGTATGAAACTGTCCCTTCATCTGAATGTCCTTCTGGTACTCGTGGTCGTATTGCAGTTTTTGAAATGTTCAAAGTGGATAAAGAAATGCAAGAAATAATTTTGAAAAATCCAATTGAATCCTTAATTTATCAAACTGCTCGCAATAAAGGTATGCTTACTATGCGAGAAGATGCAATGCTTAAGGCCATAAACGGCATTATTCCATTTAAAGAAGTTTATAATTTTACCAATGAAAATGAGTAAAGTTGTCCACAAAATATTTTTATTAAAAGTCACTTTGTAATATAATAAGAGAATAAACTTATGGAAAGCGAAAAAAGAAAAATCTTAATAGTTGATGACGACAATTTCCTTTTGGACATGTATGCGCTTAAATTTAGTCAAAATAGTTTTGAAGTTCATGCAGTTTCTGGAGGAGTAAAGTCCCTAGAAGAATTGAAAAATGGTTTAAAACCTGATGTTATTTTGATGGATATAATAATGCCAGAAATGGATGGTTTTGAAACTTTACAAAAAATAAAAAAAGAAAATTTAGCCGAAAATTCTATTAAAATAATTCTTTCTAATAAAGGACAAAAAGAAGATATTGATCGAGGTAAAGATTTGGGTGTGGCTGGTTATATAATAAAAGCAAATTCTACTCCAGGGGAAGTGATCGAACAAGTAAAAGAAATTTTAAATAGTAAAACTAAAGAATAAAATTATGGATTTTAAAAAAGATTTTGAAGAGCTCATCAACACTCTTATTCGTGAGGGTGGATCTGATTTGCATTTAGGAGTCGGACGAGTGCCCGCTATTCGAGTGAATGGAGAGTTGATTTTTTTATCGAAACATCCGATTTTAACAGAGGAGGAGGTATCCAATATTTTAAGTATCGTTTTGGAAAAGAAAAAGTTTGATCTTTTTATGGAAAAAAAGGAGATGGATTTTTCTTATGAATTTAAAGAAACTGTACGCTTACGCGGTAATGCTTTTTTCCAAAAAGAAGTAATTGGTTTAGCTTTTCGGCTTATTCCAAAAGTCAGGCCACTAGCTGAGCTCAATTTGCCTTCCATTATTGCTGATTTAGCCCGTAAAAAACAAGGTTTCTTTTTAGTGGTTGGTCCAGTCGGACAAGGTAAGTCCACTACTCTTTCTTCAATGATCGAGTTGATTAATGGAGAGCAAGCTCGCAATATTATTACGATTGAAGATCCAATCGAACATGTTTATATTCCCAATAAATCAATAATCAATCAACGAGAGGTTGGGGTTGATACGGAAGATTTTCACATTGCTCTTAAATCTGTTTTTCGAGAAGATGTAAATGTAATCATGATAGGAGAAATGCGTAATCCAGAAACTATTTCAACTGCTGTGACAGCAGCTGAAACTGGACACTTAGTCTTGTCTACACTACACACCAATAATGCTTCTCAAACGATTGATCGTATTATTGATTCTTTTCCAGGTCAGCAACAAGATCAAATCAGAGTTCAACTAGCTTCATCTTTATTAGGTATTTTTTCTCAAAGACTTGTACCTAGAATTACCGGTGGATTAATCCCAGCTTATGAGTTGCTATTAAATAATAATGCAGTAGCAAATTTAATTCGTGAAAAGCGTACTCATGAAATAGATGTAGTTATTGAGACAGGTTCTGAATCTGGGATGGTGGATTTAAATCATTCGCTTATTGAACTAGTACGGGCTGGTGAAATTTCAATGGAAAATGCTTATCAATATTCACTTAATCCTAAAGGTTTGGAAAGAATGGTTTAGGTTTTTTAATATTTTAATTTTTTAAAGAGCTATGTTATTTAAATATAAAGCTGTAGATGAAAAAGGAACAAACAAAGAAGGAGAGATTGATGCTCCTAATAAAGATATAGCTATTGGTGGATTACAACATCGAGGATTAATTATTCTTTCTGTTAAGGGTGAAAAAGAAAGAAAATCATTTTTTAAAATGTCTTTCTTTGAAAAAGTTCCAAAAAAAGATATTGTAATTTTATCCAAACAAATATCTTCTTTGTTTGGATCACAAGTTTCTGCTTTGAAAGTTTTTACGATGCTGGCTGCTTCTACTAAAAATGAAGCTTTAGGTACGATCTTGACGGAAGTGGCTGATGATTTACAAGCTGGTTTATCTATTTCTCAAGCACTTTCTAAACACCCAAATGCTTTTTCTTCTTTTTATATCAATATGGTCAAAGCCGGAGAGGAGACAGGTAAGTTAAATGAGACTTTTGCTCATTTAGCGGATTATCTTGATCGTCAATACGCCTTAACTTCAAAGACAAAAAATGCTTTAATTTACCCATTTTTTGTGATCATAACTTTTTTTGTGGTGATGGGCTTGATGTTTGTGGTAGTAATTCCGAAACTTACGTCTATCATTGCCGAATCTGGCCAGGAACCTCCCTTTTTTACTAAAGTAGTGATTGGTCTTTCAGGCTTTTTGGTGCATTATGGTTTCTTAATTGTTATTTTTTTAATACTTTTAGGTATTTATATTTGGCAACTTTCAGCTACTCCTAAAGGTAAAGAATATTTAGACAAATTAAGTCTTTCTTTTCCAGCTGTTGGAAGTTTATATCAAAAACTTTATCTTTCTAGAATCGCCGACAATATGGATACAATGCTGACTTCTGGGATTCCGATTGTTCGTGCTATTGATATTACTTCAGAAGTAGTGAATAGTTATGTATATAAAAATATTTTAAAAGATGCAGCCGAAGGAGTGAAATCAGGGTTAGCTTTTTCTGCGGCCTTAGAAAAACATCCTGAAATGCCTGTCATTTTGATTCAGATGGTTAAGGTGGGAGAAGAATCTGGAAAGTTGGGAGAAATTTTAAAGACTTTAGCTGATTTTTACAAAAGAGAAGTAGATAGTTCTGTTGATACATTAGTCGGATTAATTGAACCAATAATGATCGTGGTTTTAGGCTTAGGTGTGGGGATACTTCTCACTTCAATTTTATTACCTATTTATAATTTAGCCGGTAGTATGTAATAGGGGTGTGGATATCTTTTTATAAGGTATGATATAATAATACTCAGTTGAGTTTATTAAATATTATTAAAAATAAGTCGAAAATATTATTAATTTATAAATTAAAAATTATGAAAATGAATTTTAAAAAAGGTTTTACGTTAATCGAACTCTTGGTCGTTATTGCTATTATTGGTATTTTAGCATCTATCGTTTTGACTAGTTTAACTACAGCAAGAACGAAAGCTAATGTTGCTGCTTTTAAAGCAGAAGTATCTGGTATGCAGCCAGCCTTTGTGGCTACTTGTGATGGTAGCTCAGGAGCTACAATAGTAGGCAATGCAGGCTTAGCAGCTACAACTCACCACGCGTTAGCAACAGTTGGAACTGACTGTCAAACTGATGGTACTTTTTCTGTTACCGTTGTTCCTACTCCTAACCCAACAGGTACTTGTACTTCTGCAACAATTACACAAACATCTACAGCATTTGCACCGGCAAGCTGTTAATATATAAAAAAATGAAAAATCTTAAAAAAGGTTTTACGTTAATAGAACTCTTGGTTGTTATAGCTATTATTGGTGTTTTAGCTACTATTGTTTTAGTTTCTTTGACTGGTTCAAGAACAAAAGCGAACTCAGCTGCTTTTAAAGGAGAAGTAAAATCTCTTTATGCTGGTCTTATCACTGCCTGTTCAGATTCTTCAATAGTAATTGGAAATTTTCCTGTTAATCCTAAGACTTTTGTTCCAGCGACTGCTTTTGCTACCGGTTCTGCTTCTCAAAGTTGTGGCTTAAATGGATCTAGTACTTTTTCTTTTACTGTTACTTCAACAAATGGTTCCGGTTGTACTTCGGCTACTGTTAATCAAAACGGAGCAACTTTTACACCAGCAGGTTGTTAATTAATATTTATTTAATTTTAACAAAAACCACTCATCTAGGGTGGTTTTTGTTTTATACATATATGATATAATATTCAGATGACATTATTTATAATATTCTTTTTTATTTTTGGGTTGATAGTTGGTAGTTTTTTGAATGTAGTTATTATTAGGCATAATACTAATCGTTCATTGGGTGGTCGCAGTGGTTGTATGGTTTGTCAGAAAAAACTCGGTTGGTATGAGCTTATTCCAGTTTTTAGTTTTCTTTTTTTGAAAGGCCGATGTAAAGGTTGCCAGACAAAGATCTCAATCCAATATCCTCTCGTAGAACTCACTACTGGTATTATTTTTAGTCTTTTATTTGTAAAATTTCAGAATTTGTTTCAAATAAATCCATTTAGTTTTTATCTTACATTTATTTTTTATGCTGTAGCTTTTTCCTTACTTTTAATGATTGCAGTTTATGACTTAAGACATAAAATTATTTCAGATAAATTAATTTTAATTTTTAGCATTCTGACTTTCTTGGGATTATTCTCATTTTCAATGCATGGTTTTTATATACATTTACCAATGCTTTGGCAATTTTTAGCTGGTATTTTGCTTGCTCTACCTTTTGCACTGCTTTGGCTTGTCTCTCGGGGTGCTTGGATGGGGCTAGGGGATGCGAAGCTCGCTTTAGGCTTGGGTTGGCTCTTAGGGCTTGCGCAAGGACTCTCTGGTTTAGTTTTAGCTTTTTGGACTGGTGCCTTAGTCGGAATAGTGCTTCTTATTTTTTCAAAGAAATATTCAATGAAGACTGAAATTCCTTTTGCTCCGTTTTTAGTTTTGGGTGCAATAATCGCTTTCTTTTTCGGTTTAAATTTTTTCATGCTAAATATTTAGATGTTTAAAATAAATAACAAAAAATATAATAAAGGTCCTGTCCCGTATGAAGCCGGAGGCTTTCGTTCGGGATTTACCATTATTGAAATGCTAGTAGTTTTAGCTATTTTTGCCGTAATGTCTTCGATTATAATTTTTAATTATCCTAAGTTTCAAGCTCAAATAGATATTAAAAATACTGCCACTGATGTTGCTTTACAGATTGTTCAAGCACAACGAGATGCAGTGAATGGAAAATTAAATGGTACAAAAATTGTTCAAGATCCTTGGAAACCTTCTTATGGAGTTTATTTTAGTAAACTTAGTAAATTCACCGGTAAATATAATACCAATGAATACAGTAATAAAGGTTTTATTTATTATATTGATTCTTATAATTTTAGTTCTATATATGGTTGTTTTTTTAATTCTGATGTTTCTAGTTCAAGTAACGAATGTTTAAATCAATTTATTATGCAAAAAGGTATTTATGTTTCTAACTTAGTAGTTAATTGTAATAATGGCAGTAATATTTCTCTAGATACTTTAGATATAAATTTTACTAGACCTACATCAAGTCCAAAAATATTAGATCAAAGTTCATTGTTAGATCCGAGGCCTTCTTATTGTGCTTCATCTTCAGGAATTAATTATGCTGAAATTACTTTGCATTCACCGCAAAATTTAGATGCCTATATAGATATATACGCTTCTGGTAGAGTTCAAATAAAATAAGATGTTGAAAAAAAATATAAAAAAAAATACAGGATTTACTTTGATCGAAATGATGGTTTCTGTTTCTATTTTTATAATTTTACTTACTTTTGGGATGAGTGCTCTTTTAAATGCAGTTAATATAAATAAAAAATCTCAAGGCATGCGTTCTATTTTTGATAATTTAAATTTTGTAATGGATGAAATGTCTAGGAATTTAAGGGTTGGTCTTAATTATTATTGTTCACCAAATATAGATGATACTGGCTATACAGTAACGAATTATATCCCCCAGCGTTGTGATAATGGTGTTCTCGGTAGTGGTGGAAGATTAATTTCTTTTAATGCTGCGGATAATACCCCTTTAAATCCAGATCAGCTGACATATATAATAGATCGTTCTGGTGCAATTAAAAAAAAGGTTAATTCTGAAAGCTTTATTTCTCTGACTGACCCTAGAATTACTATAGACCCATATTCATCCAGTTTTGAAGTAAGAATGAGTGAAATAGAACAGCCTTTTGTTATTATTAGATTAAATGGCATTATAAATTATAATAATACTAAGACTCCTTTTAATATTCAGACTTCTATTTCTCAAAGATATATACAATAGTAATTTATTTAAAATGTTAAAATTTTTAAAACAAAAAAATCCCAATACTAGAGCAAAGCTCAGTATGGGACAGGTAAAAAAGAAAAAAGGTTTTACTTTGATTGAAGTATTAGTAGCGATTTTGATCCTTTCTATGACAATAACAGGCATGATGTCCGTTTTAAGTCGTGGTCTTGTTAATATTAATTATGCTAGAAATAAAATAACCGCTACGTATTTGGCTCAGGAAGGAATTGAATATATTCTACACAATACAAATGCTTATAGAGTTCAACAAGATTGGCCGACTTATGTCTCTCCTTATGGTGATATAGATAACTGTAAAGGTCTATATGGTTGTTATACGAACCTTTCTATAGGTGAGGTATCTCCTATAAATTCTCTTAACGATAGTAGACTTTTTTATTCAAGCTTAGATGGGTATAATAATCCTTATTATAGTAATAATAGTATAGATTCTGGTTTCAGGAGGACGATAAAAATAACACCGATAAATGATAATGGTAATGTCGATGAAATCAATGTTACCTCCACTGTTTTTTGGAACAATCCAACTTTATCAGACTTATCAAATACTTGTGCGAGTCCTTATTGTGTTAGTTTTTCAGACCATTTTTTTAATTGGATGCAATAAATATGATTTTTAAAAATATTAAAATAAATAAAAAAGGTTTTGCTTTACTTTTAACAGTCGTGATAACGAGTATTTTACTTTCTGTTGCATTAGAGATTTCAAAAATTGCTGTAAAAGAAGCAGTCTTTAGTATTTCTGGTAAAAATTCTAATGATGCATTTTATGCTGCCGATACAGCTATCGAATGCACACTTTATAATGATAAAGCTGGAAGTACTATTTTTACTTTTGATTCTAGTGGATATGTAATTCCTAACCCCTTAAATTGTCTAGGAGGACATTTTACTAGTAATGTTCCAAATCTGAATTCTTTTCCATACCATTATTTATTTACTATTCCAAATATTAATAATTCTGCTTGTGCTATTATTTCTGTAACCAAAAATGATCCCGCTTCAGGTTTACCTGGAACAATCATCACAGCTCAAGGATATAATATTGGAGATAGTAGTTGTAATTCTACTAATCCAAATCGTGTAGAGCGTGAACTTATTGTAAGTTATTAATAAAATTTTACTGTATGGAAAAACTTGAAGTTGGAAGGAGAATTAAAAAATTACGAGAGGAGATTGCTCGATTGCGCGAGGCATATCATGTAGAAAATGCACCGAATGTCACTGATGATATGTACGATTCTTTAAATCGGGAGCTCAAGGGGCTTTTAGAAAAGCATCCTGAATTTAACGATATAAATTCAGGCGAAAATAGGGTGGCGGGGAAGGCTCTGGATAAATTTATTAAAGTACAGCATAAAACTCGGATGCTTTCGTTGAATGATGTTTTTAGTGAAGAAGAACTTTATGATTGGGAAACGAGAATAAAAAAATTAATTAATGAAACGAAGATAAAATATTTTTGTGAAATAAAATTTGATGGCTTGGCAGTGTCTTTGATCTATGAGAAAGGGAAGTTTGTACGTGGAGCGACACGGGGAGATGGATTCATCGGTGAAGATATAACTGAGAATTTAAAAACTATAAAATCAATACCTTTACAGTTACGAGTACCATATCCAGAATACCTCGAAGTTCGAGGTGAGGCGATAATGTCGAAGAAAACATTAATTACTCTTAACAAAAAAAATGAACGTGAAGGCAAAACTTTATTTGCGAATACTCGCAATGCCGCCGCTGGAAGCTTGCGACAATTAGACCCGAAGCTTTCTGCTGAACGTCAGCTTGATTTTTTTGCTTATGATATTGCCGAAGTAAAAGTCGTTAGGCAAGGCCTAACGACTCACTCTGACAAGCATAAACTTTTGAAAAGTTTAGGTTTTAAAGTCGATGATCATGAAGCGTATTGTCAGAATATTTCAGAAGTAATTTCTTTTATTAAAAAGTTTGAAAAAATTCGTTCCGATTTTCCTTATGGCACTGATGGCATTGTTATTTCTGTAGATGATTTAAAATTACAGGAAATTTTAGGGGTGGTGGGTAAAGCTCCGCGCTATATGGCCGCTTTTAAATACCCAGCTGAGAAAGCAACGACAATTGTCAAAGATATAAAAGTAAATGTCGGTCGTACAGGGACGCTTACTCCACTCGCAATTTTCGAACCGACCCTCGTTGCTGGGTCTACGGTGTCAAAAGCGACACTGCACAATTTTGATCAAATAGAACGCTTAGGCTTGAAGATTGGGGACACTGTGGTGATAGAAAAAGCCGGGGATGTGATTCCAAAAGTAGTGGAAGTTCTCACTCGTATGCGTACAGGTAAAGAAAAGAAATTTAAAATGCCAGAAAAATGCCCAGCTTGTGGTGGAAAGGTTGAGAAGAAGAATACTGGGGCAGTTCAAAGCTCCTCTTCGAAAGGTCCTCGGTCCTCCTCGCTCAAAGCGCTCGGCCAGACCATTTCTCATAGGACTTTGAACAGCCCAGAGAATATTTCTGTTGCATTTTTTTGTACGAATCCAAAATGCCCAGCGAAGAATGAAAGATATTTAGAACATTTTGTTTCTGTTTTTGAAATATATGAATTGGGTCCGAAAATTTTAAGACGTTTTAAAGATGAAGGATTAATCACGGATGCTGCGGATATTTTTACCTTAACTAAAGAAGACATCGCTCCACTTGAAAGGTTTGGTGAAAAAAGTGCCGAAAATATTGTGAAAGAAATTGAAAACAAAAAGAAAATTTCTTTAGGACGTTTTCTCTGGGCACTGGGGATTTTGCATGTCGGAGAAGAGACAGCTCGAGACTTAGCGAACACTTTTGGCACTCTTGAAAAACTAATGTCTTCCGCGAGGCAAGACCTAGCGGAAATAAGTAAGATAGAAAATATCGGCCCGGCGGTTTCTAAAAGTTTATTTGAATTTTTCAAAGATAAAGCGAATTTAATCTTTATTGATAGGCTAATATTAAATGGGGTCAAAATTGAAAAAGTGGAAAAGAAAAAAGGCGGTAAATTTACCGGACTCACTTTTGTTTTGACGGGCACACTTGCCTCTATGTCTCGCGAATTAGCCAAAGAAAAAATAATTAATTTAGGTGGAAAAGTTTCTGGTTCAGTTTCAAAAAATACTTCTTATGTCGTAGTGGGCGAGGAAGCCGGCTCTAAATTGACGGAGGCACAGAAACTTGGGGTAAAAATATTAGACGAGGCAGAATTTTTAAAAATGCTATAAAAATAAAAAAAGACATAAAATTTTTTTTAATATGTCTTTTTTTTATTCTTTTTACTTTCTTTATTTAGGAAGTAAGTTAAGTTTATTTAAAATAAACTTTAATTTTTCAGTTTTTTCCTCAGTTAGAGAAGTTAGGGGTAATCTTAAGTTGCTATTATCTAATAGTCCCATTAAATATAGGGCCATTTTAGCAGCCATAGGATTAGTTTCCCATCTCATTGCTTCAAAAAGATTAAAATATTTGTAATGACTATTTTTTGCTCTATCAACTTCTTCATTATTTAGGGCAAACATTACTATTTTGTTCATTTTATAAGGAATAATGTTGGCAGAAACACTAAATGATCCTGCGCCACCAAATCTAACTAAAGGAAAAGCTGTACTGTCTTTCCCTGTGAATACTTTAAAGTCATCATCTTTTGTTAAGTAAATAACTTTTGCTAGATGGTCTAGATTTTTGTTTCCATCTTTAATACCTACAATATTAGGATGTTTAGCTAGATGAGCCGTTGTGACAGGTTCTAAATTTATTCCTGTTCTATCTTGTGCATTATGCAACAAAATTGGGACAGGTGATATATCTGCAATTTCTTCATAAAATTTTATGACCCCACTCGGCTGTGGAAGAACAAAAAAGGGAGAAAAAACAGAAATAAAATCTGCCCCAAGATCAGAAAAGATTTTAATTTTTTCTTTTGCTTTCCATAAGCTTGAAGCACATGTGTCGGGAATAACCTTACATTTTCCCCCAACGGTTTTAACTATTATTCGAAGAACTTTTAATTCTTCTTTGTCAGTAAGGAGGGGACTTTCTCCTGTTACTCCAAGCGGGGCAATACCTTTTATCCCAGCTTCGAGCTGTCTTTCGACAAGTTTAATAAGATTTGGCTCATCAATAGAGCCGTCATCTTTAAAAGGAGTTATTAATAAAGTATAAACTCCATTTTTAAGAACATCTTTTTTCATAATTGTAAGTATTTAAGATTTATATTGATTTTTCAAATTTCAAATTAAGGCTAAAATTTACCTAATAGTAGCTTATCACTATTTTCAATAAAATACATTTTTTAAAAAATCTTCTGAGAAAATGTCTAGTTGCTCAGACTTATTCAAAAGTTTATAATAAAAGCTCATGCTTAAGAATAAATTCAAAATTTTAATTGTTTTTGTTGGCTGCCTCTTATTCAGATTGTTGCCACTTCGGGCACCGAACGTTGAGCCGATAATGGCTTCGATTATGCCGCTTAGTCGAAAATATGGGGCAATGCTAGGTTTTACTTTTGGTTTTTTGAGTATTTTTATTTATGATTCTGTAACGCATTTTGGTTCTTGGACTTGGATTGCGGCTATAACCTATGGATTAATTGGAGCTGTGGCTACTCTTTATTTTAAAAAATTTAAATCTTCACCTTTTAATTTTGCTATCTTTGCATTTTTTGCCACAATAGTTTTTGATCTTATTACTGGTGTATTATTTGCTCCAATATTCCATATGAATATAGGTACGGCTTTCATTTTGCAAATTCCTTTTACAATCTTACACTTAGCAGGGAATATTGCTTTTGCTTTTATGCTATCACCAGTTTTAAATCGTTGGTTTACTTCTTCGAAATTTTTTACGTTACCAAAACGAGTTTCCTTAGAAGAGGTCTCTATGGTAAGATAAGTTTTTGATAAAGGAGGGTTCGCATAGCGGTCTAGTGCGCAGACCTGGAAAGTCTGTATGCCTGAAAGGGCATCGAGAGTTCGAATCTCTCACCCTCCGCTATGAAAAAAGCGGAAAATAGCAAAAAGAAAGAATCAGTGGCTTTGAGCTCTGTTTTTGCGAGTACCTTGATGACTATCATGAAATTTATTGTGGGAGTGATGACGGGCAGTATGGGTATTATTTCTGAAGCGGCTCATTCTGCGCTTGATCTAGGGGCGGCAGGACTCACTTTATTTGCGGTAAAAGTAAGTGATAAACCAGCCGACGATAAACATCCATATGGACACGGAAAAGTGGAAAGTGTTTCTGCTTTGATTGAAACAGGACTTTTGTTTTTGACGAGTGCTTGGATTATTTATGAAGCAGTGCATCGAATGCTAAATAAAAATATTGAAGTCGAAGCTACTTGGTATGCTTTTGTGGTAATAATTATTTCTATTATTATTGATATTTCTCGTTCACGAGCTTTAAAGAAAGTAGCGAAAGAAACAAACAGTCAGGCACTCGAAGCAGATGCGTTACATTTTAGTTCAGACATTTGGAGTTCATGTGTAGTTTTAATCGGTTTAATATTAGTCGCATTTGGCATTAAAGGAGCAGATGCTTTTGCGGCGATTGGCGTTTCCATTTTCGTTTTAGTGGCGGGCTACAGACTCGGTAAAAGAACCATTGATGTTTTGATAGATACTGCCCCAGAAGGTATTTCTGATATTGTTAGAGAAACTATTGATAAAATTGAAGGCGTGATAGCAATAGATAAAATTCGGGTTCGACCACTAGGAGCTACTGTTTTTATTGAGGCTGAATTAAGTATTAATCGAAGTTTTTCAATTATTAAAGTAAATGAAATAGTTACAAATGCCCGTGAAGCTATTATGCAAAAAATAATTGGAGCGGATGTTTTGATTCATACGAAGCCGATTCAATTAAAAGATGAAACAATTATTGATATAGTCAGAACCATTGCCTCGAAACATGTGCTTTCAGTGCATAGTATTGTGATAGATAATTTAGAGAAGCATAAATTTATTAGTTATGATTTAGAATTGCCAGGTAACTTAACCGTTTTTAAGGGGCATGAAATAGCTAGTCATTTAGAAAAAGAAATTCAAGCAGAAATAGGTGGAGAGATTGAAATAAATACTCACGTAGACCCATATTTAGTTGAAGAAAAAATAAGTGATAAAATTTCAGAAAAAGAAACGCTTTTAATTGAAAAAACTGTTGCCGAAATTATTGGAAGCGTCGGTATTTTAAAAGATGCACATAATATTTTAATTAGAAAAATAAATAATAAAATTTTTTTAACTTTGCATTGTTATGCTAAGGGAGAAGAGACTATAGAGGAGTCACATAGTCAGGCTAGTAGGTTAAAATATTTAATTAAAGAAAAAATTAGAGAAATAGAGAATGTAGTGGTGCATGTGGAGCCGGAAGTCTAAATATGCTAAAATGTTTAAATGAAGAGTATTAAACAATTTGAAGAGAAAATTATTATATATTTGAGTCACCGACCGAAATTATATGCCTTAATTGTAGGTATTGGTATTGTGCTATTTTGGCGGGGGGTTTGGCATAGTACCGATTTCATTCACTTAATATTTAATTCTTTTCATAACACTTTAACCACTGACCTCGTCTCGGCTCCGTGGTGGGATGGGCCACTTTCTTTTATTGTGGGGTCAATAATATTATCATTTACCGGAGCGTTTACTTCAAGCTTTATCGGGAACGAACTTATTCTTTCAGGTTTACGTGGAGAGAAAAAATTAAATCAAAAAAC
>CAIJZZ010000023.1 GCA_903825255.1 uncultured bacterium
AAAAAGAATAATCCTACTTATAATCAAAAACTGTCATGGTAAAGTTTCCCATTGTGTTCGCATCAATGTAGTAATCTCCTGTGCCTGCCATACTGGTATAAATTATAGTTTCATCTTTAACTGGTTTACTGCTATTCATAACTGCTTGGGGTAAACTACTTCCTACTCTAAAAACAAAAGCATTACAAATAGTTGCACTTGCATCTCCTTTGCAATCATATGCGATTTTAAATCTATCACCTTGAATAGTGAAAGGTTCTGATTTCTTGGAACCATTTCCATTAAAACTAAAAACTTGTTGATAGCTTTTTGAGGATGCAGATTCACTTACATTATTTTCTTTTGAACCATTAGTAGTTTTTGGTGACTTACTACTTCCAATAGAAGAAAGTAAAATCACTAAAATTATTAAAGCTCCTAGTCCTGTTAGAATATAATGTCTTCTAAGCCAACTTCTAATATCTGCATGACACTGCGGACACTTTTTAGCATCCTTTGCTATGTCAGTTTTACACTGAGAGCATTTTTTTGTTTCCATAACTTATTCTTTTGCGATTATAAATTATAAAACTAGAGATAAGACGCAAAAATCCCACCACTAGAGATGACCCGAGGGTCTACAACAGTTTCCCGTTGTAACGTCGTAAACGCACCCTAATGATGGGGTTTCTGTTTACGACGATTTTCGACCATACCCTAAAGAAAACTCTAGGGGTTAGGTCAATCTATTAACTTGTAAATGAATTATATCTCATTTTTAGAGACTTGTGTATACTAGCTTAGATTGAGATTTAATGGTAATTAGTTACCAACAGTCTCATTAAATTGGAAAATGTATTATATTGTGAGATAATATCAATGTATGGTACCAACTAAATTTATTAAAGAAGTACAAATTAAATTTGATTTAAATCATATTTATGCAAGGAATTTGATGTCTTCTATACCGTATATGAAGAATTTTTCCTTTGACGAAGTAGGAAATATTATAAAGGAAAAACCAAAACCATTTGTTAAATGGGTTGGGGGCAAGCGTCAACTTCTTGAACAATTTAAATTAATGAATTTATATCCTCCAGAAAAGTTTGATCCAAAAACTGGAAGATATTTTGAACCATTTGTTGGAGGAGGAGCTGTATTTTTTGACCTACTTCCCAAGAAAGCTTTTTTGTCTGATATGAACAACGAACTTGTAATTACTTATAATGTAATCAAAACTGATGTTGAATCTTTAATCAAATCTCTTAAAAAACACCAAAACACAAAAGAATATTTCTTAAAAATAAGAGCTAAAAATGTAACTAAGCTATCAAATGTAGAAATAGCTTCTCGTTTCATTTACTTAAACAGAACTTGTTTTAATGGTTTGTACAGGGTCAACTCTCACGGAGGATTTAATGTTCCTTTTGCTGGGAATAAAAATCCTTTAATTTGTGATGAAATTAATTTAAGAAAAATATCAAAAGCTTTAAAATATGTTGAGATAAAAAAACAGGATTATAAAGAAGTTTTAAAGAAAGCAAAAAAAGGAGATTTTATTTATTTTGATCCTCCTTACTATCCTATAAATAAAACATCTTCATTTACTTCATACACAAAAGAAGCTTTTCTAGAAAAGGAACAAATTGAACTTCGAGATACTTTTGCAGAATTAACAAAGCGAGGCTGTTTTGTTATGCTTTCAAACTCAGATACTCCATTTATAAACAAAATTTATAAAGAAATAAAAATCAAAAATAAATTAACAAGAGTAACCCAAGTATATGCAGGTCGTGCGATTAATTCAGATGCTTCTAAAAGAGGAAAAATTACAGAAGTATTGGTGACAAATTATTAATATGTCAAAAATACATAATTTAATTTCAAGAAAGAATATATATGCAGTAGCTGGATTGGTGGTTATTATCTTCATTTTTATTTATGTCTTTTTCCCAAAAAATAGAGAAGCTACTTATTCTTTGATT
>CAIJZZ010000024.1 GCA_903825255.1 uncultured bacterium
AAAAACTTAATATTAAATAAAGAAAGCTATCTTTATTTAATTTTTAAATTCTTAATCATTTCTATTGAAATCTTATCTAAATCAAACTGGTGACTCCAGCCCCAATCATCTCGGGCTTTTTGATCATCTATTGTTTTGGGCCAAGAATCCGCTATTTTTTGTCTCTCATCGGGAGTAAAAGTGCATTTAAAATTTGGAATATATTTAGCCACATTTTCGGCTAATTCCTTAGCTGAAAAACTGATAGCGGTTAAATTATAAGCAGTTCGAATAGATATTTTTTCTTTTGATGCTTCCATTAATTCCAAGGTAGCTCGCACCGCATCATCCATATACATCATAGGGAGCACTGTCTCCTCTTTAACAAAACAATCATAGCTTCCGTTTGCCACAGCATCGTAATAAATAGCCACTGCATAATCAGTCGTACCGCCACCTGGTGGAGTTTTCCAAGAAATAATCCCTGGATAACGCAAACTACGAACATCAAGTCCATATTTTACAAAATAATATTGGCATAATAATTCTCCAGAGACTTTGGTCACGCCATACATCGTCGTCGGCTCAAGCACTGTTTTTTGTGGAGTATTAAAAAGTGGTGTTGTCGGACCAAAAGCGGCAATCGAACTAGGCCAAAAAACTCTTTCTATTTTATATTCAACAGCTAAATCTAAAACATTTTTTAATCCGTTCATATTTACCTCCCAAGCTAAATTCGGATTCTTTTCACCTACTGCCGACAAAACACCTACTAAATGATAAATAGTATCAATCTGATATTTTTCAATTAAATTTCTAAGTGCTTCTTTATCGCCGCTATCCGCCATTTCAAAAGGACCAGCATTTTTAAATTCTAAGGATGGCTCTTTGTGATGACCCACTGCAACCACATTTTCCTTACCAAATTTTTCTCGGAGTTTTGGAATCAATTCTGAACCTATTTGTCCCATTGCCCCCGTAACCAATATTTTTTTCATACTAATATTATATCATTTTAAAAATGAATTATTAATGAAGTATTAAATATTTTATTAACTAAAAGTTATTTCAACATAACTCACCTCTTGAGGCTCTGCACTAAAAACTACTTTTTTATCAGTTTTATGAAAGGTATCATTTATTTTTCTACCGATTTTTACCGCTAATTGGTCATTATTCGTAGTCACTATAAAATTTCCTCCTTGTGTTTTGATATCCATGATTCTATCTTGTGGATTGCGGGATTCTGCTCGTTTACCGAAACCAGAAATTAAATTAAAAAGTTCTTCTCGAATCCCAATAGGAATATTTTTAATACTTATTTTTCCCCCAAATAAATTCCCTTTTTTCATTTTACAAGCTGGACATAGAGCAAAATGCACACCCTTACCAGAAAGTGGCATTTGTTGGAGTGGTGTACTGCCTGGCTTATGCCAACCTTTTTTAAAAAAAACATCATGACAAACTTCACAAACAATTACCCCTTTGACTGCTTGCCCATATTCATTACCCTGCAATTCTAATTTATTTTTCAAACCCCTGGAAACATTGGGTGTTTTAAACTTTAAATTTTTTATCATATTTTTAAAAATTATTATATTTACTAATACTTCATATTTTAACATATTTAAAATAAAAAAATCCTGTCTTTTAAAATACAGGATTTTCACATGCTTTTTGAGTTATTGGATAATTCCATCCAAAACCTTAAAAAGAAATTCGACTTTCTTTTTATTTCTACAATTTTCCTTTTTGCACAATTCACGCGCCTCTTTTTCAAAAAGTTGACGACTGATTGTCCCTTTATTCAGAAACAAACTAATTTCGTCCTTTCTTACAAGGAGAATTGTAAATGGCTCTTTTTCTGTTTTGCCATATAAGAACCATACTCTCTTTTTTTCTTCGAGTTCCTTGACTATTCTCTTAGAACAAACAAGAAACATTTTTTCTTCATTATTCATTACTTCTTTGTATTAAGTTAATTAAATATTTATTATTTACTAAGCCTTCTTGAATTCCATAAAGAAACCAAAAAGGCCCAGCAAATTAATATTTTATTAAGTGTTAAAAAACAACTGTTATCTAAATAATGTCATATTTATAAAAAAAGTCAATACCATAACCTTTCGTTTTATGAATAGATACTCCCACTAAAATATATTTAATTA
>CAIJZZ010000025.1 GCA_903825255.1 uncultured bacterium
GCGCGGGCAGAACTTTTAAATGAAAAGTCAAATATATCTAACAATATTAGTTATTTTTTGCAAGATAATGTAGATAAATATTAATTAACTTCCTGTTGGTAGCACTTTTGACAATAGACGATCTCCTGTCTATCAGGAGCATAGCTGGTTTCAAACTCATTCGAACATTTTCCTTGGTGATTATTATGATTGTCCTGTGTACACATGCAGGCTCTATGCCAAAGTTTTATTGGCTGACGTTTTAAGAGTCTTTCATAGTGTCTACAATTCGGACACAAATTTGGAAGTGGTAAATTATTAGCTCGGTAAAATTGCAATTCATTAGGAATAATTTTAAAAGCGGTAGTGCATTGCTGATTACATTCACCTTTATGAGCACATTCGATAATTTCGTTCAAAATATTATCATTAACCAACTTTATATTTACTGGTAACTCATTTGAGTAAATAGTAGCGACATAGTTTTTTTTATCTGGTTCCTTCCATTTATATCCTTCAGCAAGAGCCTGTTCTTTAGTTTTTGGAAAATATTCTTGAGCGATAGTCTCATTATATCCGAATGGTGATAAATCAATCGGGAAAAACTCTCCGTATTTATATATTCTACCCTTAGAATCAATAAAAGGAGTTATTTGCATTTGTTCTTTTATTTTTGATATTTGCAGTTTATATTCTTCTTTTGAATATTGCTTATTTAAAATACAATAAGACTTATTACGAAGTCCAACACAGCCAAATAAATTTGAGGAAGAAAAACAATTAATACAATATTCTGAATTCATCAAGCCGTCCCATGATTCACTTGAAAAAAATACCGAAGAACATTGTCTACCAATACTATTGGCTTCATAAATGAGTTCACTAGATTTACCCCAATATGTATAATCCATAACATCCTTTGCCTCTGTTATACCAAACAAATATTTACCATCTTCAACGTTGTCACAATTAAAAGAACTTTGAACATTTTTAGAATTTTCAATCCAGTTTCCAGAAACATTTGTAGAATGATATTCAACAAAACTCGGAACAATATATTTTAAAGATTCCTTACTTATTTTCTCTTGAATTTCATTTAATTCAATATTATTTGAAAATTTAAATTCAGAAATTTTTAAAAAATAATCTTCTCTGGAATATTGTTGGTTAAATATGCAATAACTTTTATTTCTCAAATTTATACAACCAAAACATTCCTGACAATTACGACAATTTTGTAAAAAAAATGAATTAATACAAGAATTGCACTCTTTTGAATATTTCAAACCATTACAACTATAACAATCTATACATTCATAGCAACGCTCACATTTACGTATATTATAACAATCTATAGAATCTCTCGAATCCCAATATGAAACTCCATAATAACAATTTTCATTATTTACGCTAGCAAAAATAAGGTAACAATTTTTCAAATCTGTTACACGATTTGTATATTCACTATTTATATTAAAGCCCTGTTTTATATTTCCAGATCTTGGAAGATCTTTATATAAATCAATATATTGCTCAAAAAAGGGTTTAGAAAAATCAAAATTCCTTTGCCACGTAGAGCCATCCCATTTATCACTACTAAAGCAATTAAAACAATATACCTTAAAAGGGCTATCTTTAGGGTAAACTAATATTTTTTCTTCGTTACATAAATCGCACTTTCTTTTATATAAATAACGTTCATTCCTAAACACCATTCTTCTTTCTATTCTACAAGTAGGACAAAAAGTCGGAGGATGTACTTTTATTTTTGCATAAAAATTAAAGTCTTCTGGCTCGATAGTAAAGTCTTTCTTACAGTTCTGACATATTTTATTTTCACTGTTTTCAAACATAAACTACAGTAAGAAACTGATCACATCGTGATAAGTCACTAATAACATTAAAATTATGAGAATAATAAAGCCAATCATATTGGTATTATTAGTAAATTTTGGATTTAAACGTGAACCTTTTATCTTTTCAATCAATACAAATAATAATCTACCACCATCAAGTGCCGGAAAAGGAATAAGGTTAATAATTGCCAAACTTATTGAGATAACAGCCATAAAAGATAATAAATAGCCTATACCGACGTCTAGGACAACTCCAGTTATTTTAACTAGGCCAATCGGACCAGTAACAGAATCTCGAGCTACTTTCGCTTCTTCACCTCCTTTAAAAAACTTTCCAAAAGCTTCTAAGGTATCTCTTGAAGAAATTATTGTCGTCTCAAGACCATATTTAATTGATTCAAAAAAATTAAATTTACCTGAAATAAGTACCGCTGGTGAAATTCCAATCAAAGCTCTATTTAAGGTTGAATCTTCCTTTGGAATTACGTCTGTAAATTGTTCTTTACCATGGTAAGTATATACAATATGGATTTTTTCTTCTGGTTTATTTAAAAAATTTAAAAGTATTGGAATAGTTGGATTATATATTTTTTCTTTGTCAGTTTCTAAAGATAAAATCACATTACCTTTTTTAAGCCCTGCATTTTCAGCCGGACTGTTCTTTAAAACATTTAAAATGACTAATTGCTGATTAGTCATCTTTTCTTTTGCTCCAGCTGGAATACTATCAGTCACTAAGGGAGAACCAGTCAAAAATACAATAGAAAATAAAAACCAAGCTAAAATAAAATTGGCGAAAATACCAGCAAAAAGCACAATGGCTTGTTTCCATTTTGCTTTATTTACAAAACTTCTGGCTGCATCGGGCCCAGAAGTATTTTCTTCATCTGGATTTTCTCCATATATCTTTACAAACCCACCGATAGGTAAAGCATTGATCGTATATTCTGTCTCCCCTTTTTTGATACCAAATAGCTTGGGAGGAAAACCAAAACCAAATTCATCTACACGTATACCAAATTTTTTAGCGGTAAAAAAATGTCCAAACTCATGGACTAAAACCAATACCAATAAAATTATAACAAAAATTAAAATACTCATATTAGCCTAATACCTCCTTTTCTTTTTTGCTGAAAATTGTTTCTAAATTATTATTTACCTCATCAATTATTTTTTGTAAATCATCTTTAGCCCGCATTTTTTCATCTTCAGTCATCTTAGCTTCTCTCTCTTCTGCCTGAATTTCATCCCAAACTCTACCTCGCTCCTGACGAACAGTAATACGCGATTCTTCTAATTTATCTTTTAAAACTTTCACTAATTTTTGACGAGTTTCTGTAGTTAACTGTGGAAAAATAACTCGAATACCTGCATCATCAGTAGCGACAGATAAACCTAAATCTGCTGTCAGAATAGCTTTTTCGATAGCTTTAATTTGATTTTTATCCCAGGGTGCGATACGTAGAGTTTTCGGATCTTCGATATTAACAGAAGCTACATTCTTAATCGACTGATATGCGCCATACGTCTCGACAGAAACCCCATCTAGCACCATTGGTGATGCTCGGCCAGTACTCAATTGGCTATATTCTTTGCTCAAAAATTCTTCTACTTTTTTAAGTTCATTTTTAAAAATTATAAAATTATATTGTGACATATTTATATTATATCCTAAAAAATTGGAATAACCAAAGCGACAGATTCTAATAAACTTTTAACTGATGAACCAGGTTGACGAATATATTCTCGAGCTTTAAAAATTTGTTGAAAAAATGTAATTTTAAAGTCTGCTTTACTTATTAGTCTATTATGCAAAATAGCTTCTAAGGCATTTAAAAACTTTAATGCTCTAGAACGTACACCATCCTTTATTAATATTTCCTCTTCTTCGTCACTATCAGCTAATAAATCTTTTATATATAGAATTCTATTTGATAAAGACATTGCTATAAACTTTTCAGCTTCTGCTATATCAGAGTTATTTTTTGTTTCAAATTTAATTACAAAAAATCTTGAAATTAATGTTTTTAATAAAGCATCTTTATCTGGAACTATTATGAAAAAATGAGTATTATCTATTGGTTCTTCAAAAATCTTCAGTAATACTCCCTGAGAATCTAGTGAAAAATTATTTGCAGAAATAATAAAAAACTTTTTTTGAGAGGTAAAACCTTTTTCGGAACCCATACTTCGTAAATAGAGAGCTTCATCAATCTTAAAACTATCAACTGAAATCTCACAAAAGTCCGGATTTCCTGAAGTTTTTATACCCAACTTATTAATAAACTTTAAAATTTCTGGCACGATTTCTTCACGTGCTCCTTCTATGAGATATGCATGGTGTAAATTTTTCTGATCCAAATATTGATCAAGATCCATTTTATTTTTTACTTAAAATTGTTTTCTTATACACATCTAAGTGCTCTAAGGCTACTCCAGTACCTTTTACCACACAAAACAAAGCATCGTCTGCCACCACTGCCTTAACTCCAGTTTTACGATAAACTAAATCTGCAAAATTACGAAGAAGTGAAGAACCACCGGTCATAATTATTCCGTGATCAATAATATCAGAAGCGAGTTCGGGTGGAGTCTCTTGTAAAACGGTCTTAATAGCTTTAATCATTTGTTTTAATTCTAAATCTATCGCTTTGACTATTTCATTAGTAGAAACCTGAGCGGAGCGAGGTAAACCCTGAATAAAATCTCTTCCCTTAATAGTCACCCGAATTTCTTCTTCCAACGGTACTGCGGCTCCGATTTTAATTTTAACTTCTTCAGCTGTTTTATCACCAATAGCTAAATTAAAGGTCTTTTTAATATAATCTGCAATCGCTTGATCTATTTTATTACCAGCACATTTTACTGAAGTACAAGCCACAATACCTCCTAAAGAAATGACAGCTACATCTGTCGTACCGCCTCCAATATCAACAATCATGTGACCCTTGGATTCATGAATTGGAATACCCGCACCTATGGCGGCCAAAATAGGTTCTTTTACTACATAAGCATTTCTAGCGCCAGCTCGGATCGCCGCTTCGACGACAGCTCTACGTTCAAGTGATGTTACTCCGGCTGGTACTGAAACCATCACATCCGGTTTAAAAAAATTAAATTTACCCATTGCTTTATTTATAAAATAACGCAACATCGCTTCTGTTACCCTATAATCAGCAATAACGCCATCTTTCATTGGACGATAAGCAATAATAGAATCAGGCGTCTTACCGATCATATTTTTGGCTTCAAAACCAATGGCTAAGATTTTATTATCTTGTTCAGAAACAGCTACCACGGAAGGCTCATTTAAAATGATGCCTTTTCCAGGAACAAAGACCAAGGTATTTGCTGTACCTAAATCTATCCCAATTTTCTTTGAAAAAATACCCATAAACTAAATATATCATAAATTATGCTAGAATAACAATATGAAAATAGTGACAGTAATTCCATTTATAAAAGGAGTTTTCAAAGAGGATTTAACCTATTTTACCTCGAAGGATATTCAGAATGGAAGTATTGTGAGTATTCAAGTACGTAATAAAAACATTTTAGGATTAGTCATAAATTCTGAAGAGGTTAAAAATGAAAAAGGAAATATTAAAGATCTGCCTTTTAACTTAAAAAAAATAATTGAAACAAAAGAACAAGTAATATTTCGTACAGAATTTTTAGATTCAATTTTAGAAATTAGTAAATATTTTGTCGCTAAAAAAAGTGATGGGGCCTCAGCTTTAATCCCATCGGCCTTTAAAGAAGAATATGATCAAATAGCTAAATTCAATAATGCGACTTTAAACTATAAAAATGAAAATAAAGAAATTTTTAAAAATCTTAAAAATGAAAAATTGCTTTTCCAAGCTCCACTCGTAGACCGAATTTCGTATTACAAAACTTTAATCCGTGGCTCTTTTGCGGCCAAAAAATCTGTTTTTATAGTTTTACCAAATAAGCATGAAATTGAAGCATTTTTCGAACCACTTGCTAAGGGAATTGAAAAATTTGTTTTTTCTATACATGGAGAATTAAATACTAAAAAACAAATTGAAAAATTTAGAGAAATAATTACCTCTCCACATCCTGTTTTAATACTTGGAACTGCACCATATTTGTCGATTCCAAGATTTGACCTTGAAACAATAATTTTAGAAGAAGAAAATACAAATTCTTATAAAATGATCAGTAGACCTCATTTTGATTTACGTACTTTTATCGAGGTTTTTGCTTCTAAAATAGGAGTTAAGTTCATACTCGCTGATACATTATTACGATTCGAAACTATTGCACGGAAAGAAACTGAAAATTTAAATGAAGTTTATCCTCTTTCTTTTCATTTGAATTTCGATGGTGAAATTGAAATACCTGAATATGAAATCAATCCCCTAGCAGAAAAAGCAAAATTTAAAACAATTTCTGATAATAGTCTAAAAATAATTAAAGAATTAATTTCAACAAAACAAAATGCTTTCATTTTTTCTTTAAGGAAAGGACTAGCCACTATCACTATATGCCGTGATTGTAACTTATCTATAATTTGTAAAAAGTGTTCTGCCCCGGTCGTACTTTATTTATCTCGTGGTGGCACAAAAAGAATGTTTATTTGTAATAAATGTGGAACAGAGCGAAGTCCAGAAACTATATGCGAAAATTGTGGTAGCTGGAATTTGATGCCATTAGGCATCGGCACTGACACTGTTTTTGAGGAAATTAAAAGAAATTTACCAAAAACACCAATTTTTCAATTAGATAAAGAATCTGCTAAAACAGAAAAAGGAGCGGAAAAAATCGCTAACGAATTCGAGAAGTCAGAGGGAGCAATTTTGATTGGTACAGAAATGGCACTATCATATCTTAAAAAAAAAGTTCCTCTTTCTATTATTGCTTCTTTTGATTCACTTTGGAGTATTCCAAATTTTAAAATGAGTGAAAAAGTCATCCAAATTATTACCTCAATTTTAACAAAAACAGAAAAAAAATTAATAATTCAAACAAAAAATGAAAAAGATGAGGTAATTAAAGCTATTAAAAATGAAAATCTTCTTTCTTTTGTACGTAATGAACTAAATGATAGAAAAAATCTTGGCTACCCGCCTTTTCAGCGTTTTATAAAGATCATTCATATGGGTGACAAAGAAGATACTTTAGCTTCAAAAGAATATATTCAAGAAATTTTTAATGAATATCATCCTAATATTTTTAGTGGTTTTGTCTCTAAATTAAAAAATAAATATGTTACAAATACACTCCTTAAACTCGAAGTACAAAAATGGTCTTTACCTGAACTTTTAAATAATTCTTCAATCGATCAAAACCTTTTTACAAAACTTTCTTCTCTACCTTCTGATTTTGAAATATATATTGATCCAGAAGATTTATTGTGATACCAAAACAGTAAACTCTCCTTTTTGTTTTACAGGATTTTGAGTGAGATATTCCAGAAGCTCATAGGGTGAGCCAGTTTTAAATTCTTCATAGATTTTTGTAAGTTCACGTGCTAAACAAACTTTTTTATTCGGGCAAAATTTTTGTAAGGATTCTAAGGTTTTTAAAATTCGATGTGGTGACTCATAAAAAATCATCGTTCTCTCTGCTCCTGATATTTCTTTAAATAAGGTTTCTCTTCCTTTTTTGTGTGGCAAAAATCCCAAAAAGGTAAATTCATGTGTCGGGAAACCTGAAGCTGAAAGTGCAGTGATTAAGGCTGTTGCTCCCGGAATCGGAGTTACTTGAACTTTATCATTTAATTCTTCTTTAATTTTAGAAATAAGCATCGCGCCTGGATCAGAAATAGTCGGTGTGCCAGCATCAGATACTAGTGCTAAATCTTTCCCTTCATTTAAAAGTTCAAAAATTTTATCTATTTTAGTAAGCTTACTCTGTGCATGGAAACTCATCGTCGGCTTATTGATACTATATTTATTTAAAAGATTTTTGGTAGTTCGAGTATCTTCACACAAGATCAAGTCCACACTCTTTAAAACCTCAATGGCTCGAAAAGTGATATCTCCCATATTCCCAATCGGCGTCGCTACAACATAAAATTTTGACATATTTTGAGTATAACACTTGATGGTAAATTTTTGCAAAATATATATTAATATAATTTATTGATTTTATAGTACGGATATGGTATCTTTTCTTGAAACAATCCTTGAAAATTAACCTCTAAATCTCTAAACATGGAACAAATTAGTGTATTAATTATTGAGTATTCAATGGACCATATGTCCAAAATAAAAAAAATCCTTGAAAAGATATTAATTTCATTAGAAGTTGATTACAAATTTTTTGAAGAAAAAAGATATGAAGAATCAAAAGAACTAATAAAAAAAGAAAGATTTGATATTATTCTTTTATCTGACACTATTTTCGGATCTAGAATTAGTTTACCATTAATAGAGATTATAAAAGAATATAATACTAAAGCACTAACTTTTTACATCTATTCTAATCGAGACCTAAAAGATGAAGCGGTTAAGTTAGGTCTAAAATTTTGTTTTAAGAAAAAGTTTTCAATCACGAATATTAGAATAATCAAAGATGATGATGTAAATAAAATCACAAACATAATCAAAGAAACATATATTAATAAAAAGCCTTACGCCTAGGGCTTTTTTTATTTTCTTTCATATAAGCCTACTAATTCAGCTTGAGCTAGAACATGTCCTCTAATAATAGATAAAAGATCTTTCGCTTTAGTTTTAGGACCTAGATTTAATGAAGCATCTAGAGCATAAAGTCTGAAAAAATATCGGTGCTCACGATCAGGCGGACACGGACTCGCATATTCATTTTTACCAGCACTATTTAGTCCAACCACTGCATCCATAGGAGTCGTACCTTCTAAAATTTCATTATCAAATGGAGGAATATTCCATAATACCCAATGATTAAAAACACTTTCACCTAATCTTTTTTTGGAAGCTTCGGGAATATCTGGATCATCTATTATTAATGCTAAGCTTTTAGTTCCTTTTGGCACATCTGAAAATGAAAGCTCAGGATTGATACCTTCACCATCACAAGTAAATCTACTAGGAATTTTTCCGTCATTTTTAAATTCAATGCTAGAGATTTTCATAACCCTAATTTTATCAAACTGAACATTAATTTTATGTGAATTATCTTTATTATTATTTAAATTTCTATAAAAATTTGACAAGTTTAAAAACCATGCTAAACTAAATTCAAAATTACATTGAAATAATATTCTTAATTTATAAACTCTAAACTTTATTATTATGGAAAATTTACAGTTCAAAGGAACAAGTATTAAATTAATTAATGCCTGGATTACATGGTTACTTTTAGCAATTAACCACAAAAATCTATATTCTGAAAGCGCACAACGAGGATTGTTTGTAATTGGTAAAAAAGACATTGCCTTTTTAAATGCTTTGGACGAGATCTATTCTTTCAGACTTTTTAATTTTTGGAATTATAGTGAAGATCTTCCTATAAAAAAATATTTTTGCTTTAAACAGACTGAAATTACTGAAGGAAGTAAAAAAATTGAAGCTTATTTATTGGAATTTCAAAACTTAATAAGCACTGAAGAAATAAATTCTAATGCATAATTAATTTGTGAAAACTATTTTTACAGTTAATAACCATACAAAAAAGCCCCGAAATTCGGAGCTTTTTTTATTTTCGTTTTTATTCCTCCTTTATTATATCAGCTAGAATTATGACTTGACTATGTGGGCGGACTTCGATGACACCGCCGAGAATTTTAAATCTTTTTTCCGTGCCATTTTTTAAGACAATTTCCCCTTTTTGTAATGCGGAAACGAGTTGCATGTGTTCAGGTAAAACTTCAATAATTCCAGTAGTTGAAGGCACGAAAACTGCCTCAGCTTCCCCTTCGTAAGCAATTTTATTTTTTCCAATAATTGAAATGTTTAATTTAGTAGCCATTTTTTATTTTTTCTCTTCTGTTAACACATCTTCAATATTTCCTTTCATATAAAATGCTTGTTCAGAAACATGGTCATATTTCCCTGCCAAAATTTCTTCGAAGCCTTTGATTGTCTCTTCGAGTGGTACATATTTACCAGGTCGTCCTGTAAATTGTTCTGCAACGAAGTTTGGCTGCGAAAGGAATTTTTGAATTCGTCGAGCACGAGACACTGCGATTTTATCATCATCAGAAAGTTCGTCCATACCAAGAATAGCAATGATGTCTTGCAAATCTTTATAACGCTGTAAAATTTTCTGAATATTTCGAGCCACGTTATAATGCCTCTCCCCGATTATGTTTGGATCCAAAATTGTAGAAGTAGAATCAAGTGGATCCACTGCTGGGTAAATACCAAGCTCAGATAATGGACGAGAAAGCACCACAGTAGAGTCCAAGTGTGAGAAGGTTGTAGCTGGAGCTGGGTCAGTCAAGTCATCGGCAGGCACGTAAATTGCTTGCACAGAAGTAATAGAACCTTTATCGGTAGAAGTAATACGTTCTTGCAAATTTCCCATTTCTGATGCCAAGGTTGGTTGATATCCCACCGCAGAAGGCATA
>CAIJZZ010000026.1 GCA_903825255.1 uncultured bacterium
ATTTATATTTAAATCTAATGCACTATCTACATTATCTTTATTATCATCAACAAACAAAACTTCTTCAGGTTTTAAATTAATCTTTTTAAGGGTATGTAAAAATATTTCTTTATCTGGCTTTACTATACCAACATCAGAAGAAATAATAATCTCATCAAAAAGATTTTTAAATTCTGGATATGTTGGATAAATTTTTCTTTCAAAAAAGGAAGAGTTAGCATTAGATAAAAGAACTGTTTTGAAACCTTTATTTTTTAATTTCAAAATAATATCAATCAATTTTTTATCAAATTTTAAATAACTATCTACTTGTTCTTGGATTTCTTCCTTCGTTAAGTTCACACCTTCATATTTTGAAAAATATGAAGCTACATCTTCTTCCGATAAATTACCTAAATCGAGTTCTCTATACATATCAGAAAGTTTATCATCTACAATACCTAAAGTAGTTATATTATCCTTATACCAACTAAAAAAAGGAGCAGAACAAACTACCCCAAAACAATCGAATATAAAGGTATTTATTTTTTGACCATTTATCATAAAATTATCTCAATTTTTTCTAATAATTGAGGAAAGGTGAGATATCCAGCTAAAGCATTAAAATGTCCAGCATTAGGAATAAAAGTAAGTTCTACTCCTAATTCTTTAGCCAACTGCTCTCCATTCCCTAAAGATACGTAAGGGTCATTGTCTGATTGAAAAACATCAAAGTGTTTAGCATTATTTTTTATCTTTTGCCAATCAAAATCAAAACCGCTAAAACTACTGTCTCGATCATAATTAAGGATGGGATTTACTCCTATAGGGGTACTGCGTACCATTTACCAGATCCTGCATATTTAGCCAAGAAGTCTGCAGGTAAGTAACCATGGATCCAAGCACCCAACCCGATACCAATTAAGATATATGGCCAGACTTTTTTAAGAATATCTAAAGTATAATCAACAGCATAAGTAATTCTTTCTTTACGAGACATACTTGGTAAATCTATATTGCCATTGATTGAATTCTGGTACACAAACGGTTCAACTAAACTTTCTACTTTCAAATGACCTATCACAATTCCTGAAAGTATTGAAATAATTAAACCACTCACTATATAAATTAGTGCAATTTTCCATCCAAACAATCCTAAGAGTAGTACTAATGCTACTTCATTTATCATCGGTGAAGCTACTAAAAAAGAGAAAGTTGTTCCAAGTGGAACTCCTGCTTGAATAAATCCTAAGAAGAGAGGTATTGCGGAACAAGAACAAAACGGAGTGATTATACCTAAAAGTGAAGCCAAGACATTCCCAACATATTTATTCTTACGAGATAAGATTGCTCTTATTTTTTCTGGTGGCAAGTATGAACGAATGATTGAAACAACAAAAATAATGACAACTAAAAGAATAAAGATCTTTATGGTATCAAAAATAAAAAAGTTCACAGCGTTAGCTAAAAGAGTTTTTGGCACAATACCAAAAACCGTATAAGTTAACCAATCAGCAAATAGTTGTACAAGATAAAATGTATTCATAGTATTTTATTTAACACTTACCTCCACAATTGCACTTGGGCTTATTTTCTACACCACTCATAGTTTCACCCTTACTTATTAAATCCTTGATTTTTTGTATATCAGAAGTAAAGCCAACCAATACTGGTTTGTCATCTACTACTAAAACAGGGCTTTGCATTAAACCCATTGCCACAATCTTCTGAATGTCAGTGATATATTCAACCTCTGTATTTAATTATAATTCACCTACTGCTTTTTTTGTTAATTCAAATAACTTTTTGCAAGTTGCACATCCTGAACCTAATACTTGGATTTTCATATATTTATATTATTGTTTTTGTTAATAATGATTGATAATTTTTAATAACTTCTTCATTTCGTGAGTAAAGAATTTTATTTCCTTCACGCCGACTTTTTAATAAACCTAAATCTTTTAATACTTTTAAATGGTGAGAACTTAAGTTTTGAGGCAATTTAAGATTTGGATGTATTTCACAAGCACACTTCTCCCCGTCCTTTAAAAAACCTAAAATCGCCAACCGGTTAGGTTCAGCTAAGGCATTCAAATATTCTTTTATATTTAATTTTTTCTTCATTAAGAAATACTATATCAACGTATATTGATATAGTATCACTTAAATAATAAAAACACAAGAAAATTATTATTTATAATCTTAAATTATTTAAAAAGATTATAATGAAAAGTTATCGCTAAAAAAGTAATGGCTAATACAAAAAATACCAGCATCCCTATCGCAATAGCTTTATTGGGACCGATTTTTGGAGCTAAATATACAACAGTAATCATATAAGGTATCCAAGAAACAATCGTACCCCAAAGAACAAATTTTGCGTGTTGACTTACTGCCAGCCCACCTTGTGATTGACCTATAAAAATATAAGAGATGAGAGTAAAAACTGGAATTAATGCCATAAATCCAGATAGTAACCGAAAGCCACTCTCTTCTAAATAAACTATTAAAGTAGTAAATAATCCTCCTGTAATAAAATATATTATTAAATTTTTCATTTTTTTCCTTTAA
>CAIJZZ010000027.1 GCA_903825255.1 uncultured bacterium
ATTTTTTCTCTGGTATCATTTCTACTGGTAAGCTTGCTCGAGAAGCATAGTTAATCATTTTATATTTTAGAGTTTTATCGATAGATAAAAAAGGAGTGTTATTTTTATATTCAATAAAAATGGAACTTTCTTTTGGTGATTCGGTTTTTTCTATGGGAGAAATAATTTCTGGTAAGATGTCTTCATTGTTATTGTTTGTTGTTAAGATTGTGTGAGCATCTCGTATCGTTTTAGTTTGAGGAGTTAACCATTGCCACTTATTATTTATTTTTAAATAAATTTCATCCTCTTTTATACCCCCTTTGTTTTTGTCATATTTCAATCTAGAAGCTACTTTGCCAGTAGGGTATCTAAGCTCCACTTTGCCTTTAGAATTATTTAAACTAAACTTAGAAAATTCTTGAGTTAGCTTCAAGGTTTTATTTTTTTTAATTTCTAGATTCTGGGTAATGGGATGATTTATTAATTTTTTTGATCCAGTGGCGATTGACCAACCATTTAAATTAATAGGTTTCTTTTCTTTATTTTGCAAAAGAATATACTCATTGCCAGTATCGATACCTTTTGGATTGGGCATAATTTCAAGAATAGTTACCTTACTCTTGGGATATTTTTTTACTTCAATCTCATAAGTTTCTTGTTTTTCTTCCGTTCCATCGGAAATTTTCAAAATAACCTTATATTTTCCTGCCTTCTCAAACTTATGACGAGTTTTAGCTAAATAGCTTTTGTGTCCATCACCAAAATCCCAGGTGTATTTCAGTTTGTCTTTATCTGCATCAGAGCCATTAGCTTCAAAAATTGCATATACCCCAACATAGAAATTTTTATCTTTCTTGGTTTTAGAAGTAGGCGTATTATTAAATTTATTGGCTGCGCCAGGAGTTAGAAATTGGCTCCAGCGCCAAGTAGATCCATCGAAATTATAGGAAATATTTTCTTTAGCACTGCCTTCATAACTCAAAAAAGAAACAGCCTGGGCATTAGGATTAAAAAGGGTGAGTGTTTCCCCTTGCGTATCGTTTAATTTTATGAGGCAATCTGGAACTAAATAATATTCCTGAGCTTTTATTTCTCCATTTAAGGTACATTTACTCTTGGATCTATCTTCTAATTTCCAACCAATTAGGTCATCTTTTTCTCCAGAATTATAAAGTTCAATAAATTCTTTTCCTCCCTTCAGGGGTTTGGGTAAAATTTCGTTCAATCTAATTTTGGAAGAATAAATTTTGGGAGATTCAGTGAGAACACTTATTTTTATATTTTCTTTTTCGGGTGTCAGAACGTTGCCCCATTCCCAGCCAGATTCATAAAAATTATAAGATTCATTTTCTGGAGCATTTTCATAAGAAACAGAATCTTTGATATTTAAATTTTCACAAAGTAATTCAAGAGTAAATTTAGTATTAGTAAGAGTGAAGGATGGATAAAAAATACTGAAAGAAAGAGGATTGATTTTCCCAGATAAAGAGTGACCATTTATTTTGCAGTTAGCTAAGTCAATCACCTCATTACTGGAATTATAAAGCTCAATCCATTCTGCTTCTTTTATTTCATCATTTCCTTCAGGATTAGGGAGAATTTCATTCAACCTCAGTTTTGAAGAATAAATTTTTGGAAGCATTGGCGTTGGTGTAGGGGTGGGAGTGATTAGAGGTGTTGGCGTTGGTGTTGGATCGATAAATATTTTATGAGGAAAACCTGAGATTAAATCAACATAATCAATAATATCAATACCCGCGCTTCTACTGGTACTTATATAAACAGCGCCGTCAGGGCGTAGTTGGCTTGAGCTTGTTGAATAGGTTAAACAATTATCCGTAGCTTCGCATCCGTGAGTAGTGGATGATAATTGAAAAGACCCTAAACTCGGGATAGATTTACCAGTAAAGTTAATAATTTTATAGGAATCAGCACCACTATCAATAATATGAAGAATAAGACCATCTAAAGAAATGGAGGAGGAAGTCGGATTATATAGCTTTAAAAATTCATCGGCGACATATTTTCCTTGAATTTGGATATCTGTTATTTGCAAAGATTTTAGATCACTCAAGCAAATTTGGGGAAAAATAAAAAGCCACGCGAGCATGCATAGCTTTAAAAATAAAAAAGAAATTTTATTTTTGTTTTTCACCC
>CAIJZZ010000028.1 GCA_903825255.1 uncultured bacterium
ATCAAGACATTCTCATAAAACCAAGAAAAGACTTGAAATTAAAAAAAGTATGCTTCTTAGTAAATCTACTGGGAAAAAGAGAAAATAAAAAGATATTTATATGAGAAAATTCATACAAAGTTATCTGGAATATTTAAGAGATAATCCCAATAATTATTGGTTTAAAAGAAAACTTTACGGTTGGGGATGGGTACCAGCTAAATGGCAAGGTTGGGTAGTAATTTTATTGTGGGTGGTATTTTTTGTTTTTTCAGTAGAGATGACGGATCATGAATGGCTAAAAAATTTGATAGTTATTTTTCTTTCCTTAATTTTACTTTTATATATATGTTACAAAAAAGGTGAAAAGCCAGTTTGGCAGTGGGGGAAGAGAAAGAATATTAAATAAAAAAAACACTAATATCTTTCCTTGGGAAGATGTTAGTGTTTTCATTTATAAGTCTAATAATTTTCGGTTATTTTTTATATAAAACCAAAACTTATTATTTTCCTCGATTTTTTTCTTAGCTTTTTGTTCTTTTAGTGAAATCCGTATCATTTTTATGAAAATTAAAATAATACAGATTGATAAACAAATTGCAGCGATTAATATTAATATGTCTTTTAAAGACATATATTTTAATATAAGATTTTTAATATATTCCGCTAAAACAAATTTTGTGTTACATACAAGGGCACTTATTATAAATAATAAGAAGGTTTTTCCTTCTTTGATTCCATTAAAAAGAAAGTTGCCTTTTCTGTAATATAAAACAGTTAAAGTAGAATTCCATAAAATAAACATCAAAAGTAAAAACTTGTTGCCTTTTTTTTTCCATAAAATAATTTTTTTTACAAATTTATTTTTTACTACTATTAAATCAAGATTTTCTTCATTTTTCTTAAATTCTTCAAAACCAAAAAAATCAATTCTCCAAAAATCATAAATTCTCAAAATAAAGAGATCCATTATGATCAAGGATAAAATTGCAGAAAAATATCCCCAATGGTCAAAAAATCTTAAATTAATATCTACTAATTTATCTCCGAGATAAATTAGTACTAATGTTAGTAAGAGAAGATTTGTACCTACTCCTACACTTTTCGATATTTTTTTTACCTTTTTCAAGGTACACCTCCTTTTTCTAAAGATTAATACTAAATTATAATTTATCGAATTATACTCTTTCAGTACTTTTTTACTAGCTTTACAAAAGTATAATCTATTTCATTTTTAAACCCTTTTTTGCTATACTCTTTATATGTTTAAAGATAAGGTTATTTTAATTACAGGCGCAGCCGGAGGAATCGGTTCTGCTACTGCTCAGATGGCGAAAAAACAAGGAGCGACTCTAATTTTACATGATAGAGTTGAAAGTGAATTTTTGAAAAATTTAGCTAAAGAATTAGAGGCTGAATATGTTACTTGTGATATTTGTGATAAAAAAGCAGTAGAAGAAGTAGTGGAAAAAATATTTATAAAATTTTCTAAAATAGATGTACTTTGCAATATTGCAGGAGCAACTAACACAAAGCCATTTTTAGAAACCACAAATGATGATTGGCTTTTTTCTTATAACGTAAATGTATTAGGTACGGTTAATTTTTGCCAAGCAGTCATTCCAATAATGCAGAAAAATAAATACGGTAAAATTTTAAACATTGCTTCAGTTCGTGGTTACAAGCAAGGATCCTTTGCTAATAAGTTGCCATATTCGTCTGCTAAAGCGGCCATAATAAATCTCACCGCTGGACTCGCCAAAGAATATGCGACGGATAATATTTTAATCAATTCAGTTTCTCCAGGACCAGTAAATACTAATATTGCAAAAAAATGGAGTGAGAAAGAATTGAAACACAATTCAGATATTCTTCTAGGCAGGATTGCTGAACCGGAAGAAATAGCTCATATGATTTGTTTTTTAATTAGTGATAAAGCAAGTTTTATAACAGGGCAAGATTTCCTAGTTGATGGTGGTTATTTAATTGGTAATAATAATTAATTTTTAAAATGTCTGAAACTTCTTCTATTCTTAAATTTATAATAAGTTATCGCTATGCGGCTTTATTTCCACTCGCTTGTATTGAAGGCCCAATCGTGGCACTAGCAGTCGGGTTTTTAGTGCACCTGGGCTATCTTTCTTTTGTTCCAGCTTTTATAGTGTTGCTTTTAGGGGATTTTATTCCCGATTCGATTTATTATTACATTGGACGATTTGGTAATAAAGAAAAACTATTAAAAAAATATGATACTAAATCAAAATTAATTTCTAGACATTTTCCTTACCTAGAGAGAGTTTGGCAGAAAAATACCTGGAAAACAATGTTCGTTTGTAAATTAGCATACGGGCTTAGTACTCCGCTTTTAATTTTAGCTGGACTCGTTCGTGTTTCATATTTTAAATTTATTTGTCGATCAGTTGTGGTTACTATATTTAATTATGGATTATTAATGTTGTTGGGATATTATTTAGGAGAATCATATGGAAAAGCTATACCGTATGTCAAAGATGTGGGTATCATTATTGCAGTTATTGCGATAATTTTTGCTGTTTTATATTTTTTAGTCCAAAAATACATTGCAAATAAAGTCGTAGAAAAAATAGAAATATAAAAATGAAAAAAATTTCTTGTATTATTCCAGCTTATAATGAAGAAAATGGAATTGGGAATGTTTTAAGTGTTGTAGTGCCTTTAATTGGTAAGAATATTTTTGAAGTTATTGTGGTAGATGATGGATCAAGTGACAAAACAAAACAAATTGTGAAGAATTTTTCACAAATTAATTTTATTGAACACGAAACCAATAAAGGCAAAAGTAAAAGTGTGGCTGATGGTATCAAAGCTTCTAAGGGAGATTATATTTTTTTACTTGATGCTGATTTAAAATTTTTAAATGAGAAAAACATAGTTGACCTGATTGATCCGATTGAAAAGGATCTTTCACTCATCTCTATAAGCTATCGAAAAAATTCTTGGCCTCTTTTTCCATTTAAAAAAATAGACTATCTCTCTGGAGAAAGAATTTTACCAAAGGATTGCTTGATGCAGAAAATAGATAAAATGGAATTATTACCAAGTTATGGACTTGAGGTTTTTATTAATAGAATAATTATTAATAATAAATTAAGGATAAAAGTTGTACACTGGGAAAACGTTGAAAATGATTTTAGCCAAAATAAAAGAGGCTGGTGGAAGGGAATGAGGATTACTCTCGGAGTTTGGTGGAATGTTTTATGCACAGTGTCTATTTTTGAAATGTATTTACAAAATATAAAAATGGAAAAATTACTTGTGAAATAATTAAAAATTTTATAATGAAACAAGAAAAAGATTTTAAAATTAGTTTAATAATTTCAGCTCATAATGAAGAGAAATATATTGGTGATTGTTTGGAGTATGCGTTAAAAAGTTCAAATGGTAGGTTTTTTGAAATAATAGTGGTGAATAATGCAAGTAATGATAAAACTGCTGAAATAGCTAAAAAATTTTTAGGTGTTAAGGTAGTAGATGAGCCCAAGAAGGGTCTTACTTATGCTCGCCAAAGAGGTTTTCTTGAAGCGAAAGGAGATATTCTTGCTTATATTGATGCAGATACTAGAATGCCGAAGGGCTATTATGAAAGAGTAATAAAAGAATTTAATAAAAATCCTCACCTTGTTTGTTTTTCAGGACCGCATGAATTTCATGACATTCACAAAAGCAATCAAATATTAGTTAAAATTTTTTGGCGAGTTATTGCTTTTCCTATGTATAAGTTTGTGGGTTATATGACAAATGGAGCCAATTTTGCTATTCGAAAAGATACTTTAGAGAAAATGAATGGTTTTGATACTTCAATTATTTTTTATGGTGAAGATACGGATATAGCAAGGAGGGCGCATAAGCATGGAAAAGTTAAATTTAGCACTAGTTTTGGGATGCCGACTTCTGGCCGACGGTTAAAAGATCATGGCGTTTTAAAATCTTTCTGGATTTATGCATTAAATTTTGCCTCAGAAGTTGCACTCAAAAAACCTCTGACTAGAGAATACATAGATGTAAGATAAATGTTATAATTCAAATATGCGAGAAGTATTTTTAAATCAAAATATAGTAAAAAAAGAAATTAGCCCAATAATAAAAGAAAAAAAGGAGGCTACAGCTGATTTTGATGTAATTCAAAAAATGAACAAGTTTTTTTATTTTTTTGGAGCAGTTACAAAAGATAGTAAGTTTGGGAGAAACGAAGAAGATGCAGATGGCAAAGAAAGACCTTTCTTTTTACGTAATCGTCGGGCGCGTCTTTTAAAGGAACTTAAAAAATTTCCTGAAAGTAAAAAATTTGAAAATGGAGAAATTGTTCAAAGTAGAGGTAGGGAAGAAGTTATAGAAAACGCACGAAAACTTGATAATATTACTGAACAATATTTAAATCAACACGAAATAAGTATAGATTTACCTAATTATGGTATTCAGAAATCAAGAATAATAGAATTAAATGGAGAGGGAGGTGAAAACCAAATACCGATTTTTCTTATTCCTGGTTGTTCAGAAGACGTTGAATGTATGGGAAATTTAATGACTGAAGCAGCTTTACATGGCCGAAGAATTATTTCAGCTGGATACCCTGAATCCTATATGGGAGAGACTACTCAGGAATTTGCTGAAGGAGTTGAAAAAGATCCTGGATTTGGTCCGCACACTGAATATTTTAAGGCAATACTAAAAAGTGTTTTTGAAAAAAATCAAAATATTGAACTCTGGGGTGCTTCAACTGGTGCGCCTATTGTATCCTCAATTTTAAAGGATAAAGAATTTCAAAATAAAACTAAAAACGCTGTATTGATTTTCCCTGCATCTAGCGTGGATCAAAATGTGTCAAATATTAAAATGGGAGCAGCTAAAGAATTTAAATTTTTATTAAAAAAATTCAAACGATTTGCTTCGGCTACGTGGGGAGATAATGACCTAGGAATAAAGTCAAAAGAAAAACGTGAATTACACGATAAAATAAATGAAGCCTTAGTCCTAAGAGATAGTAAAAAAGATACTGCTTGGAAAGAAGCGAAGGTTATGGAAGGAGGTAATATTATTGTACTTTCTGGTGGTAATGACGAAATTACTAAGAGTTATAAAGCAGAAAATGAATTCAAAGATGGAAATGAGCAAATAAAAACGTTTACTATTCCAGATGCATATCATAATAGTATGAAAACTGAACCAGAAAAAGTAATGAACGCTATTTCAAAATTAGAAAAAGGAAATTCTTAAGAAAGATTTTTCTTTTCCCATTCCCAGGCAGTTTTGACTATATCATCGATAGTATATTTTATTTTAAAGCTAAGAATTTTTTTGGCTTTTTTTACATTAGCAAGTAATATAGGCACATCACCTTGTCTTTTTCCCTTAATAGAATAATTCAATTTTACTGAATTATTTTTTTCAAAAGCTTTTATTATTTCTAATACTGAAGTTCCATATCCTGTACCTATATTAAATACATCATAAATTCTAATTTCCTTTTTTTCTAAATATTTAAGAGCTGAAATATGTGCTCTGGCTACATCTACAACATGAATATAATCTCGAATACAAGTCTTATCGGGTGTTTTATAAGTATTACCAAAGACAGCAAAAGATTTTTTCTCTTTTAAAGACTTAGTTATTATCGGTATTAAATTATTAGGAATTCCTTTTGGATTTTCTCCTAAAAGAATACTAGGATGTGCTCCTGCGGGATTGAAATAGCGTAAACTTAATATTTTTAGATTTGAATTATTTTTAAAATAATCAAATAAAATATCTTCTCCAATTTTTTTAGTCATTCCGTAAGGGGATAATGGATTTAAATTGCTTTTTTCAGTAAAAGGAGTTTTTTCATTTTGGTCATAAACCGTAGCAGAAGAAGAATAAATAATGGATTGAGCATTGCAATTATAAGCAATCTTTAAAGCGCCTAAAAGAGAACCTAAATTATTATCATAATATTTAAGCGGTTCATGAACTGATTCACCTACTGCTTTAAAAGCGGCAAAATGAATAATCGCATCAAATTCTTGATCTTTAAATATTGATTCTAGTTTTTTATGATTACTTAAATCAATATTATAATTTTTGACTTTTTTACCAGTTAATTTAAAAATTCGGTCAAAAGTTTTAGAAGTAGAATTAGAAAAATTATCAATTGAAGTTACTGCATAGCCATTATTTAAGAGCTCGACTATGGTATGACTACCAATATATCCAGCTCCGCCGGTCACAAGTACTCTTTTCATCCTTATATAATAACATAGGTGACTACAATATAATATATGCTACAATATAATCCAATGGACAAAAAGGAAAAAATAATTGGTTTTACTTGTGGAGCTTTTGATTTAACTCATGCAGGGCATTATTTAATGTTTGCCGAAGTAAAGAAAAAATGTGACTATTTAATTGTTGGTTTACAATCTGATCCTTCAGTTGATCGTAAAAATAAAAATAAGCCAGTCCAATCTTTAAAGGAAAGAGAAATACAGCTAAAAGCTTGTAAATATATTGATAAAATAATTTACTATAAAACTGAAGTTGGACTATACCATCTTTTAAAAAAGTTAAGGCCAGATATACGTTTTATCGGAGTAGACTGGAAAAACAAGTCAAATTACTCCAGAGATAGACTCCCAGAAATTAAGGTTGTTTACAATAGTCGTAATCATAATTATTCCTCAAGCAATTTGAGGGAGAGGATAAAAGAA
>CAIJZZ010000029.1 GCA_903825255.1 uncultured bacterium
ATTACCATTCTTTCATAAAGACGATGATAAAAAGTCGAGAGGCGGTTATCAAAGAAATTGACTCCGCTCGAACCTCAAAACTATCAAGCCATATAAGACAAAACCCCACAAATTGTGAGGTTTCGTCACTAGGGCTCCGCGAACTAGACCAAGTTAGAACCTCTATTCAGAGCATTTATAGTGATCATTTCGCGGTAGTAAGGAGATGGTAAAAATAACCTATTGGACAATATCGGTGAATTTAAAGTAATCCACTAAATCACTATTTATGGTTTTTCCTCTATAATAATTCTGGAAATTAAATCCTTCATCAAAATAATCTTTATTGCTTTCTTTATTAGCTATTGTCGTTTCAAAATCTACCCACCTTGAACTGATATCTGCCAGTACACTATCTACATCAGAATTTTTCAAGGAGTGAAATATTGCTCCAGTTATAGCATGTTTCCCATATTTAAGACCAGATCCATATTCTTTTGTCCTATATTTCTCATCTTGTTTATTTGTGCTTAATTCAAGTTTGTCTATTTTTTTATATATATTTACTATAGTATATATATTTATAAAATCCCCTAGGTCCAAAGTACCCAAAGGATAACTTTCAAATAATTTCGCACTTGAATATCCTCTTGCTTCAGATATTTTTCGTTGAATGACAAGAATTAAACGCATAATTTGCTCTTTAGTGATAACTCTCTCTTTTAATATAATATCTTTTGATATTGCATCATAAAATTCACCTTTTTTCCTTTCAAGCAAATATCCATGATTTTCAAATAAATACTTTTGAAGCTCAACCAACTTTTCATCATTAGATTTCCTATCTGAAAGAGTCACAGGTGTTTGGTTATTGGTTGCTTCAGATATTTTTTCAATTAATCTAACTTGATCGGGTGTTTGTTTTTGATTAAGGGAAATAAATTTCACTAATACTTCTTTATTTTCAAAAATTTTATGATTTTTGTCTGCATATATTTTAGCCAATGTAAAAGCTGTCTGACCACCATTTACTATTTGCGGATTAGTAATTAATAAAGTAGCACTATTCGGTTCCGCATTTCTTTCTGTGTACTCAAAATCATTACAAACTATAGTAATACCATTATTTAAAAGGGAAAATTCATTTGAATCTGTGTCGGCGATTGAATTATTAATTTGCTGATTTACTCCTCCATTTTTTATTCCAACATAACATCTAGGATTATATTTTAGGAGTGAATTTTTATATTCCCACATCATTTTAGCTACTTCTATTGTTGGGATAAAAGAAACATTTATATTCACTTGTTGGTCCTTTATCTTAACACTGTAATTTATTCGATTAGATTGATTTTGATTTATTTTAATTTTTAAAACAAATTCTTTTTTATTATAAAAATCTGACTGAAGATAAGGAAGTAATAATTTATTATAGGTATCTTTACCATTGATAATTTCAACTTCTTCACATACACTTCCCGATGCAATATTAAGTTTTTGTGGATCAAGATTCTCTGGTATATTACCTAGAAAAACTAAACAATATTTATATTTTCCTATAGTATCTGCCAATTCTTTAATGGCTCTTTGGAATCCTAATATTTTTCCATTAAATTTATTACCCTTATTATCTGTGTCATTGCCATCTTTAACAATAAGAGATAACTCCATCTTGAATATTTCATATCCATTAACAGCGTTATTTTCAAAATTTTCTTCTTTTGTCCTAAATTTTGACTGAACTAGATAAATAATCTTATGATCTTTATCAATAAAATAAGCATCCAAACCTCCATCATTAGCACCATCTGTAATAAACTTCTCTGCTTCAACAAAATCAATCAAGCCAAATCTTGTTCTAAGAAATAAGTGAATTAATGCTCTAGCCCTCGCCTGATTAGTTTTTTCTTCATCAGAAGTATCATATCTTGTTAACTCATCAGGAGCTTCATTTATTAATGAATCAAGAGTATTTATTAGTAATTGGTATTTGTTTTCTTCCATATAATTTTAGGAATTATCTTCCCGCTTTTTTTGCAGCCTCTTCTATCCATGTACCCATATTAGTATAACCGTCATCATTTACCCAATCATAAGTTTTATATAAACTAGAAAAATAGACCTTCTGTTCATTCTGAGTTGTATACCATTGAGTGAATGGATTTATACCTTTACTACTTGTGAGACCTTTACTATTTTTTTTATTATGAATATATATGCCTACTAAACCGTTGCCTCTCTTTCGACTACTTTTTATTTCATAATCGATCCATTTTCTACCTGCGGTATTTGCACCAATCAAAACAACAGTTACAGATGTCCCTTCAAGTTGTTTGTCAATCCATTTTTCAATATCTAAATCAGCTTTTCTTTTAACTTCTTCCCACTCCGCAGAGTCGAAAAAACCAGCAGCTATTCTGTCTTGAGTAACCCAACTATTCCTCACTTGAGATGCTCTCCAGCAATCTGGACCATACTGAAAGCTAAAAAAAGTTCTTCTTGCCATAAACTATATTAAACAAATTACTACTAATAAAGTTACAAAAATACCAAGATAATATAGGAGTAATGTTGGGGATAACAATGATCTAAAATATGTACTATTTTTAGATGATTTTTTAGGCTTCATCGAGAAATCAATTTTTGAATTTTCGTGAGTTCTTACATAATCATAATGATCTCTAAATATTCTTTCTTGCCATAAAAAATAGGCATCTAAACACCAGAAGAAAAAAGTGGGAGCATAAGCAATTAATATATATTTTATATTTGAATCTTTCACAGACAATACAAAAGACCCAGAAACTAAGGTTACACTCCAAGCTTTAATTAAAAATGAATTATTAGCCATTCTATTAATGGTTGAGTGGATAAATTCTAAATGTTTTAATTTCTGTTCCATTTTTTTATTCTTCCCAAAGTTTTGCTAGAGTATCTTTGGTTTTTCGTTCATAAATCTCGATCAGTTTTTTATTTCCTTCAATAAGAGTACGTTCTGATTCAATTTCTTTGACAATCTGCTTTTGGATTTCTATAGATGGGAAAGGAATTTCAATTGTATTCAACTGTTGCTGATTGAGTTTTGGTTGTGCCATTCCAGTCACAAAGTTACTAATATTAATTTGGTTAATATATACTTCAACAAATTTCTGCGTACTTCTGTCCTTAAATTTTAATATGTGGGCATGATTATTCACCCAATTTTTACCCGATATAGAAAATGCGATATCTGTACTCCTTGCTAATAAATTTGCCCCATCCTCGGATATAAGCAGAAAATCACCATCAAAAATATATTCCTCAACATAATCAACAATTCCAGAGGCTCCATAATAAGGGTATACACCACTGGAACGATCTGATTTTGTAACTGGTTTTCTTTTATTATCATTATTTTCTGAAATATCTGGTAGTTTCACCTTATCCCATTTTGGATCAACAATAAAACTAGGTTTCCAGTTCTCTATAACTTCTTTAGCACCTGTAATTATCTTTTGATAACCATCTAATTCTTTAACTATTTGCTCTTGAATCTCAAGAGGAGGAAGAGGAATTTTAATTTTTGAAACAACATTGTTCATTAATTTTGGATTTCCTAATTGTATAACATGTTTATAAGCAATAGCATTTAACGCTAATGTTAAATAATGCATATCCACATTTTTTGATTTTGCTTTCAAGGTACCACAGACATTTGTGCAATTAAATTTTCCGTTACGATAAAAGACAGTTCCGGCATTTGCTCCATCTGTTGTCCAAGTTACATATTCACCATCAAAATCATAAGAACCTAAATAACCGAATGTTCCATTGTCTGTTGTCTGAGATGAAAAAACCGGGAAAGGACCTGGGTTACTTTCCATATCTTTTTTACTTATAACACGACCTCTACCTAATTCACATAATTCTCCAATTTCAAACATTGGCCATTTGGCATCGGTATAGTCTGTTATTAACCGATAACGATCACCTGAAAGATTATAATCACCACTTTCTGCAATCTTTGTTTTGGCTACATAAATTACTTTTGCACTTTCTACCTTTTTACCTTTCTTCCATTTGTCTAAAATATCAAGTACTTCTGGTAAGTCATTTTTACTAATTGGCCGCTTAGTAGCACCTAAATCAAAGCCATCATTTTCTATTTTTATAAAAGCAATTTCTTTGCTTTGTTTCGCTAGTTCATTATTAAAAATTAGAATACTTGTCTTTACTCCACTATAAGGCTGAAATACTCCGCTAGGTAAACTTATAACAGCACAAAGCCCATCCTCAACAAGATTCTTTCGGAGTTGTTTATGTGCAGTGCCAGACTGAAAGATAATACCTTCTGGCACAATAATACCCGCTCTACCATTGGGTCTTAAATGATTCATTATATAATCCACAAATAAAACTTCACTACGACTAGATTGGATACTAAATTTGCTATGAGTGCTTACTCCACCCTTAGGACTCATAAAAGGAGGGTTCGCCAAAATCACAGAAAATTTGTCACCCCATCGTTCTTCCATTGTAAGAGTATCATAATTAAATATTTTTGGTCCCTTAAACTGATGTAAATACATATTCACTTGCGCAATACGAACCATTCCAGGATCTATATCATAACCTTCAAAATTATTCATCAGATTTTTTCTTTGATCTGGCGTAAGTGGCTTCTCTTTGTTTTTTGTTCCATCAGGATTTTTACCATCATGTTGTTCTAAAATATGTTTATAAGCACTAACCAAAAATCCACTAGTACCACAAGCTGGATCTAGCACTTTATCTTCCATGGTTGGATTTACAACATCAACGATAAAATCAATAATGTGTCGTGGCGTTCGAAATTGTCCTGCATCTCCTTGACTACCCATAACTGAAAGTAAATATTCATAAGCATTACCTAATTCTTCAGGGTGAGAATAATCAAAATAATTTATTTCTTTTAAAAACAAACCTAACACTTCAGGACTTCGATAAGGTAAAAATGCTGACTTAAATATTTCACGAAATAATTGTGGTAATTGCTTGGATTCAGAAAACTTAACTAATGCCTCACTATAAATATTCATTCGTTCTTGATTACCTATACGAGTATCGGTAAGACGAGTCCAAGAATAATCTTTCAAGTTTCCAATAAAAAATGATGGGTCTCCTCCTTGTTTAATAGCAGATTGATCCATATCATCCATGAACTTGTAAATAAGGGCATTTGTAATTTGATCTATTTGAGCAGTAGGATTAGGAACTACTCCAACAAGAACTTGTCGAGCAGCATCTATGTGTTTTTTTGTTTCTACATTCATAATTTAATTCATAAAAGTATTAAGTGATACATAATCTTTAACATAAGTAGGAATCATTGTTTTAAAACCATTTAATTTTTGGTATTCTTCAAAATCAAATGAAGGACAAAAATGAAGTTGCGCTAATTGTTTTGTTTCGATTATTTCTCTTACTTGTGGATCAACGATATACGCCTTAAAGAAACTTTTCACTGGCGCATAGTGTTCTTGGTCTACTGGGTTTACTTCCATAAACTTACTCCATTCTGACTCAAGCAAATCATCTTTCATTTCAAAACTTTCTTTTTGTCCAAAAGCAACCTGTAAAAATTCACGAATACTAACTCTGCGATCTAGGTTAAATGCTTTTTTGATTTTATCAAGATTAAGAAAATGATTTGGTTTATCAAATATTTGAGTTTTAGTATATTCTTCTGCCCCTATTTCATCACCATTCTTCCAAAGTGTTGTAAGAACCTCATTGCCGAGGACGTCTTCATTAACTGCTCTTTTAAAACCTTCACGATCTATTCTCATCCCTTCTACTCCAACAGAAGATTCTTTTAAAGATTTAATTTCATCTGATGTTGATAGATCAACTGTTTTATCAAAATCTCCACCCGGTCCATCAATCCCTGGACCACCGCCTGGACCTGGTGGTTCAATTGGACCAGTATCTATTATAGGAAGTTTTATTTTTTCATCATATGGAAATTCACTTTCAAAGTATTCACAGGTAGCAAAATAATCAAAAAACTTAAAATGTTCTTTTGGCTCAGATATCATTTCTTTATTTTTATAATCTTCGTATTCAAAAAGATACTTACGAGTACCTCTACCTTTAATCTGTACAAACTCAGACGGACTAAATAAAGGGCGCATTAATGCAAGATTTAAAATATCTTGGCAATCATATCCAGTAGTCATCATTCCTACTGTCACTGCCACACGAGTTTTACTTGAGTCATACCCCTCAGGAATTTTAGTTTGTCCGCTTAGTTTATTATTAGAAAAATTAATCGTCATTTGTTGGGCATTAGAAACTAGTGAAGTAACTTGTACCGCAAAATCAGATTCACTATATTGTTCTGGCCATTTTTCAAAAGCTAACTTATTAAGAATATTGGTAATTCTTCCTGCATGTTTTTGAGACACACAAAATACTATAGATTTACCAAAAAGTTCAGCTCCCATTTTTTTTGCAATGGGATCATATAAACCATTGTCTATAAATGCCTTACACATCGCAACGTTAGTCTCCTCGTTAAAAACTTTCTTCTCGTAGTGCTTCTCAGTAAATATTTCTTCCGTTGTACTACCATCTTCCATGGTGTTGTGAATAGAAAGTCCTTGGTCTGAAAGTAGTTGAGTAGTAATTTCTGTGCGGGCGTCTACTACTATAGGGTTTATAAGAAAACCATCTTTTACCCCAGAGATAAGGTCGTACCTAAAAGTAGGTTCTCCTGATTCACATCCAAAAGTTTTATAAGTATCAAGTAACTGTCTACGTTCAAATTCTCTTTGAGTGTTAGCTCCTTCTTCATCAAACCCCTTAAGATAATCTTTCGGTGTAGCAGTAAGCCCAAGTTTATAACCAACGAAATATTCAAATACTGCTCTACTGTTTCCGCCAATAGACCTATGAGATTCATCACTTATAGTCAATTCAAAATCAGTTGGTGAAAATTCTTTTCTATATCTATCACCAGCTAAAAAAGTTTGAATGGTAGAAACCACTACGTGAGCATTTGACCAAGAATCTTTGTTGTCTTTGTAAATAATACAATTAAAATCTTTCCCGAGATAGTTTCTAAATGCTTTAAAAGCTTGATCCTCTAATTCTAGGCGGTCCACAAGAAACAAAATCCTACGAGCATTTCCTGATTTAAGAAAAAGTTTGATAACTGCCGCAGAAATTAATGTCTTTCCTGTACCCGTAGCCATTTCGAAAAGAAATCTATTTTTATTCTCCATTGCAGTAGTTTGCAATTTCTTTATTGCCTGCACTTGGTAAGGACGCATTTGTTTTAAATTATTATCTTTCAAAAATCTTGCCCGAGTTGATTCATCTTGAAATGATGGATCCTTAGCAAAATTTGGCATTTGTGATTCAATAATATAATTCTCATCAATAGGAGTATTTGCGAGCTCGATAGGATTTGGAGTATATGTTTCGTATTGTGTTATTGACTCCTGTGTAGGAAATCTAGAAATAGTATCCGGGTTGCCATGCTTAGTATCCCAAAGATAATGAATATTTCCATTCGAAAGAATAACAAAACGAGCATTAGCATTTCGAGCATAATTTCTAGCTTGTTCTTTAGCGGAAAGTGGATCAGTTGATTCACGTTTTGCTTCCACGACAACTAAAGCCCTGCCATCTTTATCTAGCAAAAGAAAATCAATAAAACCATGAACTTCTTTTTCAAAGTCATCACCAAGTTCTGAATACTTTACGCCTGGTTCAAGTTGTATATTCGCAGGACCATTTTTATCGGCCTCAAAACGCCATCCAGATTCTTCGAGAAGTTTATTTATCTTAATTCGAGCTGAGGCTTCTTTTGACTTCATTTATTTTTTAAGTATAGCGTTTTTGAAGCATAAAAACAAACGACAAAACACTTTAAAGTGGCGTAATTCACGCCGTGTTAGCCTGTGTCTGCTTTTCTTGGACTTATACGAGGATAAACACCTAATCTATCTTAGCCAAAGTATTACATCCAGTTTCTCCACCATTAGCCGAGCCTTCCGTTTTTAAGAAATCACAGAGTTTCGTTGAATCAAAGTTTTGCCAGTTAATCTTTTGGAATGTCGCTTTGTCGATAAAGTAAGATAGAATTACAGAGTTCTTTTTGTTACCATATTTATCAGTTGTTTCCCCTGAGTACCACACGATCGCATCATAAACTGTTGGATTTGAAGTAAATGTTTCTTGGAATACTTTCCCAGTAAGTTCTCCAGTGTTTTTATAAAAAGAATTTGCGTCATAATAACTTGGAACATTTAATTTAATTGTAAACATTCGAGAGCCTGCGGGGCGATTGCTATCTGCTTTTTCATCATCAATCCCTCCATAAGTGATATTAGTGACTCCTGTTTTTACTGCAAGAGTTTTGATACGGTCTTCAAAAGTTTGAGGTTGATTTGCTACTGGTTGTTTTATTTCAGGTGAAGATGGTTTTGCTTTATCGCTAGTTAGTTGAGTCATTCCTGAGATCAAAAGAACAAAGATAATAAAAAAGATTTTCATTTTTCTAGAAAGTGAATATCCATATTTACCTTTAACAAAGGTAGCAACAGGTGGAATTAAAATCATTCCAACTATTAAATAAAGAAAACCAGCTATGACACTGGTCCCAAAACTAAACAAGCCAACTATTATAAAAATTACTCCGACAATCCAATTCCAATTATACTTTTTTGAAGTTAATTTCTGAGTCTTAACTTCAGAGGTTTTATTTTCATTTTCCATAATTTATTTTTTTGCGACTTATTAATAAATACCTGGAAATTGGACGCAAAAAGCCTGCAACCAGGTATAGCAGTCTTTCGACTGCTCACGTCCGTTTCCAGACATGGCTCGCTAAAGCAAAATCCTGATTACAGGTTCTTTATTCTTTAGCGAGACTTAATTCACCATGCCCTTGTTGGGGTTTAGGCTACTCTTATTTAATTATGTTATTATAATACCGTAGTAAAAGAAGTTAGTCCAGTTAAAAAATGCAACTAAGAAAGAACAAAGAAATAAAAGAATATTCTTCTGGCGAAACAATTACCATGTCGGAAATTTTAAAAGATCATCCAAAAGAATTGAAAGAAACAGAAGAATTATCAAAATGGATAAAAGAAAATCCAGATTTATTTACATTTCCTGAAGAAAAAAAGACACAAGGTCAAAAAAAGATGAAACAATTACTTGAAGATACTCGTAGAAATTCAAAATTTTTAAAAGACTTAAAAAAAATTAATGAGAGCATGCCAGCTTATGAACATGTGGACGTCAAACCACTATACATGTTATATAGATTTTTTCTACATGAACTTATCTCGTTTAGAAAAAGTAATCTATCAAAAAATCGTACCCATAAATTGAAAGTAAGATTATGTGAGAATTATGGAATCGATCCATTGCTATTGGATCATTTGTTATTCGACGAAAGAAATGATCAGCTAGAGAATCTAGATTTTAGTGAAGAAACAACTTCAGATATATGTATTGTGGAATCATCAGAACAAAATGAAAAACCACTTGATTTGCACTCTTTTCATTTAAAAGAAATTGATGGAATAGAAAAAAAGATTTATCCAGTAAATATAAAAATACATAAATTCGCAACTAAACGAGATACTCTAGATTTCATTGAAAAAAACTGGACAAAAGAAGTAGGACCATATCTATATAAAAAAAGAATAAAACAAAGAAAATTACCTCGGGAAGCTATTGATTTCATTTGGGAAAATAGAGACAAAAAAGCAAAGGAGATCATTTTGTTATTAGAAAGTAAATATCCTAATATAAAATTATTTTATTTTGATATAAGTAAAATCATAAGCGAAGAGAAAAAAAGACGAAAAATCGAATAACCGCGGGTCGGTATTTCGGTATCTATACAACAGGAATGAGAATATTCTGTAGAAATCCTACGGGATTTTTTATGCTCTCAAAGCAAGCATTAGAAGAATATAAGGAATTATATAAAAAGCGTTTCGGCGTAGTTCTTTCTGATGCCGAGGCGTCTTTTCGTGCTAATAATTTAGTTAATTTATACCGTCTTGTTTTAGGGTCGGAATCTTTAGAGATTAAAAGAACGGATAACAAAAAGTTCCACAACTGACTATGACAAAAATTAATCGTCAAAAAATTTACAAGCATATGAGCTACACGATCAAAGAATTGTCTGAAACTTTAAATATATCTGAAAAAACTGCCTTGCGCTGGATTGATAATGGATTAAAAATTATACCTGGTGGTAAAAATCCAATTTTGATATCAGGCTCTGATTTGAAAGAATTTCTGATAAATAAAGATTCAAAAAAGAAGCTAAAATTAAAACGCAGTGAATATTATTGTCTCTCATGCAAGGGTCCAAGAAGAGCAAAACAAGGCTCAATAAAAAAATTAAAAAACAAAAAAAATGGTCTATGCCATGTCTGTGGCTCAAAAATATCTAGGATATTTAAACCCTACCAAAAGGACTACAAGATACCACCTTCTCCTGCTTAAATGTCCTTTTTCATTAATAACGTAAATTCTTATAAATAAGACAAATACACTCTCCAAAAACGAGTAAATATTACAAGAAATAACCGCACAATTTAGTTGTGCAAATAGATAAAATAAAATGGATAAAAATATAATTTATACAATTAGAACTGACGATGTTCAAATGGTTGCTGAGAGCTTAATCGATAGAAAGCTCACAAAAAGTGAACTTCAAAGTGTAATAGAGGAAATTGAGTCGAATGATTACGAAATTCATAATGGTATTGGTGAAGTTATTGAAAAAGTAATTGAATACGACAAACTCATCAAGCGAAACAAGGATGCTAATAAAAATCAATTTTACTTCAAAACGTATTGGAAAAATTCCAACGTTTATATAAATGATTTTCAATCAAACGCCTCTTTCAAGAATCTCGATGATGCTAAGAAGTATATATACCGCTTTCATTCTCTGGACGGTTTTGATACATGGAAAATAACTAAATCTATAAAGGGTATAGAAAGTGAAGTCGAAATTATTAAAAATAAACTAGAATAATCAAAATGATAAAGACTCCGTATCAAAACGAACAAACAAAAAGAAGTTTTTATGAATATCTACGAGGACATGATGGCTTCACTAAAAGTTCAATAAAAACCTTTGCTGAATCAATATCGCAATGGGAAACATTCTCAGCAAATGATGACTTTATGAATTTTAACAAATCTAAAGCTGTTGCTTTTCGAGAATGGTTAAGTACAAGAAAAACAAAAACTGAATCTGGAAAACTTGAGCTATCTTCACAAGATGGATATCTTCGCCGAGTAAGGAAATTTTTTAAATGGCTCTCTGAACAACCTGGTTATAAAAACAAAATTAAAAAAGATGAAGTGGACTGGTTACGTCTTTCAAAAGTAGATGCTCGTGTAGCTCGACAAGGAACTACTCGACAGATGCCAACCTTTGATGAGGTAAAAAAAATTATTCAAAGCATTGATGGTAAAACTGAAATAGATATGAGAGATAGGGCTCTTATTTCTTTTGCTCTTATAACAGGTGCCCGTATCTCTGCTATCGTTTCTCTGAAAATGAAAAGTTTTGATAAAAAAACAAATCTTATAGATCAAAATCCTAAAGATGGAGTAAAAACAAAAAATTCAAAACGAATATATACCACCTTTTTCCCAATAGACTGGGATGAACCAGAACAAAACTTTAAAGATTGGTATGGGCATCTAGAATTAAAAGGATTTCAGCCCAATGATCCTATTTTCCCTTCAACACTAAATTCTTTTATTGAAAAAAGGGGCAAATATAATAAAGAAATGGTTGGCAAAAATGCTTGGAGTAGTGCTGGTGCTGCAAGAAAAATTTTTGAAAAGAGATGCCTAAAAGCTGGTGTAATATATTTCCACCCCCATTCGTTTCGACACGTGATAGTTAATATTTTAACAAACAAAAGACTCACAGAAAAAGACAAGAAAGCAATTAGTATTAACCTGGGTCATGAAAATGTTGGTACTACATTTGGTTCATCTGGCTACGGGAACATGACAACAGACGAAGCTATTGATGTAGTAAAAAATCTAAAAAACTTACAGAACAATCCAGGTCCTAATACCCTAACAGAAGAACAAATAAAACTATTAAAAAGTATTGCGGATAAGTACTAGCTATATAAAAAAGAGTAAAGTATACTGTGTTCGTAAAAAATGCACCTTATGTAATTAAGAAAATAGCCCAATAAATAAGGATAAAATTAGAATAATGATAAATAACTTACATGAAAAACGAGATTAATCAAAAAATAAACTACTGTGGATACTGCAGAAAATCGAGTGAATCAGAAGATCGCCAAGTTCTTTCACTTGAATCTCAGGCGGACAAAGTAAACAAGATGGCAGAAAGCTTAAAAATTGATATCTCA
>CAIJZZ010000030.1 GCA_903825255.1 uncultured bacterium
GTGCCCGAGGTGGGAATCGAACCCACATCCCTTGCGAGACACGATTTTAAGTCGTGCGCGTATACCAGTTCCGCCACTCGGGCATATTTAAAACAATGAAAATATACGTGAGTATATTTTATATTTTAATTATATATTTTTATTTCAAAATTACAACTGAGGCCTGGGCCGGAATTGAACCGGCGTATATTCCTTTTGCAGAGGAATGCCTTACCACTTGGCTACCAGGCCGATATTATATTTTATCACACGTTTTATTTAACACTAAAGTCTCTCTGAGCAGAGGAATGTCATATTCACTACGCTCTCCCCATTTGGCTGCCAGGCCATTTAACTATCTTACTTTGCTCGAAGCAATTCGTCAATTTTTTGGCGATTTTTTTCTCCGAGATCGATTTGAATATCAATAAAAGGAATTGTTTTCATTTCTAGATTCTTTTTTAAAAATTCACGTAATTCTCCTCTTTTTCGTTTAGCAAAATCTAGCGCATCGTGTTCTTTATTGTCCGGTAGTACGGTGATAAAGATAGTAGCCTTTTTTAGATCAGGAGAGGTAGTACATGAGGTGACGGTGACTAGGGAAGTTCGGTTATTTTCTCTACCTAAAAATTGTGCTGAGAGTTCCTTTACAAGTTGTGCTACTTTTTGTTGTCTGTCTGTAGGCATAATTTATTTTTGAGTTATTGAAAAAGCTTCGATAATATCACCACCCGCGACCTCGATCTTAGACTCGAGCATCATACCGAATTCTGTGCCTTCTTCAACTATAGAAGTTTTAGTTTTACCTTTTTCTAGATTAACGATTTTTCCACGACCGATTTCATTATCTCGACGAATTAGTTTGACGATACCCATTAAATTAATATGGCCTTCTATAACTTTCCCTCCGACAATTTGTCTTTCTTTTGTGCGACTGAAAGTTTTCAAAATTTTTGCCCGACCAGTTATCTCAGTGGTTTCAATTTTAGGTCTGCGTTTTTCCATCTCTTCTGCTAGCCATTCAGTCATTTTATAAATAATATCAAAGAAGGATATAATAATATTTCTTTTTTCTGCGAGTTCTATTGCGCTTTTGTCTCCCTTTACATTAAAACCGATAATGATAGCTTCTTCCGCTGCAGCCTTAATATCTGATTCAGAGATTGGGCCGACTCCTTTTTGTACGACTTTAAATAAAGCACTTTCGCTTTTAATTTTTTCAATTTCTTTTTCAATTGCCTCGATAGATCCCCAGACATCTGCTTTAAGTATAATTGGAATTATTTTTTTATTAGTTTCATTTACATTTGTATTATTTACAGATTTTTTATTATTTTTATAATTCTCAGCAAATTCTTCGGCCTCACGTTTATTTTCAAAAGATTTGAATTCTGCTCCGATGGCTGGTATTTTATTAAAACCAATTAAATGTATTGGAGCGGAAAAAGTAGCTTCATTGATTGGTTTGCCTAAAAAATTTTCTATCATTCGAGTAGAGCAGAGTGCATCCTCTACAACTATAGTCATACCTTTTTTTAAAGATCCATTTTTTACAACTAAAGTTGCTTCGATTCCGCGTTTTGGGTCAAGATTAGTTTCAACCACAAAACCTGAAGCATTTTCAGTCACATTTCCAGTGAAATTTTCCATTTCAGAAAGAATTAAAATTAAAGATAATAAATTATCTACACCCGTACCAACTATTGCTGAAATTTCTGCAAAAGGCACTTTACCTCCGTAATTTTCTAAATATATTTCATTTTCGGCTAAATCCATTTTTACCTTTTCTATATTGGCTCCAGGCTTATCTATTTTATTGATAGCAACAATGAAAGGAATTTTATTATCCATAATTGTTTTATAAGCTTCGATAGTTTGTGGTTTGACGCTGTCCTCAGCTGAAACTATTAAAATAGCAATATCAGCGATTTTGGCACCTCTTTCGCGCATTTTTGAGAAAGCCTCATGGCCAGGGGTATCAATAAAAGTTATTTTGCAATCCTTACCATTTTCATCTTTATGAACTACTTCATAAGCTGAGATATGTTGAGTGATACCTCCAGCTTCACGATCAACAATATTTGTTTTTCGAATATAATCAAGCAGAGTAGATTTGCCATGGTCGATATGACCCATGACGACTACGACAGGTGGTCTCTCTATAATATTTTTTTGTGTATCATTTTTATCCATTTATTTAATTGAAGCTTTTTTTAAAGCATCTTTTTCTTCATTGGTGAGTTCGTATTCTGAATTTCCATTTTTAATTGGTTTAGCAAATATACTCATTCGCTCTCGTGAATATAAACTGGAAATAACCACCCCATTATTTTCTTCATTCATCATACCGATAGCAAAACTCTGATTACCTCCTTGATCTGGAAAAGGATTAAAACGAATGACCTCCAGTCCCTGGATACTTTTTTTAAGTTTTTTATTTATTACGATAAGTTCCTTTTCTGTATTTTCTTTAGACTCTTTTAATTTTTGAATATCTTTTTCAAGATTAAAAATTGTGTCTTCTAAATCTTTAGCTTTTTTACCTAAAAAGAATTTTTTTAAACGTTTTTCTGTTTTGACAATCCAAATAACTTCAATTAGAATGATGACTCCTAGAAAAATAAAAAAAGCGATTTCGAGCTTTGTGTTCATGATAATTAATACTATACTATAAATAATGATAAAATCAAAGGAAATTTATTTAGATTATGCATCTGCGACTCCTATTGAAAGAGAGGTAATTGAAGTTATTCATAAGTCCTTAAAAGAGGATTTTGCGAATCCGAGCGCAATACATAAAAATGGAGTACAAGTAAAAAATAAATTAGAAAAAGCTCGAGAGGAAATTGCTGAAATTTTAGGTGTTCATATGGATGAAATTGTTTTTACTTCATCAGCCACTGAATCAAATAATTTAGCGATCTTAGGTATCGTAAAAAAGTTCACCGAGCTATTTCTTGAAATGCACACATATTCGCCTGCTGGCGAATTGCTCTGCTCGGCTCGTCAGCCTGCGCAAGGCATTTCAAAAAATACTCGCCGAACTTTTTTATTACCACATATTGTGACGACAAATATTGAGCATCCAGCCGTGTTAGAAGTTTGTAAATATTTAGAAGAAACTAAACTAGCAGAAGTAACTTATGTAGCCGTAGAAAAAAATGGGATTGTAGATCCTAAAAAAATTAAGAATGCTTTAAAAGAAAATACAATTTTAGTTTCTGTGATGTATGCCAATAATGAAATCGGTACTATTCAGCCGATTATGGAAATTGCCAAAGAGATAAGGCATTACAGAAAAGCAAAGACAGAAAGTTTTTCGAATGGTCTGGCCGAGTCTGCGAAGCAGACGAAGGAGGACCGAGGACCTGAGAAAAATTTACTGACTTTGCGTTCTTTACCTTTTTTCCACACTGATGCCACGCAGGCCATAAATTATTTACCTATTAAGGTGGAAAAGTTAGGAGTTGATTTAATGTCTTTTAATGGTAGTAAAATATATGGACCAAAAGGTACCGGTGTTTTATTTATAAAAAGAAATATACTGATAAACAGTATTTCATTTGGCGGAGAACAAGAGCTTGGATTAAGGCCTGGGACAGAGAATGTTGCCAATATTTTGGGCCTAGCGGAAGCATTAAAAATCACTGAAAAAGTTAAAGAAAAAGAAACAGCACGTTTAATTAAACTTCGAGATTATTTTATTAAAGAATTATTTAATCTACAAAATCAAAATAAGAAATTTTCTCGGGTCCTCGGTCTGGGGCCAGACCAGCTCGAAAATCTTTATTTTGATTTTGTAATTAATGGTGATTCAAAAAATCGTTTACCAAATAATGTAAATATTACAATACCCCAAATACCAAGCGATTTATTATTATTAGAATTATCTGCGCGAGGAATTTATGTTTCAGAAAAAAGCGCTTGTAAGTCAGGAGATAAAGCTAGTTCTTATGTTATTAATGCTTTAAATGGAAATAAAATTAAAGCTAAAAAAATTTGTACCAAAAAGGATATGGAAAACAATTCTCTTCGATTTTCTTTAGGTAGAGGGACAACAAAAGCAGATATTGATTATACTCTTAAAGCGCTATCTGAGATTTTGACTAAACTAAAAAAATGGTATAATTAGGCTATGGATATGAAAGATTTAAATAAATCCCAATTAATAATGCTGGCACTATTGCTAAGCTTTGTCACATCTATTGCCACTGGTATCGTGACTGTTACTTTAATGCAACAAGCTCCAGAATCGATAACCGTACCGATCAATCGGATTATTCGACAAACAGTTGAAAAAATAGTACCAGGTGAAAACAAATCCACTGTGCAGACGGTAGTCATAAAAGAAGAAGATCTAGTAGTAGATGCAATCGCTAAAAACCAATCTACTATTTTTAATATTACTAAACAGTCTATAGATGATAGTGGTAATCAAATAGAAGTTTCAGCTGGAAAAGGTTTTGTAATTTCTAAAGATGGTGTTATCGTTGCAGATGCGACATTAGTGCCAGATAAAGAAGTTTATTTTGTAAAAAATAATAGCGGAAAATTTAAGGCTGACTTTTTTTCTACCGACAAAGCAGGATTTTCTTTTTTGAAAATTGGAGCACCACTTGATGAAAAAAATAAATTGACTTATACTATTCCAACTTTTGGAAATTTAGATGATATGAAAGCTGGCCAGAAAATTATTGTCCTAGGAAATTCAGTTTCTTCTTTTATTTATGATGGATCAAAGGATCTTAGAATTAGTGGTGCTAAATCAAACGGTGGAGGATTAGTGCTTGATTTAGACGGTGATGTATTAGGTATGGTATTATCCGGTGATACAGCTTCTTTTATTTCAATTTCAGCTATCAATAGTATTTTAATACCAGCTGAAGTACCAAAAGTCTAAAAATATATACTTGTCCCGTACTAAATTTTTGAGTAAATATTATAACGATTAAATATAATTAAAAAGAAAAAAGAAATAAAAATTATTAAAAGAAGTTTAAAATTTTAGTACTGGGATGCCACCATTAAATAAATTTACAACTAAAGCAAAAGAATCAATAAAAAAAGCACATGAATTAGCTATTGAACGTGGGCAAAATCATGTTTCTTCGATGCATTTACTAGCAGCACTTTTACTCCAAGAAGAGTCTATGGTTGATTCCATTTTAAATAAATTAGAAGTCGATACAATGCTTTTAACTGATAATATTTTAGAGGCTATAGAAATACCAGAATCTCGCAGTACAATTTCTCCTGCTTATCAGCTTTATTTAAATCCAGATCTTGCACAAGTCATTGAACATTCTGTAAAATTAGCAGAATATTTAAAGGATGAATTTGTTTCAACTGAGCATCTTTTTTTGGCGATTTTAGAATTTGGTGGTGATGCTCGTGATATTTTAATACGTTTTAAAATTCAAAAAGAAAAAGTAATGAAAGTATTAGAAGAACTTCGAAGTCAAGATGTTTCTGATGTAAGTGAACCGAAAAAATTTAAATTAATTTTAAAATATACTCGTAATCTTACTAAGCTAGCCAAGGAAGATAAATTGGATCCAGTTATTGGCCGGGATAATGAAATAATGCGCATAATGCAAATTCTATCTCGTCGTACTAAAAATAATCCGATTTTAATTGGAGAAGCTGGGACTGGTAAAACAGCTGTCGTAGAAGGTCTCGCTCAACGTATCGCCAAGAATAATGTACCTGAGTCATTAAAAGATAAGGAATTAGTTTCTTTAGATTTGGGTTCTCTTATTGCTGGGACAAAATATCGCGGAGAATTTGAAGAAAGATTAAAAGGAATTATGAAAGAAATTGAAAGGGCTGATGGTAAAATAATTCTTTTTATTGATGAAATACATACTATCGTCGGAGCAGGTGGTGCTGAAGGTACGATGGATGCTTCTAACATGATTAAACCAGCGCTTTCCCGCGGAGAATTACGAGCAATCGGGGCGACAACCTTAAAAGAATATCAAAAGCATATTGAGAAAGATATGGCGCTCGCTCGTCGTTTTCAACCAGTCTATATTGATGAGCCAACAGTCGAAGATGCAATTACTATCTTGCGAGGTTTAAAAGAAAAGTATGAACTTTTTCATGGTGTGCGTATTACTGATGATGCGATAGTTGCAGCCGTGAATCTTTCAACTCGCTATATCACGAATAGATTTTTACCAGACAAAGCGGTGGATTTGATTGATGAAGCTTCTTCTTCTTTGAAAATGATGTTGGAAAATAAACCGCCAGTACTCGAGGAAGCACATCGTAAAATAATGAGTTTGGAAATCGAAAAAGAGGCTTTAAAAAAAGAAGTGGAGAGTGATAGTATAGAAGGTAAAAATATAAAAAATCGTATTAAAGATATTGATAAAGAAATTGGTAATTTAAAAGAAAAAACCAAAGAATTAGAATTGAAATGGCAGAATGAAAAAAATATTGTGCTTGAAATTCGTTCTATTAAAAAAGAAATGGAAGTGATGCGACTAGAAGCAGAAAATGCTGAAATGCGAGCTGATTTAGCACATGCCGCAGAAGTGCGTTATGGCACAATGCCGGAATTAAAAAAGAGACTGGAGGAAAAGCTTTTGAAGTTAAAAAAATTACAAAAATCACGTCGAATCTTAAAAGAAGAAATTACAGCCGAAGATATTGCGGAAGTGGTTTCTCGTTGGACTGGAATTCCGCTTACTAAAATGCTCGAAGAAGAGCGCTTAAAATTAGAAAAAATGGAATTAGAATTAGGTAAAAGAGTTATTGGACAAGATGAAGCTATTAAAAGGATTTCAGATGTTATACGACGTTCTAGGGCTGGAATCTCTGACCCGAATCGTCCGATTGGTTCTTTTATTTTTTTAGGCCCGACAGGTGTTGGAAAAACAGAATTAACTAAGGCCTTGAGTCAGTTTATGTTTAATGATGATAAGGCACTCATTCGAGTCGATATGTCTGAATATATGGAACGTCATTCTGTTTCAAAATTAATTGGTTCACCACCGGGTTATGTTGGTTATGAAGAAGCCGGTCAGCTTACGGAAGCAGTCAGACACAGACCTTATTCTGTAGTCTTATTTGATGAAATTGAAAAAGCACATCCAGAAGTTTTCAATATGCTTTTACAGGTACTTGATGAAGGTAGATTAACAGATGGTAAAGGGAGAGTCGTTAATTTTAAAAATACAATTATTATTCTTACTTCGAATCTAGGATCACAATTTGTGGAGAAAATGGAATCAATTGGATTTTCGAATAATTCAAATAAACAGGATTATAGTCAGACCAAAGAAAAAGTACTCGAAGCTTTAAAAGAAAGTTTTCGTCCAGAATTTTTAAATCGATTAGATGAAATAATCGTCTTTGATATTTTATCCGAAGAAGCAATTAAAAATATTGTAGACTTGAGGCTTGAAGTAGTTAAAGACAGATTGATCACTAAAGGCATTGGATTTAAAATTTCAAATGAGGCCTTGTCTTATCTGGCGAAGGAAGGATACAATCCACACTATGGGGCTAGACCACTTAATCGTTTGATTCAAAATAAAATATTAAATCCAATTGCTTCATATATTATTTCCAATAAAGTAAAGAAAGGGGATATGGTTGTTGTCTCAGTTAAGAATGATGAACTTCTAATTGAGGGCCAAAAAGGTAGAGTGAAAAGTTCTATTCAAGTCGATTCAAAAAATAAAGTTTAAAAATATACTATTTAAGCTATAATATGAAACACTTAATAATTATCCACAGTTATTTTGTGTAGTTTTAGCTTTATATGTTATAAATAAATTATGGTTAATATGATACAAATAAAGAAATATTCTGTTGCCAAAGCTGTTTTCTTTTTCAATCTTCTTAAAATAGAAGGTTGATATTTGTGTTGTAAAAATTCTCTTAATATATACAAAACAAACACCAGCCTTCTAGCTGGTTTTGTTCTTTTAGTTTTAAGAGTTCTTTAATAATTAAATAATAAATTTTAAAAAAGGAGGAAAATGTCAAAAATTAAAATTGCTCTTTCTTGTTGTGAAGGAAAAGAAAAATCAGGAAATTGCTTAAGGGATCTATGTCCGCATTATGATAAAGCGAAGTATAGAATAATAGGTAGTTGGCCATATGTAGGAACAGGCTTTGGAAATCTATATGGGAATCCCGGCCATGGTCATTTTCTTACGGGAGTACGAGAGGATCTTGCAAAAAAATCCAAATAACTTCCATAATTTTATTTAAAGGAATCTTTTTAGATTCCTTTTTTATTTTTTAAGAATAATTTTTTTATAATCAGATATTGGATAAATCCAAAGATTATAAAAATAGCAAAAGTCTTATATATATAAGTAAATGTTGGATAGGGTAGAGTGATATTAAAAAATCGGATAAAGAATGGCACTTGAAGCATTAAATAAAATACAATCAATTCAAATATTGCTAGCAGAAAGAGTTGCAATTTTTCTTTTTTGGTTATAGAACCACAATATACTTTTATAGCAAAAATCAAAAATAAAAAACCAAATAAAATAAAAGAAAGTCCGACGAGTGTATTAGAAGATGCTATTTTTAAATAATATGGACTTAAAGCAAAGACTATTGATATGCCTATAGCTTCGACAATGGCACAATAGATCACGAGAGGCATGATTCGCTTTAAAAAAGGTTTATCATTCGCTGGTAATATCTTACCAGTAGGGCGTAGTGCCCAATAATAAATAAGAATTCCGGCAAAGCCTATAGTGAAATAATTCATAAAAGTAATATTGAGTGGCGTGAGTGGGAAAGCAAAACCAAAGAGACTGATGATAATGAAAAAGAAAAGTCCAACTAAACTTTGGTTGATATATAGACCAGAATTTATTTCTATACTTCGAATAAAATGGTCCGCTAGTTCTACCGCTCCAGGTAAATCAGAAAAACTATTAGTCATTAAAATAACATCTGCTAGTTGCCGGGTCACAGGTACTCCGTCAAACATCGCAATACTCAAATCCGATTTTTTCATAGCTAGTGCATCATTTACTCCGTCGCCAACCATTGCCGTAAAACCATCTTTTTTAAAGGCTGTAATCAGTTTTACTTTATGTTCGGGTAAAACTTGAGCAAAAACTGTATATTTATGAGCATTAATTTCAAAATCTATATCATTCCATTTTTCCATCTCTTCTCCTGTTATCACACTTTCTGCTCCATTTATTCCGACGCTTTTAGTTACCGCTCGGACAGTTTCGGCATTATCTCCCGAGAGTACGCGTATTTTTATTCCGCGGTCTTGAAAAAATCTTATGGTTTTTTCTATGCCTTGTCTTAAAGTATTATGAAAAACAAATATAGCAACAACCGAAAGAGGTACTTTTTCAATATTTTTTAATACTTCTATTTTGTTCGATTGAGTTACACAAAGCACTCTTTTGCCGGTTAGCGCATTTTCTTCTATTATACCCTCTAACCATTTTTTTTCGGCTTGGTTTGAGATTTGTGGCAGAAAAATGTCTGGTGTGCCGATAAAGATTGACCGAAAAGTTTCCTTTTCTTTTATTTCGATTGCTCCATATCGTCGCCAAGAAGAAAAAGATAGAGTCTTCGTTACTGCAATACCTCCCTCGTCATTTATTTTATTTTTTTCTAAATATTTTTTTACAGCTAAGACGGTTTGCGATGAATCACCTAAGCCAAAAATACAAGCTCGGGTCAGAGCATACGCATCTACCTCTTTAAAATCCTTCGGAACATACATATTTTCTACTACTAAAATATTATCAGTTAAGGTACCAGTCTTATCGATACAAAGATTTTTTATTCTTCCGAGTTTTTCGGTCGCATTTATTTCTTGAAAAAGTACATCGCGTTTTGCATAATTGGCCGCTCCGATAGCAAATAGGAGAGTGATGACTACGATCAAACCTTGAGGTACGAGGAGACTAGCCAGTGCTCCAGCATTCATCACCATTTCCAATTTTGAAGCGTGGATTAAGGTTCCACGAATGAAGACAAATAAAAGAACTGCTAGTAAAATATAACCTGAATAAGTTATAATTTTATTATTTGCTTGTTGAATTGAACTTGGATTTGACGCGTATTTTTTTATATCTTTACTAATTATGGAAAGGCGACTTTCGCGGAAAAGTTCCTGAGCTTCCATAATTCCATAACCAGAAGTTATAATTGCTCCAGCAATCACTTTATCACCTCTTATTTTAGAAAAAGAATCAGATTCACCGGTAATGAGAGCTTCAGATATCTCCAAATTTTCAGCTGATAAAAGTATTCCTTCGCAAGGTGCTTGGTCACCAAGCTTTAGTTTTATGAGATCACCTTTTTTTATTTTTTCGGCCAGAATCAAGGTTTCAGTTTCATCCTTATTTAAACGGAGGACAGATAGAGCAGTGAGCATCTGTAGTTTTTCTAAAAGTATCCGAGCATGTATATCTTGAGCGACAGAAATAAACGTATTTAAAAAAAGAATAATAACTAAAAATAATCCAGCTTCAAAATTGCCAAAAATAAAAAGCAGAGTAACAACAGAAAAAATTATAGCATTTACTAAAATAAAAATATTCCGGAAAATGATTGGTCCTAAGCTTGGCAGTACACGTTTATAAATTTCAAATTTATGCATATAGGATAAAATTTTTAGCTTTGTCTAATCTATATAATTTATCATTTTGGGCTGATAAAGTATAGTTTTAACTCCTAAGGTGATGTTTGAATAACTATATTAGATAAATAAAAATCCCTGTCAATATAAATATTGACAGGGACACTAAACCAATTTAAAAAACTATGAAAACAAACTTACGGAGTTACCTTTTAATGTATTTATAACTTTAAAAAATTTTCAGCTTTAAGCCCAAGCTTATTTTTGGGAGAATTTACATAATCGTTAATACTTTTATTAACGACTTCTGGGTCGTTTAAGATAAAACCTATTTCATACTTTCGTAAAGGTTCTAACTCTTCATCACTTAGTTTCAAAAGTTTTTGAAACTCTGGTCTGAGTTTTTCCATAGTACCTGTAAAAACTTCTCCTTTATAGGAAAATACATAAACAGCATTTTCTCCAAATTCATAGAGTCCGCCATCTTTAATTGGAATATAGTCGCATTTTATGCGAAAAAATCTCGTAATAATTCCATTATTTGTAGCTTCATACCTGTACAGTTCATTGTTTAATGTAAAAAGTGAAATAGCGAATTGTAAATCATCATATTCACAATCAATATTGATGTAACCGACAAATTTATATTTCAAAGTATTTTCTTTCATAGTATTAAGTTATTAGTTAATTAATAGTTAAATTATTTTCATCTCCAGACATCTTAGAGAGAAAAATAATCTAACTATTACAACTAAAAACTATTGTCAAAAAACTACCACTTTTGTGATATTACCACACCAATATTATTTGTCTAGACAGTTATAACTTTAAAATAGGTTATAGAGATTTTATTTATATTAAAAGTGTGCGTCGGGAAGGAATTTCTCTCCTTACAGGAGCAGTACACCTTTTCAACCCCGTCGTTCGCGAACGACAAGGTAATGAAAAGCTTTTCGAATCCTTCACGGAAACAAAGCAGTTTGTTTCCTCACGACGAGACATATAAAAAAATCTTATAACAGAAGTTATAGATTTTTTCATTGTGCGTCGGGAAGGATTCGAACCTTCGTAGCCCGAAGGCGACAGATTTACAGTCTGTTGTAATTGACCACTCTACCACCGACGCATATTAAGTTTTTAAAAGCATTCCCACCTTTATAGCTTTTAATTTGTTTTTCTCTTTTGTATGCCTCTTGTTGATTTGTATATTTTTCTAAATAAATTATTTCATAAGGGATATTATTTTTGATTGATTTAGTATAACCACTATTATGTTCCTCTAATCTCCTTTCTGGATTATTAGAGCAACCAATATAATATTTCTTATTTGTTTTACTTTGTAAAATATAAACGAACCACATAAAGATATTATTGACCATCCCGCATTCTGCGGGACAAGCTCTACCTTTACCCCGCATACTGCGGGGACCGACGCATAGGAATAAAATACCATAAAAAAACTTTTTTTGCATCTTTTTTATATAAATAAAAACATCCTCTAGGAGGATGTTTTTAGGTCGGAGATATTATATTTAATTTCCTGAAGCAGAAGCTGGCTCACCGGCTCCTCCAGGCAATTTACAAGCCTTGGAAGCAGTCCTGAAAGTTGCCCAGTCTGCTTTCTTGGCTTTTTGCCAAGTATTTTGAGCAGTCTTGGCAGAAGTGTTGAAAGCTTTCCAAGCAGCAGCGACAGCTGTCTTTCTGCCTGTCGTCATTCCCCAAGCTGTGGCTAAAGCGGATGCTCTTGTCGAGTAAGCGGAAGTCATAGCTCCCGAGAAATCTGAGAAGCCAGAAGCTATTGCTGTTTCTCTAGTAGTTACAGCAGTTGCGACACAAGCAACCTTGTCGGTTGTTGATGTAGTAGTAGTCGTTGCGCCTGTTTGCGCGAAAGCTAATCCAGCTAAAGCAAAAGAGGAAACGATTACTCCAGTTGCGATAATTTTTTTGAACATAATTAGTTAAACATTATTAGTTGTTAATAATAGCGACCTTTTTATAAATTATAACTCTTTAAGGATAGTATTTATTTATGAAGATTTAATGAAAATTTACTATTGACATTTAATTTTAATTAGCTATAATACTAAAAATTGTAGTTTTTTGAAATAAGTGGTTTAGTTATGATATATAGGATTTTCTAAGTTTCTTTTATGAAAGGAAATTTTGAAAATTCTATATTTATTAACTAATTTATTATAATTTATGAAAGCTTATAAGTCATTAACTAAAGAAGAAAAAAAAATTTTACGAACAGCAATATTAGCTCGTGGTTGGTATTTTCCTGTTGGAATTGCTTTAGGAATTTTTTTTGCGAAATATAAGTATGAAACAAATTTCTGTGGATGGAGATTATTAGTATTTTCAATACTAGTATTTTTTATCACTTTGTTTTTTATTTTTCGCGAATTTAAAAGACTTCAAAAGTTTGATAAGGACGCAGAGAAGATTATAAAAAGAGCAAATTAAAATGATCAACTTAAAAATTGATTGAGGAGCTTGTGAATATTTTGAAATTATTTACAAGCTTTTTTTAATATTCATTTGACTTTTATTTTAAAATACTTATAGTAAGTAAGCACGTACATATTTTTCTTTGAAAACAATTTGTAATTTTAGATGTAATTTAATTTTTTAAAAAGTAATCTTATGATAGAAAAAATCAGTCTATTCATGGAAGGGGTAACCCCTCTTGCCTGGATTGCCATCGCAGTAACTCTCTTACTCTTGGTGGCTTTTGTTGAACTGGTGCTTCGTTTTTCTAGTTTGAAGGGTTCTATAAAAAAATCCCCTTCAAGAAGACCTCTTTCGAAAAGACCTCGTTCGCCTATACCTGAAGAGTATAAAAACAATTCTAATCTTTATCATTGGTATTTTTCCGATTTTAAAGATAATTGGTTTGTGTTGGTAAAAGGCGTAAAACAAAAAAGCGAGAGAGCCTTATTTTGGGAAAATTTTAATAATAAAAAATTCCCTATAAATGAGGAACTAGAAGATCCAAGTTCGGAAATTAAGGAATCAACGAATCCTAAAATTAAAAATAAGGATTCAGAAATTCCAAATCCAAAACAGGGAACAAAAGAATAAAGTAAATAATTTTTTTTAATTTTTAAATCTTTAATTCAATTAATATGAAAAAAATATTTTTAATGAGCTTTATCGCTCTTATTTTTGCAATTAATATTCCTACTTTTGCAAGTAGCGAAAAAGATAGTTCTAAAATTTTTAATCCAAATGAATCTGCAAAGATTGCACAAATTAATGCAGATAATCAGGTTACTATTGAAAAACTCAGGATTGAAAAAGAAGTGGCGTTAGCTAAGCTTAAAGATCAAAGCGCAAAAGAACTTGCTAAACAAAAATTAGAATCTGAAGAAAGAATGGGGAAGCTCAAAGCAGAAGCTGATGTTAAGGTGGCAAATGCCATAGGTAGTGGTTGGGCCAGATTCGGAGCAGGTCTTGGTGCAGGTGTTGCAGTGATAGGTGCAGGAATCGGTATAGGAAATATTGGGGCAAGGGCATTGGAATCTATAGCCCGCCAACCTGCTGAAGCCAGTGTTATTCGTTCAAACATGATTGTCTCTGCTGCTCTTATAGAAGGTGTAGCTTTCTTCGCTATAGTGGTTTGTTTGTTGATACTATTTGTATAATAAATAGTATCAACTAATTAATAGGTACGTGCAAAATACTTATATAAATATTAGCCATCGAGATTCAAAAATTCTCGATGGTTTTTTTATTGTCTTTTTTATAAAAGTATGCTATTATAAATATATCAAATTTGAGCCTCTCGGCTTTTTTTGTTTAATCAACTAAATTTAAATTATGGAAATTAGAAACATAGCAATTATCGCGCACGTGGACCATGGCAAGACGACCTTGACGGATGCTTTAATGAAGCAAAATGGTAACTTGCAAGAAGAAGGAGTTTCAATGGATTCAAATGCTTTAGAGAAAGAGCGCGGTATTACTATTTATTCCAAAAACACTTCTATTTATTATAAAGATACAAAGATAAACATTGTGGATACTCCTGGGCACGCTGATTTCGGCTCGGAAGTAGAGCGGGTTTTACGAGCGGTTGATTCAGTACTTCTATTAGTAGATGCTGTAGAGGGTCCGATGCCACAAACTCGTTTTGTTTTGAAAAAGTCTTTAGAGCTTGGTTTAAAGCCAATTGTTATAATCAATAAAATAGACAAACCAGCCGCTAATCCACATAGAGTACACGCAGAAGTTTTAGATTTATTTTTTGAATTAGGTGCGACAGAAGAACAAGCCAATTTTGAAACTGTTTATGCTATCGGACGAGAAGGTGTGGCTAAGAGACATTTAAATGAAGAAGCGAAAGATTTATCACCGATTTTAGACGTGATACTCGAGAAGGTTCCATCAGCTTCGGATGATTTAGCTGGAAAAATGTCCGCTCAAGTATTCAATTTAGGTTATGATAATTTTTTAGGCCGTATGGCAGTGGCTCGAATTTATTCTGGTGAAATTTCTGCCGGTAGCTCAGTTTTTGTTAAAGGAGAAAATGGCACCAGAACTGGAAAAATAGTAAAGCTCTTTACTTTTGAAGGAATAAATAGAAAAGAAGTTCCGACAGCCTCGGCTGGAGATATTGTTCTTCTCTCTGGTATCCCAGATATATATATTGGAGAAACTATTTGTGCTGATGAAAGCGTAGAGGCATTACCACATATCGCTATCGATGAACCGACTATCTCTTTGAATTTTTTAGTGAATGATTCTCCGTTCGCTGGACGCGAAGGCAAATTTGTCACTTCTAGACAAATCAAAGAAAGACTCGAAAAGGAATTAGAAATCAACGTAGGTCTTAAAGTTGATTTTTCTCCTGACCAAGGAAAGAACAGAATGGGTCCATCTTTTTTTAAAGTTTACGGCCGAGGTGAATTACACGTAGCTATCTTATTAGAGAATATGCGTCGTGAAGGATTTGAAATACAAGTTTCTCAACCAGAAGTTATTATTAAAGAAGAGAATGGAGTCAAAACTGAACCATATGAAGAATTAGTTATTGATGTTCCACTTGAATTTTCTGGGCAAGTAATTGAAAAAATAAATAAGCGTCGTGGACTTATGAAGCATATGGAAGAAAAAGAAGGTATCGCGCGAGTAGTTTTCGAAATTCCGACTCGTGGCTTACTCGGGCTTCGTGGAGATTTTATTATAGATACAAAAGGAGAAGGTATTATGTCTTCACGGGTCATAGGTTTTAAAGAATATGCCGGTATAATCCGTAAAAAAGAATATGGCTCAATGGCCTCGATGGTTTCAGGAAAAGCGGTAGCTTTTTCTTTGGCTAATTTACAAGAGCGTGGACTTTTGTTTATTGAACATGGCACAGAAGTCTATGAAGGAATGGTTGTCGGTAATGTCTTAAAAGGTGAGGAAATGTCTGTAAATCCAACTAAAGGCAAACAGCTTACTAATATGCGTGCTTCTGGTACAGATGAGGCACTTTATTTAAAGCCAGCTTATATTTTGAGTATTGAAAGAGGACTCGAAGTTATGAATCACGATGAATATTTAGAAGTGACTCCGAAATCTGTAAGATTAAGAAAAAAATATTTAACCGAGCTTGACCGAGTTCGAGCCAATCGAGGAGAAAAAGGTAGCGAATAAAAATATTAGATTTAAATATTTGACACTAAGTAAACAATGTGTATAATATAAAGATAGACAAAAAGTTAATTTTAAGAGTTTAATCATTAAAAATTATTTTCCCGCAAAAGCGGATAATATTAAAAAAATGTCAACAATATCATTCAAGCCAAAGCAAGTTACAAAAAAAATTACCTCACATCTTCAAGATCGTGCTCGTGATGTTATTATGAATCGTTTTGGTTTGACTTCTGAAGCTGAACGTAAAACTCTAGAAGAAATCGGCAAGAAATATGGTATCACTCGTGAACGAGTTCGCCAGATCGAAGACGTTGCCTTAAACTCAATCAAGAAGTCAGATGCCTATAAGACTGAACAAGCTATTTTTGATGAACTAAAACAATTAATGAATTCTTTAGGTGGCATTATTGCTGAACATGAACTCTTGCCACATATTTCTAAAGATAAAGCGACTCAGAATCATATCCATTTTTATTTAGTATTGGGAGATGCTTTCAAAAAACATCGTGAAGATGATCATTTTCATGCTCGCTGGAGTGTCGATGATGAGACAGCTACTCAAATTCATGATTCTTTAAAGAAACTTTATATTTCTTTAAATGATGAAGATTTAATTCCAGAAACAGAAATGATTAAAAAGTTTTTTGATCAAATGAAAGATGTGGCTGAACAATACAGAAATGAAGAAGTTGCTCGAAGATGGCTCTCTATTTCTAAAAAGATTTCTAAAAATCCGCTTGGTGAATGGGGAAAATCAACTTCACCAAATATTCGCACTCGTGGAGTTAAAGATTATGCTTTCCTAGTTATGCGTAAACATGGCTCACCGATGCATTTCCGAGAAGTCGCTGATGCTATTACTAAAACCTTCGGTCGTAAGACTCACTATGCAACTTGTCACAATGAGCTTATTAAAGACCCTAGATTTGTACTAGTAGGCCGTGGAATGTATGCTCTCGCTGAATGGGGTTATAAAGCTGGTATTGCTCGAGACGTCATCAAAGATATATTAAAGCGAGAAGGACCACTTTCCAAAGAAGATATTGTCGAGAAGGTTATGAAAGAAAGATATTTTAAGAAAAACACTATTTTGGTGAATATTCAAAATCCAAAATATTTCAAGAAAAATAAAACAGGACTCTATACACTAGTTTAAATAATTTTTTAAAAAGCATCTCGGTAAAACCCGAGATGCTTTTTTGATTCTATTTTTTCTGTATCCCCAAATATTTTGGCTTTGTTTTTGTTTTTGTATTAAAATATAGGGGATGCTTGATTATTTAACTATGATGTTCGGTCCGTCCTTTACCCTATTTAAAGTAATATGGTGGCTTTTGCCTTTGATTGTTACTATTATACTTGGTCTTTTGACTTGGAAAATTTGGGTGCATTATATTCAACAGGATTTTATTTCTGGTATTGATTTTGTTTTACTTGAAATCATACCGCCAAGAGATGTCTTACGATCCCCAAAAGCGATGGAGCTTTTTATTAATAATGCACTGTACCATTGGAGTATGAAAGGAGGACGTGAAGAATATTGGCAGGGTGCTGTATGGTTTTGGTTTTCTTTGGAAATTGCTTCAATCGAAGGGCAAGTGCATTTTTACATTCGTACGCCTACGCGTGTTCAAAGTTTGATTGAAACTCAGATGTATGCACAATATCCTCAATCTCAGGTAAAAGTAGCTGAAGATTATACTTTAGCGGTAGATGAAATAAATCCTAGAAGTGCTTGGAATCTTTGGGGTTGTGAATTTAAATTAACTAAACCAGAAGTTTTTCCTTTGAAAACTTATGTAGATTTTGGCTTAGATAAAGATCCAAAAGAAGAATTCAAAGTTGATCCGATTTCCTCGGTTGTGGAGCTTTTTGGTTCTATTGGTAAGGGAGAGCAGATGTGGTCGCAAATTATAATCACACCTTCAAAAAAAGTTTATCACCATGGTGGAAAAAAATATGATTGGGTGGAGGAAGGTCAAATGCAAATTAAAAAAATACTAGCACCTTATACTGGTTCACGTGCTAAAGCCCCATTAGATAAATCTGGAGGTTTCTCTCAGGAAATTCGTGCTCCAGGTTTTATGGATGAAGTAGTTAAAGCTTCTGGAAGAAAACTCACCAAACTTGGTTTTGAGACTGGAATTAGAATTTGTTATGTAGCTAAAAAAGAAGCTTTTCAGATGAGTAATAGACGTAATATGCGTTTGATTTTTCGTCAATATGCAAATCCGTTTTCCAACGAACTTTATCGTTTTAATTCAACTCAGGCGGATGCTTATAGTGGATGGTGGCCGGCTTCTCCGAAAACTGTGATGCTTTTAGCTGATAGAATGCTTCATGCTTATAGAGAACGTGAGTTTTTTCATTTACCTATGCGACATCATATTTTTAATCAACATACACCCTTTGGGCTTTGGCCATTTTCGATGTGGCTAAAACCATACTTTCATCCAATAACTTTTGTTTTAAATGTGGAGGAATTAGCGACACTTTGGCATTTCCCGGGCCAGATATTAAAAGTTCCAACTCTCGAGCGTATAGAGTCAAAAGAAGCTTCTCCACCTACAAATTTACCGACATAATTTATGGAAAACTCTCCTTTAATAGACAATCAAAATCTTCCCTTAGATAATTCTTCTAGTTTAAAACGTTATAAAAAATTCGTATTTTTTTGTACAGCCGGTATAATTATTTTTCTGATATTATTTTACTCACTTTTTTTTAGTGCGCCGAAAAATTTTCCGGTGAATAAAGATATTAATATTGCTCAAGGGTCGACCTTACGAAGTCTTTCAAAAGAATTAAAGAAAGAAAATGTTATTCGTTCGAGAGTCGCTTTTGAAGCTTTTATTATAATTTACGGAGGTGAGAAACACATTGCTCAGGGAGATTATTTATTTGAAAGTAAATTACCAGTATTTGAAATTGCCCGCCGTATTTCCAATCGAGATCATCATTTAATAACGATCAAGATTACAATTCCGGAAGGTTTTAATATTTCGGAAATGGCAGATGTTTTTTCTGCAAAATTAAAGAATTTCAACAAAGATAATTTTTTAATGGAAGCAAAAGTGGATGAAGGTTATCTTTTTCCGGACACTTATTTTTTCTTTTCCACTGCCAATGAAAATGATGTTTTAAATTATTTGAAAGATAATTTTGAAAAGAAAATATTATCACTGAAGCCTCAAATAATTTCTTCAGGTAAAACTGAAAAGGATATTATAACGATGGCTTCTTTGATTGAGCGTGAAGCGAAAGGGGATGCAGATAGGGGAATTATATCTGGAATTTTATGGAATCGTATTTCTAAAAAAATGCCTTTACAAATAGACGCAGCACCTGAGACTTATAAAACAAAAGGCTTACCTAAAAATCCTATTTGTGATCCAGGGTTAGAGGCTATTTTTGCTTCGATTCATCCCGTTAACTCACCTTATCTTTATTATTTACATGACAAAGATGGTATGATCCACTATGCACGTACCTTCGCTGAACATAAAAAAAATATCGCTAAATATTTAAAATAATGAGAAAACACAATTTTGCTTTTATTGATATGGAAATGACCGGTTTGAATGTTTTAAAACATGAGATTATTGAAATTGGCTGTGTGGTGACTACACCTGAACTTAAAATAATTGAAGAATTTGAATTAAAAATAAAACCAGAACATATTGAAAATGCAGATAAAATATCATTAAAAATTAATCAATATAAAGAAGAAGATTGGGAGTTTGGTTATGGCTTAGAAGAAGCCTTAAAAATTTTTTCAGAAAAAGTTAAAGGTTGTATTATGGTAGGACAAAATGTCACTTTTGATGCAGTTTTTTTAGAGCATGCTTTGACTAAATTAAATTTACCAAATACCTTACACTATCATCGCTTAGATACGATTTCTATTGCTTGGGCAAAATTACATAAAGATCCTGATTTAGACCATTTTTCTTTACGAGAAATGTGTAAGCGTTTTGGCATAGAAAATAAAAATCCACATCATGCGCTCTCTGATGCGCAGGCTACCTATGAGCTTTACAAAAAGCTTATGAGTCTATAGAATCAAGAATGATGAAAAAAAGGGTTGTTTTTGTTGGACTTTCAGGGGGCGTAGATTCCTCAGTATCTGCTGCGCTTTTAAAAGAACAAGGCTATGATGTCGTGGGGGTTTTTATTCGTACTTGGCACCCAGATTTTTTGGAATGTAATGAAGAAGAAGAAAGACTTGATGCGATGCGCGTCGCGACGCATTTGAATATTCCATTTCTTACTTTTGATTTCGAAGACGTCTACAAAAAAGCAGTGGCTGATTATATGATTACTGAATATAAAGCAGGTCATACGCCCAATCCGGATGTGATGTGTAATAAAGAAGTGAAGTTTGGAGCTTTCCTCCGAAAAGCACTTTCCATGGGTGCAGATTTTGTGGCAACAGGGCATTATGCTATAAAAAATGAGAAATATACTTTTTTGAATGGTCTGGCCGAGCGTACTCGCGAGGAGGACCGAGGACCTGAAAAAAAGAATATTTCTTATTTTTTAAATAAGGGAAAAGATTTAACAAAAGACCAAGCTTATTTTCTCTGGACTTTAAAGCAAGAACAACTTTCTAAAATTATTTTTCCAGTTGGTCATTTAGAAAAAATGGAAGTTCGAAAATTAGCCAAAAAATTTAAATTACCTGTGGCCGAAAAGAAAGATAGTCAAGGTATTTGTTTTTTGGGTGCGGTAGATTTAAAAGATTTTTTAAAACATTATATCCAAGAAAAAAAAGGTGAAGTTAGAAATGAAAATGAAGAAATTATAGGTTATCATGATGGCGCAGTTTTCCATACCTTAGGAGAACGTCACGGCTTTACGATTACTAAAAAAAGTCCGACAGATGGAGCTTATTATATAATTGCGAAGGACATAGAGAAAAATATTTTATATGTGTCTCAAGACAAAAACTATCTTAAAAAGAGCACGGATATTTTTTTACTAAAAAATTCCTCGTGCTCGCGCCAGTCGCGTTTCCAAGTCTCTTTTCAAAATAATTTTTGTCTTTCGTTAAAAGAGGTAAATTGGATTTCACAAGTTCCTAAAGAAAATAAAAAATATACTGCCCAAATTCGTTATCATGGGGAATTTTTAAAGTGCCAAATAAGAAATTTTAAACCAGATTCTGTTCAGGTAATTTTTGAAAAACAAATTCTCGTCGATTCCGGTCAATCCTGTGTTTTATATGATAAAGATATTTGCTTAGGTGGAGGAGTAATAATCTAGCTTTGAAAAATTCTTACTACGAGTTATAATATCAAAATGATACAAATTTTTACACAGAATAGTGAAGTTATTTTTAGATTATTACTAGCTGTAGTCTTAGGGATGTTGATTGGAGCAGAGCGTCTCTTAGTTCATAAGGAAGCTGGGATGAAAACTCATGCACTAGTTTCGATGGGTTCTGCGCTTTTTATAATTATTTCTGAATATTTAGCCATAAAATATCAAGGTTTCGGTGGTTTTAATCCAGCTATAATTGCTGCTAATATTATTGTTGGTATTGGATTTTTAGGCGCTGGTTCTATTATTCACCAGGGTGATAAACCAATGGGGCTTACGACAGCCGCTGGTTTTTGGGTTACAGCAGCGATAGGTATGTCTGCCGGGTTTGGTATGTTTAGCTTAGCAATTATTGCCACAATCCTTGTGCTTATTATTTTTATTGTGATGAATTTAATTGAAAAACCTATCAAAAAAATTTCTGATAGAGCTTTAGCAAAAAATCAAAAAGAATAAAAAATAATTTTATGCAATCGAATGAAATCAGGCAACGATTTTTAAATTTTTTTGAAAAAAGGGGACATAAAATAATTCCTTCTTCTTCTTTGGTTCCAGAGAATGATCCTTCAGTATTATTTACGACGGCTGGTATGCAACAATTCAAGCCATATTATTTAAATCATAATTTAGCTCTAAAAGATTTTGGTGCAAAAAATATCACGACTGTGCAGAAATGCATTCGTACAGGCGACATTGAAGAAGTGGGTGACAATACACATCTTACTTTTTTTGAAATGTTAGGTAATTTTTCTTTTGGCGGATATGGTCGCAAAGAGGCCATAGAGTATGCTTATGAGTTTATTACTAAAGAAATGAAGTTGGAAATTTCTTATGTGACTATTTTTGAAGGAGATAAAAATATGCCGAAAGACGAAGAATCAGAAAAAATTTGGAAAGAGCTCGGTATAAAAAATATAAAAGGAGAGTTAGAAGAAGTTTTCTGGGGACCGACGGGGGACAGTGGGCCTTGTGGACCAACCACGGAGATATATTGCAAAAATGCCGAAGGTATTGATGTGGAAATTTGGAATATAGTTTTTAATGAATATTTTTGTAATGGTTCGCGAGAACAATTAGATAAAGGAGAAGCAAAGCTTGAAAGATTGCCTGTAGTAGGAGTTGATACAGGGATGGGACTTGAGAGATTAGTCACTATCGTACAAAAAAAGGAAAGTGTGTACGATACAGATTTATTTAGCGGAGAGAAAACAAAAGAGGAAAGAATTGTGGCTGATCATATTAAGGCGGCTCTTTTTATGATTTTTGATGGAGTGCATCCCTCAAACGTTGGACCAGGTTATGTTTTACGTAGATTGATTCGCCGGGCAGTGCGATTTTCTAAAAAACCTTTAGAAGAAATTATTAAAAAAAATAAAGATATTTACTCAGGTATTTACAATATTGATGATAAAGAAGAAATTAAAAAGGAAGAAAATAAATTTAGAGAAACTCTTGAGAAAGGAATGAAGGAATTTGAAAAAGGTATTGATCCATTTATACTTTTCACTACTTATGGTTTTCCTATAGAACTTACCTTGGAATTGGCCAAAGAAAAAGGAATAAAAATAGATTTAGAAGGTTTTAATCAGAAGATGACAGAACATCAGAAGCTCTCACAGACTGCTTCGGCTGGCATGTTTAAAGGTGGACTTGCGAATCATAATGAAAAAACAATAAGGCTACATACAGCGCATCATTTACTTTTAGCAGCTTTGCAGAAAATAGTCAGTCCTGAAATAAAACAAAAAGGCAGTAATATTACTGAAGAGCGTTTGAGAATGGATTTTACTTTCGAGCGTAAATTGACTGAAGAAGAAAAAAAGAAAGTGGAAGATTTAGTAAATGAAAAAATTAAGGAAGGTTTAAGTGTAATTAAAAAAGAAATGCCTTTAGCTGAGGCCGAAAAATTAGGCGCGCAAATGGAATTTGGCGCTAAATACCCCGAAGTTGTTTCAGTTTATTTTGTAGAAGAGCCAGACGGTACTTATTTTTCTAAAGAATTTTGTGGCGGTCCACATGTGAACAACACGGGTGAGCTAGGATATTTTAAAATTCAAAAAGAAGAAGCCAGTTCTCAAGGTGTCAGACGTATAAAAGCTGTACTTGAATAACAACAACCGTGCTGTATGGATTATCATATACCAATAGCTCTCGGACATTAAATAAATAAACTTGTTTATGTTCCTCGTTTATTGGTATAATTATTGTATGGGAATTTTTTCAAAAAAGAAAAAAGAAGCTGAACTAACAGCTGTATTTGATATTGGTTCTTCTTCAGTGGGTGCAGCACTTTTTTATAAACAAAATACAGGAGTTCCTAAAATAATTTTTTCTATTCGTGAACCTATCAAATTTGAAGAAAAAATAGAATTTGATAAATTTTTATCTTTGACTATGAAGTCACTAGACATTTTGGTAAAGAAAATTTCTTTGGCAGGTTTTGGCGCACCTCTAAGTATTTTTTGTGTTTTATCTTCTCCGTGGTATGTTTCTCAGACTCGCCATATAACCTTACAGAAAAATGTCCCGTTTTTATTTACTTCTAAATTAGCTGACAATCTAACTCAAAGAGAAATTACTCTCTTTAAAGAAGAGCATTTATTAAAATATGCGAATACCTCTAATGAGATTAGACAAATTGAGATAAAAAATATAAAGACCATGTTGAATGGCTATGCCATTTTAGACCCATTAAATAAGCAAACTGAAGAGATCAAAATGTCCTTTTTTGTTTCTATGGCTGAAGAAAAAGTTTTAAAAAATATTGAGGAAGTAATAAGTAAACATTTTCATACAAAAAATATTAAATTTTCTTCTTTTTTAATGGCCTCTTTTGCTGTAGTACGTGATCTTTTCATAAATCAAGAAGATTTTCTTTTAATAGACATTAGTGGAGAAGTGACAGACATTTCAATTGTAAAAAAAGATACTCTAAGTGAATCTATATCATATCCTTTAGGTCGCAATTTTATGATTCGTGGAATAGCCGGAGCCCTAGATTGTTCACTCGACGAAGCAAAATCATTTCTTTCATTATATAAAGACGGGCATGCCCTAGAATCTTTTGAGAAAAAACTCGAACCAGTTATTAATCAATTAAAAAATGAATGGTTAAAAGTATTTCAAGAATCATTAGTTAATCTTTCTAATGACATTTCCATTCCCGCGACTGTTTTTATTACCATTGATCAGGGCTTCGCTGATTTTTTCTCTGAAATTATAAAAAATGAACAATTTAATCAATATGTTTTAAGTGAATCAAAATTCAAGATTACTTTCTTAGGTACAGAGGCACTTCATGGTATAGCTTCGTTTCAAGAAAATGTAATTCGTGATCCTTTTATGATTTTAGAGTCAGTTTATATTAATAGATTTTTACATTAAAATATTTATGCCCAAAAATTCGTTTCAAGATTTTGTAAAAATTAATAAAGCAGATAAAATAGAAAAGATAGAAAAAGAGCAAATTCTAAGGGATTTTAAGCGTCCTAAAGTAGAATCTAGTTTTAGCCAAGAAATATTAGAAGGAAGAAAAAGAGAAGGATCCAAATATACTATTTGGATAGTTGCTTTAGTTTCAATTATATTTTTATTTTTTGCCGTTTCTTTTTTATTTTCTAGTGCCAAAATTTTTGTTGACCCAAAAGTTCAAAACATTACTTTAGATCAGAATTTTTCGGCTGTGAAAAATGTCGGCACTTCTGATTTGACGTTTGATTTAATATCTCTCAATGGAGAAGAAAATATGACAGTGAAAGGTGGTGATGTACAAAATGTGGAAAGTAAAGCAGTGGGTACGGTTATTATTTACAATTCTTATAGCTCTTCACCTCAAACTCTTTCAATAAATACAAAATTAGAAGGTTCAAATGGAAAAATTTATAAAACCAAAACAAAAGTAATAGTCCCAGGGATGAAAAGTAAAGATTTACCTGGGTCAGTCGAAGTAGATATTTATGCGTCGGAAGCAGGGGAAGAATATAATAACACTCCACAAGACTTTAAGATTCTTATATTTAAAGGAACAGCAAAATATACTAAATTTTATGTCAGATCTAAAGGAGAAATTACTGGTGGACTAAAAGGTCAATTTAGCCAGATTTCTGATACTGATAAATCAAATGCAATTGAGCAACTTAAAAATAATCTTCAAAATAAGTTATTAAAGAAAGCAACAGATCAAATTCCTAGTGGCTATATTCTCTTTAAAGACGGAGCATTTTTAGAGACAGATGGAGGTAATATCGGAGTAGCTACTCCTGATAACTTAATACCTGTAAGTGTTTCAGGTACTCTTTATGGATTCATTTTTAATGAGAAAGAATTAACCAAAAAAATAATAGCTGACAAAATACAAAATTATAATAATGATGATGTTTATATAGATAACCTTCAAAATTTAATTTTTTCACTTTCGAATCAAGAAAGTATTTCTTTTAAGGATATTGAAAATATTAATTTCAATTTAAATGGCAATGTTAAAATTATTTGGAATATAGATAAAATTAAATTAATTGCTGACCTTCTCGGTAAAAATAAAAGTGATTTTAGTCAAATCATGACTAACTATCCTAATATTAGCTCTGCAAGTTTATCGATTAAACCGATTTGGAAAAGTTCCTTACCAGACAAAAGTGATAAAATTGATATTATTATAAATACTCCAAAATAATTTTCCACTTTAATGTTTGACGATAATGTTTAATTTTGTTAGAATTAATAAACTTAAATGAGTGATTCGAAAAATGATAAAATTTTGACGACTGTAGGTCTTGTGACCGAGGCACTACCCAACACTTTGTTTAGAGTTAAAACAAGAGATGAGAGTGAAATTTTAGCTTATCTTTCGGGAAAAATGAGAATGCATAGAATAAAAGTTTTGATCGGTGATTCAGTCGAAGTCGTGCTTGATCCCTACGGAGGAAAAGGGAGAATTGTAAAAAGGTTGTAATTTTTTTAAGAATAGTGTATTATATTAATTGTAGTTTTTAAGAAGTTATAAACATTGAAAAATAAGGGTTTTCCCTTGTTTTTGTCTTATTTTGAATAAAAGATATATTTATATGAAAATTAAATCAGCTGTAAAAAAAATTTGTGATAATTGTAAAATAGTAAGACGCCAGAGGCATTTACGAGTAATTTGTTCGAATCCGAAACATAAACAAAAACAATAATTATATGAGAATTCTTGGAATCACAGTACCAAATGAAAAGAGACTTGAAATTGGTTTGACTTGCCTATATGGCATCGGTATTTCTTCTGCTCGTAAAATTTTAGATCAAGTAGAAATAGATTACGGAGTTAAAGCAAAAGATTTAACCCCCGATCAAGAAAATAAAATCCGTGCGATTGTGGAAGGGATGAAAATAGAAGGAAATTTAAAAAGAGAAGTTTCTGCAAATATAAAAAGATTGAAAGATATTAAAGCTTATAGAGGAGTCAGACATATGAAAAGATTACCAGTCAGAGGACAGCGTACCAAGACTAACTCTCGAACAGTCCGGGGGAATGTACGAAAGACAATGGCCTCAGGTAGAAGAAAAGAAAGTAAGACATAAAATTAATTAAAATGGGAAAAACAAAAATTACAACTGAAAATAATACTGAAGCTACTCCTGAGACAAAAGTAGCCACAGCTAAAACTCCAAAGAAAAAAATTACCTCTGGGATTTTATTTGTCGAAGCCACTTTTAACAATACGAAAGTCATTTTTGGAGACAAATCAGGAAATGTTTTATTTTGGTCTAGCGCCGGTAGTTTAGGTTTTCGTGGGGCTAAAAAGGGTACACCTTTTGCTGCATCCAAAGTCGGAGATTTGATCGGAGATAAAGCTTTAACCCTAGGAATAAAAGATGCTGATGTTGTAGTTTGTGGAGTTGGGTCTGGACGTGAGCCAGCGATTAGAGCTTTTATGGCTCATAACATAGAAATAACATCTATCAAAGATGCTACCCCAGTGCCACACAATGGTCCGAAACCTAAAAAGCCAAGACGAGTATAATGAGAATTTAATTTAAATAATATGATATCAAAACCAAAATTTAAAATTTGTAAAAGATTAGGTCCAGGAGTTTATGACAAATGTCAGACTTCAAAGTTTTCATCTTCCTCTGGCGCAAGTGGTAAAGCATTTGGAGGACGTCGTCCAAAAGCTCTTTCTGAATATGGAACTCAACTTATTGAAAAACAAAAAATACGTTTTTCTTACGGTATCACTGAGCGTCAGCTTTCAAACTATGTTAAGAAAGCTTCACATATAAAAGGTGCTGGTACTGCTGAGAAATTTTATGAAGGACTCGAGGCTAGATTAGATAACGTAGTTTATCGAATGGGTTTAGCTAACAGTAGACGCGGTTCCAGACAGATGGTTTCCCATGGACATTTCATTGTTAATGATAAAAAAGTGACTATTCCTTCATTTGAAGTAAAACCTGGAGATATAATAAAAATTCGTGAAGGTTCAAAGACCAAGAAAATTTTTGATGATTTAGTTAACAGAATTAAAGATTATAACCCTCCAGTATGGCTCACTTTTGATGCAGTAAAGATGGAAGGTAAAATGCTAGACAAACCTAAAAATATTGAGACCTTTCTTGATCTTAATGCAGTGTTAGAGTTTTATAGTCGTTAATTTGTTTTTTGTTTATTATTAAAATTTATAAGTAACTTTTTTTAAAAAAAATGCCTGAATATAAAATAATTATGCCTTCTAAGCCCCGTGTTGTTTTAGAAGAGGGGGACAAAGGAGTTTTTGAAATAGACGGTTTATATCCCGGTTATGGCCACACTCTTGGTAATAGTTTAAGAAGAATTATTCTTTCTTCACTACCTGGTGCAAGTATTACATCTATAAAGATAGATGGAGTTTCTCATGAATTTCAGACAATGGATGGAATCAAGGAAGATGTTATAGTTATTATTTTGAATCTTAAAAAGATTCGTTTTAAGATGGCATCAGACGAGCCTCAGACTGTGACTCTTTCCATTAAAGGACCAAAAGATGTGACGGCTGCAGATATAAAAACTAGTGGACAAGTAGAAGTTTTAAACAAAGATGTTCATATTGCTGAAGTTACTGGGAAGGTTGATTTAAATATTGAAATGAAAATTGAGAAAGGTTTAGGCTTTATCTCAAAAGAAATGTTACAAAAAGAAAAGGTAGATATTGGTATGATTGCCGTTGATGCTATTTTTACTCCGATCCGTCGTGTTTTTTACGAAGTAGAAAATATGCGTGTAGGTGATAAGACGAACCACAATCGTTTAAGAATTTCGATTGAAACAGATGGCACCCTCACTCCACGTGAAGCTCTTTCAAAATCAATTGAAATTATGATCAATCAATTAAAAGCGATTATTGATTTCAAAGAACCAGAAGTAGAAGTCATTAAGGAAAAGAAATCTGTCAGCAAAGAGGATGAATCAAAAGAAGAAAAAAAAGATGATGATTTTACAGATGTTTTAAAAACTAGAATTGACAGTTTAGATCTTTCGACTAGAACCTTAAATGCTTTAACGACTGCTAATATCAGAACATTAGGAGGACTAGCAAGGAAAAAAAGAGAAGATTTATTAGAAGTTGAAGGAATTGGTGAAAAAGGAATAACTGAAATTAAAAAAGTATTAGGTAAATTTGGTCTTAATTTGAAAGAATAATTTAAATATATGCGACACCATAATAATAAAAGAAAATTCGGCAGAACCAAAAACGTGCGAAATGCATTAGTTAATTCTTTAGCCTTGAATTTGATTGTTCGTGAGAAAATAAAAACTACCGAGCCGAAAGCTAAAGAATTACGACCTTTTATTGAAAAGCTTGTAACTCGTGCTAAGAGAAAAGATTTAGCTTCACGTAAATTAGTTATTTCCAAACTTTCAAACAGAAGTAAAGAAGTGAAAAAGCTTTTTGAGGTGATCGCCCCAAGATATACAGATAAGAAAGGTGGTTACACTCGAGTTTTGAAATTAGGAGCCCGTAAGTCCGACGGTGCTAAGATGGCCATTATTGAGTTTGTATAATTTATAAAAATGATTTAATATGGAAAAGCAAATGAAAACAATTGATGCAAGTGGAAGAACATTAGGTAGAGTTGCCTCAGAGGTAGCCATGTCTTTAATGGGTAAAACAAAACCTTCTTTTGAAAGAAACATTTATTCAGGATTTCCAGTAAAAGTAATAAATAGTTCCAAGATTAAAATAACCGCTAAGAAATTAGATACAATTGTGCATAAAAGATATTCTGGAATGCGTGGCGGTTTACGTATTATGAAAGGGACTGAAACATCAGAAAAAAAAGGAATGAAGGAGCTTGTGAAGCTTGCTGTTTACCAAATGTTACCAGACAATAAAATAAGACGTGAGATGATGAAAAATTTAAAGATTGAAGATTAATTATTATGGATAAAGAAAAAAAGACAACTAAAAAAGGATATATTGAAGCAATAGGCCGACGTAAGACTTCTACTGCACGAGTTCGTATTAGTGAAGCTGCTAAGTTTAGTTTTATTGTAAACGGCGAAGACGCCAAAGAATATTTTAAGACTGAAGATCAAAAGCGTTTGATTTTAGATCCGATAGTCAAAGGTGCAGTTTCCAATAAACAAGATTCTAAATGGGCAATTGAGGCGAAAGTTATGGGTGGTGGTATTCATTCCCAAGCAGAAGCTATTAGACATGGTTTAGCTAGAGCACTAGTAGATCATGATATAGAACTTCGAGGAAAGTTGAAAACACTAGGTTTCTTAAAGCGAGATCAGAGGTCTAAAGAGCGTAGAAAATTCGGTTTGAAGAAAGCTCGCAAAGCCCCACAATGGTCTAAGCGTTAAAATTTTAAATAAAATAATTATAAAAAGAGAGTTGAAAAACTCTCTTTTTATGTTAATATAAAGTTATGAAAGATGAAGATTTAAAAAATAAAGAAGAAAGTGAAATTGAAGTTAAACCAATAGATATTCCAGAGGAGGATGATGTTGTTGAATTTGAGTTTAACGATGATGGGGAGGAAGATTTAAAGAAAACTCTTAAGAAATTAAGAGCTGATTTAAAAATATATAAGAAAGAAAAGGAAGAATATTTGACTGGTTGGCAGAAAGAGCGAGCGGATTTTATTAATTATAAAAAAGGAGAAGATGATCGCAAGGCTAATTTTTCAGAAGCGATGCGTGAAAGAATACTTATGCGTTTTTTGACCGTTTCTGATAGCTTTAATATGGCTTTTGCTAATAAAGAAGCTTGGGAAAAAGTAGATGAAAATTGGCGCAAAGGAGTGGAATATATTTATTCTCAAATGAATGTTATTTTTGAAGAATTTGGATTGAAGCCAGTAGGAGAAATCGGAGAAGCTTTTGATCCATCTCTTCATCAATCAATTGAAATGGTTGTCACCGATAAAAAAGAAGATGATCATAAGATTGCAGAAGTAGTCTTACGAGGTTACAAATTAACTGACCGGGTCATTCGAGCTGCGCGGGTAAACGTGTATGAATATAAAGAATCCGGAAAATAGAAATTGTCAGAATTGTCGCAAAAATTTCACTATTGAAATAGAGGATTTTAACTTTTATGAAAAGATAAAAGTACCGGCACCGACGTGGTGTCCGGAATGTCGTCAGCAAAGACGTTATGCTTGGCGCAATGAGCGCACTTTGTACAGGCGTGATTGTGATCTATGTGGTAAAAGTACCGTTACAATTTATTCACCAAATAAAGATTTAATAGTATATTGTTTGAAGTGTTGGTGGGGTGACGGATGGGATGCAAGTTTTTATGGACGAGATTTCGATTTCTCTCGAACATTTTTTGAACAATATAAAGAATTACAATCAAAAGTTCCGAGAATGGCTTTACTTTCAAAAAACAGTATAAATTCAGATTATACAAATCACTCAGGAGATAATAAAAATACTTATTTATCTTTTTGTTGTTTTGATACAGAAGACGTTTTTTATTCAACCTGGGTAATGAAATCCAGAAACTCAATGGAATGCAGTTATATTTATGATAGTGGTGAAAGACTTTATCAGTGCATTGATTCACGAAAAGTTTATCATTGTCAGTATAGTTTTTTATTAGAAAATTGTGTTGACAGTCTATATTGTTATGATTGTCACAATTGTAATAATTGTTTTATGTCTTCAAATTTGCGTAATAAAAGTTATGTTTTTAAAAATGAACAATATTCACGCGAAGGTTATTTAGAAAAAATTAAAGAATACGATCTTGGATCCTATGAGACTCGTGAAAAATTGAGATTAGAATTTTTAGATTTAATGCTTCAGAATTCTATTCATCGTTATGCCATAATGGAACGCAATATAAATTCTATTGGTAATCAACTATACAATAGTAAAAATTCAAAATATTGTTTTGATGCTGAGGTGCTTGAAGATACAAAATACCTTTACGCTTCACTGCAATTGAAGAATTCAATGGATCTTTATCATATCGGCTGGAATACTGAGCTCGCTTATGAAATTCATGGCAGTCGAGGGCTTTATAATTCTCAATTTTGTCATCTTTGCTATGACAATCAAGAATTACAATATTGCGATTCGTGTCAAAATTGTAAGAGTCTTTTTGGCTGTATTTCCGTGAAGAAAGGTAATTATATGATTTTAAATAAAAAATATGAGAAAGTTGAATATGAAGCATTAAAAGGTAAAATTATCGAACATATGAAAAGCACCGGAGAATATGGAGAATTTTTTCCTCCTTCCATTGCACCGGTGTGTTATAACGAAACACAGGGTAATTATTATATGCCTGAAACTAGAGAAACAATTTTGGCTCGTGGCTGGACTTGGGAAGATCAAGTTTTGGGAACATATGGTAAAGAGACGATTAAAACAGAAGATATTCCAGATGATATAAAAAATATCACAGATGATTTTATTTTTAATATTTTAAAATGCGAAGATTGTAATAAAAATTTTAATATTATTCCTAATGAATTAAATTTTTATCGTCGCGAAGAAGTTCCGATACCACATAAATGCCCTGAATGTCGTTATAAGATGCGTTTCGCTATTCGTTTACCTCGTCGTCTTTGGCATCGAAAATGCATGAATGAAGGCTGTCAAAATGAATTTGAAACTCCATATGCACCAGAAAGAAAAGAAATGGTTTTTTGTGAGTCGTGTTATAACAAAAAGATTTATTAAAATTGAAATGGAAAATAAAAGTGAAAACAAAATATGTCAAAACTGTCACACGGAATTCATAATTGAACCAGACGATTTCAATTTTTATGAAAAAATGCAGGTGCCAGCACCCGAAAAATGTCCAGATTGTAGACAGCAATTGCGAATGCTTTATCGGAATTTTAAAACTCTTTACAGAAGACCTTCTAGCCTATCTGGGAAAATGATTATTTCTATGTATGATTCTGATGTGTTATTTCCTGTTTATGATGTTGCCGAATGGTGGAGTGATGATTGGGAAGGGTTGTCCTATGGACAGGAAATTGATTGGGATAAGACGATTTTTGAGCAATTAGATTCCTTATTTAATATAGTTCCTCATATATGTGTAATGAACACTAAGAGTGAAAATTGTGAGTATTCAAATATGGTAATTTCTAGTAGAAATTGTTATTTAAATTTTGGCTGTGTGGAAAATGAAAATTGTGATTATGGACATATTGTTTGGAATTCCAGAGATTCTATAGACAATCTTTATATATATAAATCTGAAGCTTGTTATGAATGTATTGATTGTATAAATTGTAATAACCTTCTCTTTTCTCAAGAATGCGAAAGTTGTGCTGAGAGTATTGGCCTTTTTGACTGCAAGGGTTGTGTGAATTGTATTGGTTGTGTTGGTCTTATAAATAAGTCTTACTATATTTTTAATAAGCCAGCGAATAAACAAGAATATGATTCATATTTGAAATACAATCCGATCAGTGATAATAAAAATATTATTAAGATTTTAGAAGAAAGAGAAAAACTACGCAAAGAAATTCCCCAAAGATCCTTTTTTGGTTTTAGAAATAATAATGTTTCAGGTAATCATATATATAATGCTAGAAATGTTCACTATTCTTTTGATGTTAAAGGAGGAGAAAATTCTAAATTTTGTTTTACTACAAGAAAAGCCTTGGATAGTTATGATGCTTCTTTCAATCCTGATATTTCTGAATGCTATCAAATATTAAATTGTACTGGAAGCAATAAAGTGTTATTTTCGCAAGGGGTGATTGATTCCCACGATGCACATTATTCTGACTTTTGTTACAATTGTGACAATATTTTTGGTTGTTGTGGGCTTCGCAAAAAATCTCATTGCATATTTAATAAGCAGTATTCAAAAGAAGAATATAAAGATATTTTATCTAAGATAATAAAAAAAATGAAAGAAGATAATGAATGGGGTCTTTTTCTTTCTGAAAAATTAAAAGTCTTTACTTATAATGAATCAATTGCAAATGAATATATGCCACTTAGTAAAGAAGAGGCATTAAATAAGGGTTTTGGCTGGAAAGATACTATACCAAGTACTAGTGGTCAAGAAACTATTAATTTTGAGAAATTACCAAAAGATCCTAAAGAGTATGATGAAAATTTATTAAAAGAAGTTTTTGCTTGTGATGAATGTCATAAAAATTATCGCTTGATAAGCAGGGAAATAGCTTTTTACAAAAGACAACATTTATCATTACCCCAAAAGTGTTTTAATTGTCGGCATGAAAATAGAATGAAATTACGAAACCCTAGGACTTTATTTGATGCAATATGTACAAAGTGTGGCAAAGATATAAAAACTTCTTATGATCAAAATAAACAAAAAATTTATAAAATTTATTGCGAGGAATGTTATAACAAAGAAGTATATTAATTTATGAAATCAGAAGTTAAACAATGCCAAAACTGCAAAAACGACTTTATTATTGAGCCAGATGATTTTTCTTTTTATGAAAAAATGAGAGTGTCAACACCGACGTTTTGCCCAGAATGCAGATTTATCCGACGACTTTGTTGGCGTAATGAAAGATCATTATATAAACGCATATGTGATTTATGTAAAAAAAATATTATTTCAATGTATGACAAAGATGTCACTTTTCCGGTTTATTGTCCGGATTGTTGGCGTAGTGATGCTTGGAATCCCATGGAATATGGAAAAGAATATGATTTTTTAAAATCATTTTTTGATCAATTTAAAGAATTATTTTATAAAGTTCCACGTATTTCTGTTTGGTCACTTAGAAATAATATAAATGTTGAATATGCCAATTTTGTTTATAATTCGAAAAATATTTACCTATCTTATTCAATAATTGATGATTCAGAAGATATCTTTTTTTCAAGTAACCTTGATGATTCAAAATCAATGATTGATGTATATAATGCATCAAAAAGTGAATTTGTTTACGAATCTATAGGATCTGTAAAAAACTATAATTGCAAATATACATATTGGTCATCAAGTTGTGTTGATTGTAGTTTTATCCTTGATTGCATAAATTGCTCGGATTGTTTTGCTTGTGTAAATTTAAGAAATCAAAAATATTGTATTTGGAATGTGGAATATTCGAAAGAAGAATATTTAAATAAAATTAAAAAAATTAATATAGGAAGCTATGAATCACTTCAAAAAAACATACGTGAGTTTTGGGATTTTTCTTTAAAATTTCCTAGAAAATATACTCGAATATTAAATAGTCATAATTCTAGTGGTGATGAACTTCGTGATTGTAAAAATGTTAATTATTCATTTAATTGTTTTAATTCAGAAAATGCAAAATATGGATATAGATCTCCTAGTATAAAAGATGCTATGGATATAAACCATTTTCATAATGCTGAATTAGCTTATGAACATTCGACTGGAGGCTCATTCAATAGTTCTAATATTAAATTTATTATTAATGGTGGAGATGCAACAAATGGATTAGAATATAGTGATTTTTGTCATTCTTCAAATAATCTCTTTGCGTGTATTGGTATAAAGTCAAAAAATTATTGTATTTTTAATAAGCAATATGGAAAAGCAGAATATTTTGAAATAGTAGAAAAAATTAAGAAGCAGATGAATAAAATGCCTTACATAGATAAAAAAGGTAATGAATATAAATATGGAGAATTTTTTCCTTCTGAGCTTTCACCCTTTGGTTATAATGAAACGGTTGCTAATGATCATTTTCCATTAGAAAAGGAAAAAATTTTAGAAGGAGGTTATAATTGGAAAAATAAAGAAGAAAACAAATATAAAATTACGAAAAAAGCAAAAGAATTACCAGACGATATAAAAGATGTTGACGATTCAATTTTAAATGAAGTGATAGAATGTGCTCAATCAAAAAAGGCTTTTAAAATAACACCCTTTGAACTTCAGTTTTATCGTAGAATGAATATTCCGATTCCTAGACTTCATCAAGACGAAAGATACAAAAAAAGGCTTACCTTGAGAAATCCAATGAAACTCTGGCATCGAAAGTGTATGCATAAAGATTGTGTGAATGAATTTGAAACTCCTTATGCGCCAGAACGGCAGGAGATAATTTATTGCGAACGTTGTTATCAGCAAGAAGTTTATTAATTATTATTTTTTGAATTTGTGTGGTATAATATAGACGAGACATAGAAGTCTCGCTTTGTTTTTATGGAAAAAGATTATTCAAATTTACATCGAGGCTTAGTCCTCAAATATTTCTGGCAAGTTATTAAACAATATAAATTGTCCTTTTTTATTGTAATTATTTTTACTACCATTGCTTCAATTTTAGATGTATATATTCCACTCAAATATCTAAAACTCTGGAATGTTTTGAATGCGAATAATTTTGATCTAGTCAATACTGCTCGATCAATTGTTCTTTTGATTTTATTACTTAATTTCGTTAGATTTTTTGTTCGTAGAGTTTCAGGATTTTATCTTTCATACTTTGAAGCTTCGACTATGGCCGGTCTTCGTAAACAAGCCTTTGCTTATATGATTGGTCATTCACATTCCTTTTTTGCAAACAATTTTAGTGGTTCGCTAGTAAGAAAAATAAATAAATATGCCAATGCTTTTGAAAAATTGGCGGATCGGATGATAATTGATGGATTACCATTACTCATTCAAGGTGTAGGTACTGTCGTAGCCATATATTTTTTGCTTCCAAAATACTCTTATATAATGATGGCATTTTTAGCAGTTACGTTATTCACGATTCTGATTGCTACAAAATATAAATTAAAATATGATGTTTTGTCAGCTGAGGCAGATACGAGGACCACTGGTGCTCTAGCGGATTCTATTGGTAACCATTCTTCTATTCAACTTTTTACTGGTGGTGAATATGAAAATAAAATAGTTGGTGAAACGATTGAAAAACAAAAGCGTGCTACATTTATTAATTGGTCCTTATGGGAAGGATTGAATACTGTTGTGAGTTTTTACATGCTCATTGTTGAATTTGTCATTTTTTGGATAGCAGTGGGGGATTGGAGACTAGGCCTTATAGGTTTGCCAGTAATGGTATTATTACAAAGTTATCTAATACGCCTAGTAGGTAATTTATTCAATTTTGGCGGAATTATTCGCGCTTACTATGAAAGTTTTGCTGATGCTCAAGAAATGGCTGTGGTTATGGACACTCCGTATGAAATTTTAGATAAGCCAACTACAGAAATAAATAAAGTAAAAGGTGAAGTAATCTTTGAGGATGTTACTTATATTTATAAAAATAATAATATTAAAGTATTAGATAATTTTTTTGTCACAGTGCCAGCTGGACAAAAGATTGCTATCGTCGGTTCTTCTGGTGCAGGGAAGACCACTTTTGTTCGCTTACTTATGAGGATATTTAATTTAAATTCTGGAAGAATTTTGATTGATGGAATAAATATTAATGATATTACTCAAAAAAATCTTCGTGAACAAATAGCTTTTGTTCCACAGGATCCAATACTTTTCCATCGTACTTTAATGGAAAATATTCGTTACGGTAGGCGAGATGCTACTGATGAAGAAGTTCTAAAAGCTGCGCATCTAGCACATTGTGATGCCTTCATAGATAGTTTACCACAAGGTTATGATACATATGTCGGTGAGCGTGGAGTGAAACTCTCTGGTGGAGAACGTCAGCGTGTCGCTATTGCTCGAGCTATTTTAAAAGATGCTCCGATTTTAGTCTTAGACGAAGCGACTTCTTCACTTGACTCTCATTCTGAATTTTTAATTCAAGATGCCTTACATAATCTTATTCAAGGTAAAACTACGATTGTTATTGCACATAGACTTTCTACTATTAGAGAAATGGATAGAATTATTGTTTTGGAAAAAGGAAAAATAATTGAAGACGGAACGCATGAAAAATTATCTAAAAAGAGAAATGGTTTATATAAAAAACTATGGGATTTACAAGCGGGAGGATTTAAAAATGAAATTTAGAAATTATTTTTTGAGACTTTCTAAAAATGCGAGATTAGTTTCTGGATCGAGTTTGTCAGTGACGATGATCATGAGCTCTGTTCCAAGACCTAAATCTTTTTTAATATTTGTGAAAAGGTGTTCATATGGAAGTGGGGAGATCCAAACAGTATTTTTTACGCAGACGAAGTTCGCTTTTTTTAATAAATAACGGATCGCTTCACGTTCACTTTTGCGTTCCTCTGGAATATCAATAATAATAATTCGCCAAAAGCCGTCCCAAGTATTCGGCACGAGGGCTTCACCACCCTCAAGCTGTATTGTATTTAATTTCTTTTTTCCTTCTTTAGTGAGGCGCGCATAATCGTTTTGGCCAGATGAAAGCTGTTCAATGAGCCCTGCTTCTCGAAGTCCTTTTAAAGAGCGGGTAAGGGCGTAGGAAGCGTTTTTAGAGCAATCTTGGGTGTTCACCTTATTATTCAGTTCTGATAGGGAAATGGCTGGTTTTTCGGCTAAAAGCTTCAAAATAGCCTTTTGAATATTGGGGTTTTTTTTGTTTGGGATATCCTTCTTATTCATATACTTGACATTGTATCATATATAAATATAATATCAACAAGTATTTTGCGGTCACGAAATACTTGTCAAAAATAATGAAGAGGTATATAATAGAAAACATTATGCAAGAAGGTGTCCCTAAAAATGAAGATAAGAAAATAAATTCAGTTAAAAGCATTGATCATCTCTTAAATGATTTTTCAAATGAAATTCCAGAAAAAATGGCCCGTGAACTTATTGAAGGCGGGTCTAATTTTGGCAGTGAATATTATAAGTTAAAAGTAAGGATAAATTGGTTTCATGGAGTTTTAAGTACATTGGAAAGTGCATATTATAAAGGATTTTTACCTGAAGATTTTTGGAAAGAAATTACTGATTTTATAAAGAAATTTAAAGAAAGTCATATAAAAACTTCTGATAGAACAACAAAAGAAGAAATTGAGAAAGCAGATGATTTATTAAGAAGGGCTAAAGAGTTTATTGAAAAAAAATAATTACAAACCCCGAAAGTCGAAGTCGGGAAATAAATAAAAAACAAAACATTATAAGTTTAATAAATAAAAAAATATGTCAAAAATAATAGGTATAGACTTAGGAACAACAAATTCGGCCGTGGCTATCATTGAAGGTGGCGCCCCGAAAATAGTCGAAAATGTGGAAGGCAATCGCACGACGCCTTCTGTGGTAGCGACAGCCAAGAATGGTGATCGTATTGCCGGTCTTTTAGCGAAGCGTCAAGCAGTGACAAATCCAGAAAATACAATTTCTGAGATTAAACGTTATATGGGTCATAGATTTGATGATCCAGGTGTACAAAAAGATAAAACTTCAGCTCCATTTAAAATTGAAGCTAGTGAAGATGGTGGTGTGAAGGTAAAAATGTCTGATAAATTTTATCGTCCAGAAGAAATTTCTGCGATGATTTTACAGAAAATAAAAACAGATGTGGAAACTAAATTAGGTGAGAAAATTACTGAAGCTGTTATTACTGTGCCAGCTTATTTTAATGATGCGCAAAGAAAAGCTACCAAAGATGCAGGTCTTATCGCTGGGCTTGATGTAAAACGCATTATTAACGAACCGACAGCCGCAGCTCTTGCTTACGGATTCGATAAAAAGAAAAATGAAAAAATAGTAGTATATGATTTCGGTGGCGGAACCTTTGATGTATCTGTACTTGAAATCGGAGATGATGTCATAGAAGTGAAGTCTACTGATGGTGATAGTCATATGGGTGGAGGTGATATTGATCGTAAGATGATTGCTTGGATTGCGGAAGAATATAAAAAGGAATCTGGTATGGACGTACGTAAAGATCCACTCGCTCATCAAAGATTAAAAGAAGCAGCCGAAAAAGCTAAACACGAACTTTCTACCACTATGGAAACAGAAATTAATATTCCATTTATTACTTCTGATGCTTCAGGTCCAAAACATTTGTTAATGAAAATGTCTCGAGCTACTTTGGAATCTCTTGCAAAAGAATATATTGATCACTCTATTGAAATTACTAAGAGGGCACTCGAAGCCTCACCATTTAAGATGAATGAAATTAATGAAATCATTATGGTGGGCGGACAGACTCGAATGCCGGCAATCGTAGAAGCTGTGAAAAATCTTTTTGGTAAAGCTCCAAATATGACGATTAATCCTGATGAAGTGGTTGCCTTAGGCGCAGCTGTGCAAGCTGGAGTCTTAGCTGGAGATGTACGAGATGTTTTGCTTTTAGATGTTATACCGCTTTCGCTTGGTATTGAAACCTTGGGAGGAGTAGCCACAAAATTAATTGAACGCAATACCACTATTCCATCTTCTAAATCTCAAATCTTTTCTACGGCTGCGGACAATCAAACTTCTGTAGAAATTCACATTGTGCAAGGAGAACGCCCAATGGCTACTGACAATAAGAGTCTCGGTAGATTTATTTTAGATGGCGTACCGCCAGCTCCAAGAGGCATTCCTCAAGTGGAAGTGACTTTTGATGTAGATGCGAATGGAATTTTAAATGTAAAGGCGCTAGAAAAAGCATCTGGTAAAGTGCAATCAATAAAGATTGAGGCAAGTTCTGGACTCAAAGATGAAGACATTAAGAAAATGCAACAAGATGCAGAAGTGCATGCAGAAGAAGATAAAAAGAAAAGGGAAGTTGCGGATGTTAAAAATACTGCTGAAATGATTATTTACACTGCAGAAAAAGCTTTGAAAGATAATGAAGCAAAAATCGGAGCGGAATTAAAAGATGAAGTGAATAAAAAAATCACTACGCTTCGTACTGTAAAAGATGGTACTGATGCGGAGGCGATTAAAAAAGCAACTGAAGAGCTTTCAGCTGAAATGTCTAAGATAGGCGAAGCGATGAATAAAGCTAATGCCGAAGCCGGACAAACTCCACCAAACCCAGGAACTGGAACGGAAGAGCAAGGTCCAGAAATTCATAATGCTGAATTCAAAGAAGGTGATAAACCTGAAGATGAAAAGAAATAATAATTACTAATCTTTAAAATTAAAAAGCCCTAAAAGGGCTTTTTAATTTTATTATCCAATGTTATAATTTAAACTATATGGATTTACCCCAAATACCTTTAAACAAAGATTTGACTTACATCGGACTCACGACTTTTCGTGATAAAAATACTCTTTTCGGTATCAAGCGCAAAGATAGGCGTCAGCACGTATATTTACTTGGAAAGTCAGGTACTGGTAAATCAGTGTTGATGTTTAATATGGTTATTCAAAATATTATCAACGGTGAAGGTGTTTGCGTAGTTGATCCTCATGGAGAATTAGTCGAGGGAATTTTATCGGCTATACCACCAAATCGTTTGAAGGATGTAGTATATTTTAATCCAGCTGATATTGATTATCATATTGGTTTTAATGTTTTGGAATTAATTGATCCACAATATAAACATTTGGTCGCCTCAGGACTCATGGGTATTTTTACGAAAATTTGGGCGAATGCTTGGAGTGCTCGTATGGAATACATTTTAAACAATGCGATTTTGGCATTACTAGATACTCCTGGAACAACCTTGCTTGGAATTCCTCGAATGCTCGTGGACAAAGATTATCGTCAGAAAATAATTTCAAATTTAAAAGATCCAGTGATCAAGGCTTTTTGGGTGCATGAATATGAAGCTTGGCAAGATAAGTTTCGTAATGAAGCCATCGCCCCGATTCAAAATAAAGTCGGACAATTTCTTTCAACTTCCATTATTCGAAATGTTGTTGGTCAGTCAAAAAGTACGATAGATATTTTTGAAATTATGAACAGTGGAAAAATTTTTCTTGTAAACGTTTCAAAAGGGCGTATTGGTGAAGACAACTCTGCATTACTCGGAGGGATGATCATCACCAAAATTCAATTAGCAGCGATGGAACGTGTACGTATTCCTGAAGATGACCGTAAAGATTTTTATTTATATGTCGACGAATTCCAAAATTTCGTAACAGAATCTTTTGCTGGTATTTTATCTGAAGCTCGAAAATATCGTTTGAATCTTACAGTGGCGCACCAGTACACAGCCCAACTCGTTTCAGACAAAAGTTCAGCTGTGCGAGATGCAGTTTTTGGCAACGTCGGGACGATGATTGTTTTTCGAGTCGGCTCAGATGACGCAGAATTTTTAGAAAAAGAATTTGATCCAGAATTCACTCCATCGGACATTGTGAATTTACCAAACTATAAAATTTATCTAAAACTAATGATTGATGGGGTTACTTCAAGACCATTTTCTGCAAAGACGTTACCGCAGATGGTAAAATCAGGTAATATAGAAATCGAGCAAGAAGTTATTAAATCATCCCGTGCCCTTTATTGTAGATCCAGAGAAGATGTTGAACGTGAAATCAATAATTGGAGCGGAATGTCGCTTGGAGATGATATTACTAGTGCTGGTGATGTCGAAATGTTTGCGGCAATTTGTTCTATTTGTCATAAAGAGACAAAGGTGCCATTTAAACCACAACCAGATAGACCAGTGTATTGTAAAGATTGTATTGCTAAAATGAAGACAGGAGAGTTGAAACCTCTTCGAGGCTCAATGAATCAAATTAAAGAAGATGAAATTAAATTTTTTAAACCATTAGCAGATTTGGGTATTGAATTTGAACCAAAAGAGAAACACACTGAGTCTGAAAGATATCCAGAAAGAACAAATGAAAATAAGCCGATTATGAGTAGTAATAAACCAAAAATTTTTGGAGCTCTTAAAAAAGTTTTTACCCCGTCACTCGCGAGCAACAGGGTTACACCATCATCTGCAAACAATACAGCTAATAAAAATATTCCACCTATAAATCCACAGCCGATAAATAGGCCGAATCCTGTTTATGTAAAAAATGATTTTAAAAATCAAAATCAAAAATCAACTTTTGTAAATAAGGAAAAAACTAGAGACAACTCAGCCTTGCGAGATATTTTAAATAAGACTCTTTCTGAAAATAAAGTTTTTGAAGTCAAAAAGGAAGAACCAAAAATGGAAGAAATTAAAAAAGAGACTCCTCCACCGATCTCCTTGAGCGATTTAAAAGTTCAAAAACCAGCTAATATTTCAAATTTAAAGGATCGAGGAGCAAGTGTTGAAGATATGAGTAAATTAAAGAATTTAATTTCAGAAACAAAAATTCCTATACCTGAACCTACTAAAGAAACTCCTGTTTTTGTTCCTGAGCCCATAAAAGAAATTCCAAAAGAAGAACCTAAAGAAGAAATAAAAAAAGAAGAAAAATCTGTTCCCATTCCTTCAGTTTCACCGTCTGGAAAGGTACGCGAAGTACCAGAAGATGTTTTAAGAAAAATTTTAGAATAACTCTATTTAAAGATTTATGACAGAAAAAACAGAAACTCGGGTTTGCCAAAACTGTAAACAAAACTTCACTATAGAGTCTGAGGATTTTAGTTTTTATAATAAAATCGGAGTACCAGCACCACTTTGGTGCCCTCGTTGTAGATTTTTACGAAAACTCACTTATTTAAATGACCGTTGTCTTTATAAAAGCAATTGTTCAAATTGTAAAGAAAATATTATTTCCAGATATCATCCAGATTCCAATGTACCAGCTTGGTGTATGAAATGTCATATTAGTGACACTTGGGATGGTAGAGATTATGGTAGAGAATATGATTTTTCTAAAAATTTTTTTGAACAATTCAATGAGTTAAGAAGTGTTGTGCCTCAACGGGCACTTGATAAAAATGAAAGAAACGGCCCAGGTTGTGAATATTCGAATTACTGTTTTACTAGTAAAAATATTTATTTATCATATTGTGTGCATAAATCAGAAAATATTAAATACTGCAAACATACTTATTTGGATACTAAAAATTGTCTTGATTGTTTAAGGGTTAAAAAAAGTGATCGTTGTTATGAAATAGTCCAATCTAGTGATAGTTTCAGTTCTACTTTTTTAATTGAGAGCGAACAATGTATTTCATCACATTTTTTATTTGATTGTGTAAATTGTATTGATTGTTGTATGTCATCGGGACTTCGAAATAAAAGTAACGTTTTTCGAAATAAACAATATTCTAAAGAAGAATATCAAAAAGCGATTTCTGAGTTACGACTCGATACTTATTCAGGTCAAAAAATAGCCAAAGAAGAATTCGAAGAGCTGGCTCGAAATTCTATTCACCGATTTGCTCATATAAAAAATTCTATAAATTGTGCAGGTGATTTTATTGCGAATTCAAAGAATTGTGTTCATTGTTATGGTATAGAAACTGCAGAAAATTTGAAAAATTGCTTTCTTTCTATGGCACCCAATGTTCAAGATTCTCAAGATCTTATAATGACAGGAAGAGGAGAGGAGTGTTATGAAAGTACAAATGCAGGCCGAGGTATGAGCCGAGTACTTTTATCATTTAGCTGTGGTAGTGGTTGTAGAAATATACTCTATAGTGATGGTTGTCGAGGTTGTATAGATTGTTTTGGCTGCATTAGTTTAATAAATCAAAAGTATTGTATTTTAAATAAACAATATTCTAAAGAGGAATATTTTAAAACAGTTGAGGAAATAAAAAAACAAATGAACGAAGTACCCTATGTTGATAAAATCGGCAGGGTATATGGTTTTGGTGAATGTTTTCCACCAGAACTTTCTCCTTTTACATATAATGAGAGTTTTGCTTTTGAAGAACATCCTTTATCTCGCGAAGAAGCCTTGGCTAATGGCTATAAATGGAGAGAAAGGGAATCTAAGGCTTATACGTCTTCTATCCAAGTAAACGATATTCCTGAAAGTATACACGATGTTTCTGATTTAATTTGTGATGGAACTATTGAGTGTTTAAATAAAGGAAAAGTGGAGACTCTCTGTACTTCGGCTTTTAAAATATTACCTGATGAACTAGTTTTTTATAAACAAATGAATTTACCTATACCTAGATATTGTCCAAATTGTAGGTATTATGATCGTATAAAATGGAGAAATCCTTTTAATTTTTATACCAGAGAATGTATGTGTGGTCTTTTAAATCATAATCATAAAGGGAAATGTTCAAATAAATTTGAGACTATGTATGCGCCGGAAAAGCCAGAAATTATTTATTGCAAGGAGTGCTATCAGAGAGAAGTGTATTAGGTTGGAAATTATTGAAAAAAGTAGTAAAATAAGCATATATTATGCCCAAACCAAATCGAGTTCAAATAATAAAATATGGTCCACCACCACCAGAGCTGCCTGTTTTCGGCAAAGTAAATCCAGAAGAAGCTTCTTTTATTGGACGTACAAATTATGTTGCAGCCCTAGAGGAAAAAAAATTTGTTTTCGGAATTAAGCGTGTAGACCGTCGAAGACATTTATATATTATTGGAAAGTCAGGCGTCGGAAAGTCTAAATTACTTGAGCTTCTTATTCGTCAGGATATTCAATATGGGCATGGCCTATGTTTGATAGATCCTCACGGTGACGAATTTAAAAATATTTTAGATTTTGTTCCAAAAGAGCGCATTGAAGATGTTTGTATTATTGATCCTACGGATGTAGATTTTCCTGCATCTTTCAATCCGTTGGCCAATGTTGACCCTGCTTTTAAATTTATTTTAACTCAAGGTTTGATTGAAGTTTTTCAAAAACAATTCGGAGCCAACTGGACTCCACGTCTCGAACACGTTTTTCGTTTTACCTGTTTAGCCTTACTCGATTATCCGCATGCCACGATGCGCGGAATGATTTCAATGTTGACGGACAGAAATTATCGACAGAAAGTCGTTGAATATATTACGGACGATATGGTGAAAAGATTCTTCGCTATTGAATTCGCGGATTGGTCTGAAAAATTTGATACTGACGCTATCATTCCACTCGTAAACAAACTAGGGCAATTTCTTTCAGATCCATTACTTCGAAATATTTTCGGACAAAAAGAAAACAAAATTGATGTTGGTAAGCTTATGAATGAGAAGAAAATAATTTTGATTAACATTTCTAAAGGCCGTCTAGGTGAAGAGAATTCTTCTTTCTTGGGTTCAATGTTTTTGACTAAAATCAAACAGGCTGGAATGGAGAGAGCAAGTCTTCCGGAGAGTGCTCGAACCGATTTTTATTTATATGTCGATGAGTTTCAAAATGTCGTGACTCAGACATTTGAAAATATTTTATCAGAAGCTCGTAAATACGGTTTAAATCTTACAGTAGCGCATCAATATGTGGGTCAAATCATCACAAAAGTGCACCAAGCTGTGCTTGGTAATTGTGGAAGTATTATTACTTTTCGTATTGGTGGTGAAGATGCCGTAAAAATGAAACCAGAATTTGCTCCACTTTTCGATGTGAAAGATATGATTAACCTTGCGGTAGCTGAGTTTTATATCAAAATGACTATCGATGGTGAATCATATGATCCTTTTTCCGCGGAGACTTTAAGAGTTTTACCTCCGACTCATATTTCTTATCAAAAAGAAATTATTGCAGCTTCTCATCGAAAATATACAATTTCCAAAGACGCAGCAGCTGAACTTATTGCAAAAGAAGAAGCGACAATTATCCGAAGTGCTGAAGAAAAAGCGATAATTGAAGGTAAGGGTAAAAAAAATAAAAAAGAAAATAATGAAGACGAAGAAGAGGCTACCACATCTAAAAAAGCTTCACAAGAAGCAGAGCCTATGATATAGTCTTCAAATAAATTTATGCAAAAAGACTACTACAAAACATTAGGGGTTGAGAAAGGCGCTTCAAAGGATGAAATCAAGAAGGCTTTTTATAAGTTGGCTCATAAACATCATCCAGATAAAAAAGGCGGTGATGAAAAGAAATTTAAAGAAGTAAACGAGGCTTATCAAGTTCTTTCAGATGACGCTAAACGTTCAAAATATGACCAATTTGGCTCTGGTTATGAGAATATGGCTGGTGGAGGCGGAAATTATGGAGCTTATCAACAAGGTGGTTTTGGAGGTTTTGATTTTTCTGGCTTTCAACAAGGTGGCGGGCAAGAGTTTGATTTTGGGAATTTAAATGATATTTTTAGTGATTTTTTTGGTGGTGGAGGAGGTTTTTATGCACGTACTCCTCATGGACGGGATATGCAGACTGAAATACAAATTTCTTTAACTGATTCTATTTTAGGTGTAGAAAAAAAGTTAGTGATCGGTGGGAATAAAGAATTAAAAATAAAAATTCCAGCAGGAATTCAAAATGGTCAAACTTTAAAAATGACCGGAGAGGGTGAACAAATAAAAAATGGTAAAGCGGGGGATTTGTATATAAAGATTAATATAAAAATATCAAGTAAGCTTTCTAAGCGCGCCCGCGAGCTCCTAGAAGAACTTAAAAAAGAAGGAATTTAATTTTTATGATATCTTCACAATTTATATATCTTGTAATACTTTCAACTATAGTTGGATATTATTTTTATTTTAAAGATTTTCTTTTTGGTAAAACTAGACCCAATTTAGTCTCTTGGTTTATTTGGATGTTAGCACCTTTTATCGGAGTTTATTTTCAATTAAAAGCGGGAGCAGGACTTTCTGTATTACCTGTATTTATTGCAGGCTTTGGTCCACTTTTAGTATTAATTTTTTCTTTGTTTAGAAAAAATGGATATTGGAAACTTACGATGTTTGATTTAATCTGTGGATTATTATCATTAATGGCACTTACTGTTTATATTCTAACTAGAAATTTAGGGGCCTCAATAATTTTTGCTATTTTGAGTGATGGCTTAGCTGCTTTTCCAACTATTATAAAATCATGGAAATTTCCAGAAACAGAGACAGGAATTTTATATTTTTCAGGAATTATAAATAATATTATAGGATTACTGATTATAAAAGAATGGATTTTTTCAATCTATTCTTTCGGTATTTATTTTATAATAGTAAATACAGTATTAGTATTTTGTATTTATCGAAAAAGAATTTCTGGATTTTTTGGTAAAAAATGCTATATTTAGGCTATGTTAAAAAATAAATTTGTGACAGTTGGAGCTGTGCAAAATGCAGTCTCTACTAATCAAGAAAACAATTTAAAAAAAACGGCTAAACTTGTTGAGCAGGCAGCTAAAAAAGGTTCCCAAATTATTTGTTTACAGGAGCTTTATAAGACTCGTTATTTTCCACAATATCCAAAATTAGAAAAAAAACAATTTTCTGAAACTATTCCTGGTGAATCAACTAAGGTTTTTGCAGAAATTGCGAAGAAATATAAAGTGGTGATAATCGTACCGATATTTGAACGAGATGCAGAAGGTAAATATCATAATTCTGCTGTAGTTATTGATGCAAACGGAAAATTATTGTCGACGTATCGAAAGATTCATATTCCACAAGACCCACTTTTTTATGAAAAAAATTATTTTGAAGAAGGGGACACTGGTTATAAAATATATAAAACAAAATATGGCACTTTTGCCGTGTTAATTTGCTATGACCAGTGGTTTCCAGAAGCAGCTAGGGCTGTGAAGCTTGCTGGGGCAGATATTGTTTTTTATCCTACAGCCATTGGCACCATTTCTGGAGAGAAGCAATCTGAGGGTGATTGGCATGATGCTTGGGAGACAATTATGCGCGCGCACTCTATAGCGAATAGTTTATACGTGGTAGCGGTGAATCGTGTAGGTATTGAAGAAAAATTGAATTTTTGGGGGCAGTCCTTTATTTGCGATGCATTCGGGAAAGTAATCAAAAGAGCTTCTAAAAATAAAGATGAAATTATAATGTCCAAAATTGATTTAGCTAAGAATAAAATAATAACCGACGAATGGGGTTTTATGCGCAATCGTCGTACGGATACTTATGGATCTCTTGGTGTAAAATAATATGTCAGAAGAAGATTTAAAAGAAAATAATTTTCGAATGCCGGCTGAATGGGAAGAACATGAGGCTACTTGGCTTGCTTGGCCGAATGACCCTGATTATTTCGGGGAGAGAATAAAAAATATCGAAAAAATATATTTACAAATGATTTTTGCTTTACATAAGGACGAAAGAGTAAAGCTTTTGGTTTTAAATGAAGAGATGGAGATTAGGGTAAAAAAAATGATCAGTGATTTTGGTGTTGATTTATCCAGGGTTATTTTTTACCAAACAGAGTACGTGGACGTTTGGGTCCGAGATTATGGACCGACTTATGTTAAAAATATGAATAAAAAGGCCTGGGTTAAGTGGCATTATGACGCTTATGGAAAAAAATTTCCAGAATTATTTAAAGACAATGAAATATTTTTGAATTTAAAAGAAATGGTTGGTTTTGAAATGTTTTCAGTTGATTTAGCAATGGAAGGTGGAGCAATTGATTCAAACGGACTAGGAATTATTTTAACCACTGAAGAATGTTTAATAAAAAATCGTAATTTAAAAAAAGGTAAAGAATATACGGAAAATATTTTTAAAAAATATCTTGGAGCTCAAAAAATTATTTGGTTAAAGAATGGATTATTGAATGATCATACGGATGGGCATATTGATGAAGTCGCACGATTTATTGGTCCATCAAAAATAGTTTGTGCTTATGAGGATGATAAGAATGATGAAAATTATACTAGATTATCTGAAGATTATGAGATTTTAAAAAATGCTATTGATCAGGATGGTAATACTTTTGAAGTTATTAAGTTACCAATGCCCCATATGTATTTTGATGAAGGTGATAAAGAGTTTAATGGTAAAAAGGCACCTGTTTCCTATGCAAATTTTTATATTGGAAATGAAACTGTTTTAATGTCTTTATATGGTGACGAGAATGATGCTAGGGCTTTATCTATAATTCAATCTTGTTTTCCTGATAAAAAAGTCATAGGCATAGATTGTCGAGATCTTGTCTATGGTGGTGGGGCGATTCATTGTATTACTCAACAAGAACAAAAATAATTTTTTATATATATGCAAACCAAAACAGCTGAATTTGTGAGTCCAGGTCATCCAGACAAAATCTGTGATTTTATTGCAGATTCTATTTTAGATGCTTATTTGGCGGAAGATAAAGAAAGTCGAGTCGCTATTGAAGTGATGGGTGGACATAAGTTGATTACGATCAACGGAGAAGTGACGAGTACAAGTAAACCGAGCCTAGAATTTATAGTAAAAAAGATAGTTGGAGAAGATTATAAAATAGTTGTGAATATTGCTGAGCAAAGTCAGAGTATCGCGCAAGGAGTAGATACTGGAGGTGCTGGTGATCAAGGCATAATGAAAGGCTATGCAATAGCAGAGACAGAGACGATGATGCCCCGTGAATACGAATTAGCACGAGATTTATGTCAGAAAATTTATGCGAAATATCCATATGATGGAAAAACACAAGTAACTATAGAAGGAAATAAAATAAAAACAGTGGTCGCTAGTTTTCAAAATACTAAAAATATAGAATTATTGGAATTAGTAAAAAGTATAATTACGCAGTCTGAGATCGCCCTGTCGCTCTCGAGCGACGGGGTTCAATATTTAATTAATCCGGCAGGTGAGTGGACGCAAGGAGGTTTTGAAGCAGACGCAGGCTTGTCTGGTCGCAAATTAATTGTGGACAATTATGGACCAGAAATTCCGATCGGTGGTGGTTCTTTTTCTGGAAAAGATTATACAAAAGTTGATCGTAGCGGAGCGTATGTCGCTCGTAAAATTGCAGTTGATTATATAAAAAGTGGTAAAGCCAAAGAAGTATTTGTGAAGTTGGCCTATGCGATAGGAAAATCAGAACCTGTAATGGCCGTGGCTATTCTAGATGGTAAAGAAAAAAAAATTGAAGGTTATGATTTGAGTCCAACTGGTATCAGAAAATTACTAAATCTAGACCAAGTTCAATTTGCCAAAACTTGTCAGTGGGGCCACTTCGGCCATTCTGAATTTCCTTGGGAAAAATAAATTTAGATTTTAGAAATTACTACTCCTAGAGGCGTATCTTTGATTTCATAACCGAGTGAATTTATTTGTACGCGAAGTTCGTCAGATTTTTTGAAATCTTTATTTTTGCGAGCGAGAGCTCTAGCTTCAACCAATTTATTTATTTCTTTTGGAATTTTATCTTCTTTCAGATCTTTAAAACCCAAACCTAAAACTTTATCAAAATCTAAAATAGTCGCTTTTTTATCAGCATTGGAAATTTTTTCATCTTTTATTAAATCCCATAGTAGGGTCAGAGCTAGAGGGGTATCTAAGTCGTCTCCAATATATTCTTTAAATTTAACTTGGTAATCATTATTAATTTTTCCTATAGGCTTCCCGAGCCCTTTATATAACCCATAAAGACGTTTTAAGGCGATTTCCGAGCCCTCAAGAGCTTCCCAGTTGAAGTTTACTTTTGTTCTGTAATTAGCCATTAAAAGCCAAAAACGATAGGCGAGTGGGCTGATATTTTTTGATTTCAAACTTTCAAGTCTTAAAAATTCACCAGAAGATTTAGCCATTTTTTCTCCACCAATGTCGACGAATTCATTATGCATCCAAAATCTGACAAAAGGTTTTTTGCCAGTTGCACATTCTGATTGAGCGATTTCATTAGTATGATGCACGGGTATATGATCGATGCCTCCAGTATGAATATCAAATTGTTCACCCAAAAATTTTATTCCCATTGCGGAACATTCGATATGCCAACCTGGGAAGCCAATACCCCAAGGAGATTTGAAACCAATTTTTTGATCAAATTTCCAAAGTGCAAAATCTTCAGGATTTTTCTTTTCAGAATTTTCGGCAATTCTTGCGCCAGATTCTCCCCAGACTCTTTTTCCACCCCAAAGTATTCCATAGTCTGGCATTTTTGAAACATTAAAATATATTCCATCATTGGTTTTATATGTATAGCCTTTTTGTTGTAATTTCTTTATTAAAGCGATATCTTCTTTGACATAATCACTGGCAAAAAGCATTTTTTGTGGCATTTCAATATTCAGATTTTTTAGATCCATTTTGAAATTTTTAGCATAAAATTCTGCGAGCACACGCATATTTTTAAGTGTTAATTTTTTTCCTTCACGCAAGAGTCCTTTGGTCATTTTATCTTCACCCAGATCTGCATCACTCGTTAGGTGTCCGATGTCAGTAATATTCATTATTTGTTTTACTTTGAAACCATTATATTTTAAGGTTCGGCATAAAATATCCGCAAAAATATAAGCGCGTAAATTACCGATATGAGCATAATAATAAACAGTCGGACCGCATGTATACATCCGTACCTTTTTAGGTTCAATTGAGGAAAATTCTTCTTTTTGTTTAGTTAAAGTATTATAAAACTTCATTTTGTTTAAACTCATTTCGATAAATTGAGATAAGAGCATAGAGTAAGCTGACTGCTAGTGGACCGATCAATATTCCGACAGGTCCTAATAAGGCAATGGCTCCAATGATTGCAAAGAGAATTAAAAAAGATGAAACATCTACTTTTTTTCCAATTAAAACAGGAGCTAAAAAATTATTTACTAATATGGAGGTTATAACTGACCAAAGTAATAAACAAATTGCGCCCAATACATTTCCTGTGAAATAAAGGAAAATCATACCTGGAACAGAAATAAATGCTGTGCCAAAAACAGGGATAATTGATACCACGACGGCTACCAACCCCCAAAGTGCTCCATTCGGTACTCCAAAAAGAGCAAAACCAATTCCGGTGATGATACCTTGAATCAAAGCAATCAAAGCAACACCCTTTAACATACCGTCTATTGTTTTTGAAAGTCTTGAAAGAATTTTTTGATCATCAGTTTCTGATAAAGGAATCAATAAAGATAATTTCCTTTTCCATTCATCTCCATCTTTCAAAAAATAAAAAATAGCGATAAGTAAAAGAATAAATGAAAAGAAAGTAGAAACCGCACTACTAAAGATATCAGTAATATTATTTGAAATAAATGAAATAAAAGCAGAAGCTTTTTCTTCTATATTAAAATTAATACCAGCTGGTAAAAGATGATTTATTTTAGCTCCAATAATGCTTATAAAAGAATTTGTATTTCCATTTATTACCACAGAATGATAAACAATTTGAGACTGATTGAGAATAATGACTCCAATTGCTAAAAGAGGACCGCAAACTATTATGGCAAAGATTATAACGGTTAAAATAGAGGATAACCAATTAGGAAACTTTATTTTTTTAAACCATTTAAAGATAGGATAAAGCACTACGGCTAGACAAGCACCAAGTATTATCACAATCCAAAAAGGACGAAAAATCAAAAAAGTAAAAATGAACGTAGCTAATAAAAGTCCAAAGAAAAAGTACCTTTCCATTATTTTTGTTTGCATATATGTCTAAAGTATAGCAAATATTTGCCTCGCTTCAAAATACTTATGTTTATAAGAAGTGGGGTTGCAATTTTCTCAAATTTAATATAAGATAAAAACTATGGAATTTGCCGTTATAAAAACAGGTGGAAAGCAGTATAAGGTCTCCGAAGGGGGTCTTGTTTCCATTGAGAAAATAAAAGGAGAATATAAAAAAGGGGATAAAGTTTCCTTTGACAAGGTTCTCTTAGTTGATGATGGAAAAGATACCACTATTGGCACTCCTTATATTACTGGCGCTAAAGTTGAAGCTGAAATTGTATTAATCGGTAGAGCTCGTAAGATTTTGGTGGTCAAATATAAGCAAAAGTCTCGATATTTACGACGTAATGGCCACCGTCAGCCTTTCTTTAAAGTAAAAATCCTTTCAATCGCATAAAAAAACTTAATCAATGATTAGGTTTTTTTATTGCCTATTTTTGAGGGCATTTTTGAGGGTTTCGTTGTCAGAATACTCAAGTTCAGTGCCAGTGGAGAGTCCGCGGCCGAGAGAGGAGACTTTTATATTGAGTGATTCAGTAATTTCTTTTATTTGTCCACGTATATAGAAATCAGTATGATCACCTTGAGGGGAGAGAGAAAAAGCGAGAATTATTTCTTTAATTTCATTTTTATTTTTTTTAATTTTTTCTTTCAATTCTTCTACTCTGATCCTATTTTTAGTATTTTTCTCGACGATAGGTACGAGTCCACCCAAGACAAAATATTTTCCATGATAGGTGCGACTTTTTTTAATACTTTCTAAATCAGAATCTTTCTCGACTACCATGAGCATCGTTGTGTCGGTGTGAGGGTTGGCACAAATATCGCAAAGAGTTTTTTGTTCTCTATCGAAGATAAAAAACCGAAAGCATTCTTTACATTGAGCTACCTCTTTTTTTAAATCTAAAATCAAACTAGCTAAATTTTGAGAGTATGCTCCACTTCGAGACATAAGAAAATATACAAAACGTCTTGCTTGACGTTCACCAATACCAGGAAATTCTTTAAAAACCTCAGTTAATTTTTCAATAATATCCATTTATAAAAATTAATTTATTAAAATTCATCTAACTCATCTTTAAGTTTAGAAGGGGAAAATTCACTCAAACTACTTTTTTCTAAGTTTAAGAAAGTAGTAGTTTTTTCATCAAAGTAAAGATCCACTTTGCCGGTCGGTCCGTTACGGTGTTTTTCTATTAATATTTCAGCAATATTAGTTTTTTCTGATTCATCTTTTCCTTTATCTTCTCTATGTATAAACATCACGACATCCGCATCTTGTTCAATAGAGCCTGAATCACGGAGGTCAGATAGTCTTGGCTTACCTCCGCGAGCCTCTACTGCACGAGAAAGCTGTGAAAGAGCTAAAACTGGTACATCTAGTTCTTTTGCTAAACTCTTTAAGGACCTAGAAATTTCTGTCACTTGATTGACCATAGAATCATAATTTTTAGAAGTAGTCATGAGTTGTAAGTAATCGACTACAATTAAGTCCAATCCTTTTTCTGCTTTGAGTCGGCGAGAAACGGCTTTCATTCGGACGATTGAATTACCTGGTTGATCATCAATATAAATTCTTGCTTTAGATAGTTTATCTAACGAGTCTCGAAGCTGAGAGAATTCTTTATCAGCGGAAAGACGACCAGTTCGTAGATTCCAAGCATTCACTCGTGATTCAGCGGAAAGCATACGGTCCACTAATTGTTGTGAAGACATTTCAAGTGAAAATATACCAACTGATTTATTATGTAAAATTGCGGACATACGAGCGATATCTAGTGCGAGAGTGGTTTTACCCATTGAAGGTCTAGCAGCTAGAATAATTAAATCTGATTTTTGTAAGCCAGAGAGAATATTATCTAGATCTCTAAAACCAGTCGGTAGTCCGCGTAAAGCATCTTTATGTTCATGTAATTTTTCTAGTCGTTCCCAAGCTTCTGGTAGGGCGTCTTTCAAGCTTGTAAATTTTTGATTCTTTGGAGAAGAAACGACACTGAAAATCCTTTTTTCTGCTAAATCTAAAATATCATCCATGTGATCATCTCCTTCTTCGAAAGCGAGTTCAGAGACATAGTCAGCGGCTTCAATCAAGCTTCTTAAAATATATTTTTTTTGTACTATTTCAGCATAATGTTTTACGTTAGTAGAAGAGGGGACGATTGAGACGATCTCAGCTAGATATTTATTACCACCAATATTTTCTAGTAATTTTTGTTCACCTAGTTTAGTAGAAAGAGAAAGCATATCGATCGGTTCATTCTTCAAAAATAAATCAAGCATCGCTTGGAAAATTATTTTATGTTTTTCCGCATAAAAAGAATCTGGGTTAACCACATCTTCTATTTCATGGAGAGCGTCCTTGCGAAGCATAATAGAGCCCAGTACTGCTTTTTCTGAATCGATACTTTGAGGTGGCACGCGTAATTCATTTTTTCTTTTATTTACCATTACAGCTATTCTAGCACGATAGAAAAATTGTCAAAATTGAAAAGTTAGCAAAGATGTTATTAAAATGGGGAAAAATATGATAAAATATTTATATGTCTAAAAAGATATTATTATCAGGGGTGCAGCCGTCAGGCCGGCCACATATTGGGAACTATTTTGGGGCAATGAAGCAATTCGTTGACCTACAAGATGATTATAAAGCCTATATTTTTATTGCTGACTATCATGCACTCCATTCATTACAGAATCCGAAAGAAATGAAGGAAAATATTATCAATATTTTACTTGATTATTTAGCGATTGGTTTAGATCCTAAAAAAGTTACAATTTTTAAACAATCTGATATTTCTGAACATACTGAACTTGCTTGGATTTTTGATACGATTACCACAATGCCGAAATTAATGGAAGCTCATGCTTTCAAGGCTCGTGTATCTAAGATTGGTGCAGATGATTTTTTAAAAAAAATGAACGAAAGTAATGTTGAAGAAGAAAAAGGATGGGAGACATATAAAGATTTTATTAATAGAGTCTTTAAAGATATTGACGTCGGAACTTTTAATTATCCTGTTTTAATGGCAGCTGATATTTTAATGTATGATGCTGATGTTGTTCCTGTGGGTGCTGATCAAAAACAACACGTAGAAATTGCACGTGACATAGCTAAAAAGTTTAATCATATTTTTGGCCAAACTTTTAAACTTCCGAAGGAAAAGATTGTTGAGGATGTTTTTACTGAAAAAGGTTCAATGATAGGAATAGATGGAAGAAAAATGAGTAAGAGTTATAAAAATACTATTCCGCTTTTTGCCTCTGACGAAGAAATTAAAAAAATTACTATGAGTATAGTAACTGATTCAGGTGAGGACGGTGCTATTAATGTTCGCCATATTCATTATCCAATTCGTAAATTATTATATCCTAATGAATTAACAGGCGATTATTTTGATAAGCTTTATAGTGAAAATAAACGAAACTATAAAGCCCTTAAGGAAGCCTTGATTACAGATTTAATATCCTTTATTGCACCACTACGTGAACGTCGAAAGGAATTGGAAAAAGATATTCCGAAAGTATTGAAAATTCTAAAAGCCGGGGGTGAAGAAGCAAAAAAAATCGCTACCAAAAAAATGACTGAAGTACGGGAGAAAATCGGAGTGAATTTATAGTACCAAAATGCTTTTTGACACTAATTTGACAAAGTGTCATTTTTTATATATTATGTGGGTGGAAAATAATTTTTTTGTTTTACTTGAAATTTTAATAGTTTAAACTTTATACTAAATAAATCTATGAAAAACTTTGCTATCTTATCGGGTTCAGATCCAAACTCAAAAAAATTTGCAAAAAAAATTGCAAAAATTCTTAAGACCAGTGTTACTTATGTTAAAATGACTGATTTCTCTGATGGAGAATTTAAGCCAAAAATAACAAAAAGTGTACGTGGAAAAATTGTATTTATAGTACAATCCACAAACATTCCATTAAGAAATTTATTTGAAATACTTTTATTGGGAGATGCATGCATGAGGGCATCTGCTTTATCTATTATTGCCGTAATACCATATTATGGTTTTGCTAGGCAGGACAGAAAAGATGAAGCAAGAGTCCCTATTACTGCAAAAGTAATAGCAAATTTGCTTCAAGCTACATTTTTTAACAGAGTAATCTGTATGGATTTACACTCAGATCAAATTCAAGGATTTTTTAATATTCCAGTGGATCACTTATACGCATCAAGCGTTTTTGTGAAATATATTAAAAAACTTAAATTAAAGAATCTAATTATGGCTTCTGCTGACGCTGGTGGTGCAAAGCGAGCTGGGAGTTATGCAAAATTTCTTAACACAGATTTTGTTATCTGTCATAAGCAAAGAAGTGGACCCAATAAAGTTGAGAAAATAATTATTATTGGAGACGTAAAAGGGAAGGACGTTGTTTTTATTGACGATCTTGCTGATACAACAAATACTATAATAAAAGCTACAGAAGAAGCCTATGCACAGGGAGCAAATAGTGTGAGGGCATTATGTTCACATCCTGTTTTGTCTGGAGGAGCTTATTCTAAAATTGAAAAAAGTCAGTTAGTAGAATTTATTGTAACTACAACACTTCCTTTAAAAGAAAATATTAAAAAAATCAATGTACTTTCGGTTGAGGAAGAATTTGCTCATGCAATTAGTTGTGTAGTGAATAATAGATCAATAAGTTCAAGGTATAAAGTTTCCTAAAAGATTGTTTTTAAAATAATAAGAGCATCAATAGTTAATGTTGACGCTCTTTTTTTATTGCCAATTTTATGATATATTTTAAGAATGCAAAACAGAATTTATATTAAAGACTTAAAAGATAATATTGGCAAAGAAATTATTATTGCCGGCTGGGTGGATGTGCGTCGTGATCAAGGTAAGATGGTCTTCTTTGATATGCGGGATGTGACAGGAAAGGTTCAATGCGTGGCTTTGCCGATGCATGAACAAGCGACCGATCAAGCAAAATTAATTCGTCCAGAATGGGTTTTAAAAATTAGTGGAATGGTAAATAAAAGACCAGAAAAAAATATTAAGGCTGGTGTTTTAAATGGTGAGGTTGAGCTCGAAGTAAAATATATTGAAGTCTTAAATGAAGCCAGAGAATTACCATTTGCAAATGATGCAGAATTAAATATTGATACACTTTTGGATTATCGACCGCTCACTTTACGCCGCGCCCGAGAAGAAGCAATTTTTAAAGTGCAAAGTGTCATTTTAAGTTCTTTCAAGGATTTTTTAAATAGTGAAGGTTTTACAGAATTTCGTGCTCCTTCGCTCGTGGGTGGAGATGCGGAGGGTGGTACAGAAGTTTTTAAAGTTCCATATTTTTATGATCAGACTGCTTACCTTGCCACGAGTCCGCAACTTTATAAACAAATGATGGTAGGAGTCTTTGAAAGAGTTTTCACCGTGGTCAATGTCTTTCGGGCTGAGAAACATTCTACGACAAGACATTTAAATGAATATACATCACTCGATTTAGAAATGGGCTTTATTGAAGGTCCGGAAGATGTGATGAAATTAGAAAGTCGTTTATTAAAATATGTTACCGAAAAATTAAAAGAAAAATGTACGCATGAATTTAAATTATTAAATGTAGAATTTCCATTAATACCAGATGGGGAAATGTTCCCAAGTATGAAGCTGACCGATGCACAGAAATTAATTTCTGATTCAACCGGGGTAGATTGTACACAAGAGCCTGATCTAGAACCCGAACACGAACGCTGGCTTTCGGAATATGCTAAAAAAGAATTTAATTCTGATTTTATTTTTATTACCAACTATCCTAGGACTAAAAGGCCATTTTACGCGATGGATGATGAAAAATTAGAAGGTAGAACTAAATGTTACGATTTATTGTTTAAAGGCCTTGAATTGCTTTCTGGTAGCCAACGAGAGCATCGTTATGATGTTTTAATAGATAAAATGAAATGGAAAGGTTTGAATCCAGAAAAATTTAGTTTTTATTTACAGGCCTTTAAATATGGTATGCCTCCACATGGTGGACTCGCTATGGGCCTCGAACGTTTGACGGCTCGATTCTTGAATATCCCAAACATTAAAGAAGCGACACTTTTCCCTCGTGATATCAATCGTATTGATAAAAGGCTTTCGGAATAAATTATGGAATTAAAAAATAAAATTGTTGTTATAACAGGAGGAAGTAAAGGCCTTGGAAAGTTCTTAGCAATTTTGTTTTTAAAAGAAGGTTCTACTGTGATTATTTCTTCACATGATAAAAATGAGTTAGAAAAAACAGCTCAAGAGATAAACGCTATAGCTATAGTCGCAGATGTTACTAAAGAAAATGAAGTTCAAAATCTAGCAAAAAAAGTTATGATTGATTTTGGCAAAATAGATATTTGGGTAAATAATGCTGGAATTTTATTTAAATTTCCAAAAGGAGAATTAATTGATATAGAAAAAGTTCATAAAATATTTGATGTAAATTTTTTAGGTACAGTTTTTGGTTGTAGGGCTGCGTTGGAAAATATGAAAAATAATGATAGCGGACTTATTTTAAATATAGTTTCAAAAGCAGCTATCGATGCAACTCGAGCTGTAAATTTTAAAATTTATGTTGCAAGTAAGTGGGCAGTAAGAGGATTTATGCAAGCATTTAAATTTGAAAATATTGGTTCTAAATTAAAAATTGTTTCAGTTTATCCAGGTGGAATTATGACAGATCTTTGGAAAGGTTTGGATATTAAAGATTTTGATAGATATTTAAAACCTGAAAATGTAGCAGAAGAAATTATTGAAAATCTAAAAAAAGAAAATCCCGAAGAAGAACAGGTGATAAAAAGAACCATAATCTAAATCAATGTATACGATTAAAGGTAAAGTAATCAAGGGTGATGGATATGGTAGAAAGATTGGTTATCCTACAATAAATCTAGATAGAAAATATTTTTTAAGAATGAAAGATAAAACACCTTTTGGTGTGTATAGTGGTGTTGTATTTTTAAAAAATAAAAAATATAAAGCTGGAATAATCATTGGTCCACTTGATAAAAAAAGCTTGCCGAAAATAGAAGCACATTTAATTAACTTTAATAAAAATATTTATGGTGAAAAAGTTACGCTTGAAATTCATAAATTTATTAGAAAGTTTAAAGAATTTAAAACAGAAAAAGAATTAATTTTACAAATAAAAAAAGATTTAAAAAAATGTTAGAAAAAATAAAAGAAAAAAAATCATATTGGGGGCCTATTTTAATAATTATTGCCGCATTACTCTGGGCATTTGATGGAGTCATCCGTCGGAATTTATATTCACTTCCACCGATTACGATAATTTTCTTTGAGCATTTAATCGGACTTGTAATATTATTTCCATTTGTAGCTAAATATGTTTTTAAAACACATTTTACGAAACATGAATGGTTTTTAATAATTTTAATTTCTGTTTTGAGTGGACTTTTAGGAACACTCTGGTTTACCACGGCTCTTTTAAAAGTACACTTTATTTCTTTTTCTGTAGTATTTCTTTTACAAAAACTTCAACCAATATTTGCGATAGGTACAGCCTCTATATTCTTAAAAGAAAAATTTGATAAAAGATATATTGTTTGGGCTGTTGTAGCGCTTCTATCAGCTTATTTTGTTACATTTAAAGATGGCTTAGTTGATTTTAAAACCGGTGAGGGGACTATTATAGCAGCACTTTATGCATTTGGAGCGGCTGTGGCCTGGGGATCTTCCACGACATTTTCGAAAATGCTTTTGAATAAAGTTCGAGCGGAAGTCAGTACCTTTTACCGTTTTTTGTTTACCGTTTTAATTGCTTTGCCAATATTATTGATATTTGGTTACGGTTCAAGTTTAAATACGATTACATTAGTTCAAGCAGGGTATTTTATACTTATTGCTGTTTCGACAGGCATGGTAGCATTATTGATTTATTATAAAGGATTAGCTAAAACACCTGTACATATTTCTACGATTTTAGAATTGACTTTCCCTTTTATTGCAATTTTTGTAGATATGAAGTTATATCATACAAGATTATCTGTGATGCAGTGGATAGCTTCCCTTGTACTTGTCTTTAGTATTTACAAAATTGCTCAATTGCGTGGAGCTAATGTATAAGATATATTGGTCAGTGTTAATTAATAGTAAAATATACAAATTATGAAAGACATTAAACGATTTGATAAAGTTACAGCTTTAAAATACAACAAACAAATTTCTGGTTGGAATCTTGATGAAAAATATAAAACCATTTCCCACGAATTTAACTTTAAAGATTTTAAAGGTTCAATAAATTTTGTAAAAAAAGTAGCCAAAATAGCTGAGAGGGAAGATCATCATCCTGACATTCATATTTTTTACAATAAAGTTTTAATTGAGCTTTCTACTCATTCTCTAGGTGGGCTATCTGCTAAAGATTTCTTAGTTGCTTCACAAATAGATACAGTTTAATTAGCCTACAAATTTTCCTTTAAAAATTATTTCAGAAAGAGGTTTGCGATCGTTCGGTGTTTCTCCAGCTCGCATATTTTCTGGAAGGTCTTCAATTTTACCGTGTTTACCTACGGCTATTGCCATTTCAACTTTATATTCATCAGGAATATTGAGCTCTGTTTTTGCTCTTTCATAATCAAAGCCTGACATACCATGGGCAATAATATCCATATCTGTTGCCTGTAAGGCTAGATTTTCCCAAGCTGCACCTGTGTCTGAAGAATGAGTATTATATTCATGACCGTCGCCACGAATTTTGGAAATGACTATTATTAAGACACTAGCTTTTGCACACCAGACTTGATTCCAATCTGATAATAAAGAAATAAATTTTTTAAAATCCTCGGTACCATTTTCAGCATAGATAAATCTCCAAGGTTGGATATTAAAAGCAGAAGGCGCCCAGCGAGCAGCATCAAAAAGGGTCATGAGTTCTTCCTCGGATATAGTCTCCCCAGACATGGCCCGAGGAGAATAACGTTTTAAAAATACATCATCAATTGGATAATTAGTATTTCTATTATTTAATATTTTCATGTTTTGATTATAACATTTTTTAGTGTAAAATAATAATATGAAAATAACATTTAAAAACAACATAAAAGATATAAAGGAGGAGATACTTTTTGTTTCAGTTGATCCTAAAAATAAGGATGAAATTATTAAAGAAAATGGTGTGAAAACTCTTTATTTGAAATGCGATGAAACAATGAATTTAAGAAAACTTTATTTACTTATTCGTAAAATGGTAGTAATGGTAAAAGGTGTAAAAGCTGAAAAATTTGCTTTTGATTTTAACGATTTTAAATTTAAAGCTTTGAAAGTTTCAGACATTGAATTAGGTGAATTAATTGGAACTCAGCTCGATTTCGCCAATTATGAATTCAATATTTACAAAACAAAACCCAAAGAGGGTTTTCCGAATATTTCTGAAATTTTTATTTTAGGAACAGAAAAGCCTGCCCGAACTGCGAAGCAGGGCGCGGAAATTCAAAATGCAATATTTAAAGGAAATATTATTACAGGAGAAGTGAACAAGACACGTACGCTTTCAAATATTCCGGGAGGAGATATGACACCAAAGATTTTAGCTGACAAAGCAAAAGTAGCAGTCAAAGGAATGCCAGTGAAAGTAACTGTGCTAGGAGAAAAAGAAATGGAAAAGCAAAAAATGCAAGCAATACTTTCTGTTGGTCGCGGATCGATTGAAGAGTCAAAATTTATTATTATGGAATACAGCGGAGGAAATAAAGGAGAGAAACCAATTGTACTTGTCGGCAAAGGTGTGACTTTTGATACAGGTGGAATAAATTTAAAACCTTCATCGGCTTTACTTGGAATGAATATGGATATGTCCGGTGGTGCATCTGTAATCCATACTTTAGCACTTGTGGCAAAAATGAAATTAAAAAAGAATGTTGTAGGGCTTATTCCATCAGTTGAAAATATGGCTTCTGGTAATGCTTATCGTCCTGGGGATGTGATTCGTTCAATGTCTGGTCAAACTATTGAAGTTTTAAATACAGATGCTGAAGGGCGAGTGATTTTAGCTGATGCACTGACTTATGCTCAAAAATATAATCCTGAAGTTGTGATCGACGTGGCGACGTTGACTGGAGCGGCATGTGTGGCTTTGGGCGAACGGGCATCAGCTATTTTTACAGACAATGATCAGCTGGCAAAAAAATTAGAAGAAGTTGGTGAAAAAACAGGAGATTATGTCTGGCGATTACCTATGTGGGAGGAATATGAAAATGAAATAAAAGGGAGCTTAGGGGACTGGACCAATGTACATAATAAAGATTCGCGTTACGGCGGGGCGACTTATGGTGCAATTTTTTTACATCAATTTATCAAAGGCTATAAATGGGCTCATATTGATATGGCTCCACGAATGACCGCTATGGCTGGAGAAAACCTCGCTTCAGGTGCATTAGGGACACCAGTAAGGCTATTATATAAGTTTATTGAAGAATATAAATAAAAAATTATGAACAATGAAGTAGATTTATTAAGAAAAGTTGAAGAATTGACTGCCAAACTCAATCAAGTATTTGGTGAGAAAGGAAGACATTTTTTTGTTCGATATCCTTTGACTTTTGCTATTTTGATTGTGTTTGGGGTAGTAATGGTGACTGAAGGGATAAAGCTTTGGCTTTTAGAAATCCCATTTTTTAAGGATAAACCATATATGATGCTTTTGGGTGGTTTATTGGTTCTAATAATTACTGGTAGTTTGTATAAAAAACTTAGAAAGATAAAAGAATAGAATTGATTGACATTTGGTTTAAATACTTCTAAAATCAATTTTAGATATTTTTGATTTTTAACTTAAATAAATATATAAGCCATGAATAGAATACCTATAACCCAGAAAATGTTCTTCGAAAGAATAGAAGAAGAAGAGTGGAATAAATTGATAAATGGTGAAATCAATGAAATTAGAATGACCGCCTTCATTCTAATAAATGAATTTGAAAGAAAAAAAGTCAATTTAGTAATTGAAAAAATTACCCCTCCAATTATTATAGATAATGAAGAAGAAAATATTGAAGATTTTATTGATGAAGAAGGTTCAGATATAACTGATTTATTAATAAGTGATCAACAAAAAGAAGATTTCTTCACATTCATGAGAATACAAGATTGTAAGGAGAAAGATGAAAAAAAAACGTTATGGACTTTTACTGGATATATTTCTGAAGAAGATAATGAAAAAATACCTATTCATATTAATTTTTATCAAGAAATTAATATGATTTATTATGGTGTTATATTACCTTTACCAGAAAAAAATAATATAGTGCAGGTTCTAAATCAAGGAAAAACTAATTTTGATGTCAGTAATCTTTTGACTGAAAATTAATTTGTTAAAATATAAAACGGGAATTTAAACCCGTTTTTTTATTTTATGTTATAGTTTTGGGATGTATAATAGATTGTTTATTTTCAGAAAGGTTAAAATTAAATATAAAAAAGTTAGAATAAAAAGAAAGCGGAAAGCAGGAAATAAAACAGAATATTTAAAATATAAAAAACGAGCGAGAGCTTTAGTCTTAGAAAGGCTTGAGCACTATAATAAATTTTATGGTTTTGTTTATCATAAAATAGCTATCCGAAATCAAAGGTCACGTTGGGGAAGCTGTTCAAAAAAGGGAAACCTGAATTTTAATTATAAAATAGTTTTGCTTCCACAAAATATGTCGGACTACGTGATCGTACATGAGCTTTGTCATTTAGGAGAATTTAATCATTCACACAATTTTTGGGCATTAGTGGTGAAAACGGTTCCGGATTATAAACAAATCCGTAAAGCGATGAAATCAATAAATAGCCCAAAATATGATGCATCTTAGGAATGAAAAAAAATATTAAATATGCTATATTATATAAGTGGAAAATGAAGTTTATAAGATAAAAACGTTGAATTTCGAAGGGCCATTCGGGCTACTTTTGAATTTAGTTGAGGAGCGGAAGCTTTTTATAAATGAGATTTCACTTGCCGAGGTAACAGAAGACTATTTAAAATATGTAAATGAATTAGGTAATTTAAATTCACTTGAAATTTCTAGTTTTGTAGTGGTAGCTGCTACCTTAATTTTAATCAAATCTAAATCATTATTACCTAATTTAAATTTAACTACTGAAGAAGAAGGGGATATTCGAAATTTAGAAGATCGTTTAAAATTATATGAACTCTATACTCGTCTTGGGGAAGGTGTAAAAAATAATTTTGGAAAAAAAATTATCTTTGGAACCGGAGAGAGAAAAAGTGAAATTTTAGTATTTTTGCCTGATGATCAAATAACTAAAGAATCTATGATGACTTTTGCTCGGGATGCGCTCGGTAGAATTCCAAAGAAGATTTTCTTACCAGAAGTAGAAGTAAAAAAAGTTATTAGTATTGAAGAGATGATCGATAAATTGACTGAAAGAATTCAAAATTCTTTAAAAATGAATTTTAAAGAATTTGCTGGAAATTCTAGGACGAAAGAAGAGCGTGTAGTTGTAATTGTCGGATTTCTTGCTATGCTAGAATTAGTACGTAATGGGATTTTAAATGCAGTACAAGAAGAGAATTTTAAAGATATTATAATTGAAAAACAAGAAATAATTTTAGAAATTGAATAATATGAATTTAGAACAAAAAATTGAAGCGATATTATTTTGGAAAGGAGAACCATTTTCTCGCAAAAAGCTTGCGGAAATTTTAAACGTGGGGCAAATAGAAGTGAATGAAAGTATTGAAAAACTCAAGGAGAATCTTAAAGACCGAGGAATCGTTTTACAAGAGAAGGAAAATGATATTTTACTTGGAACTAATAGAGAGGTAGGTGAATTGATTGAAGCTTTACAAAGAGAAGAATTAAATAAAGATTTATCGAAAGCAAGCTTAGAAACTCTTTCAATTATTTTATATAAAAATGGGGCTAGTCGAGCAGAGATTGATTATATCCGAGGAGTAAATTCTAGCTTTATATTGAGAGCTTTAGCTATCCGAGGACTTGTGGAAAAAGAAATAGACAAAGAAGATAATCGTCGTTTTATCTATAAACCTACTTTTCAATTATTATCTTTTATGGGTGTAAAAAATGTGGAGGAACTGCCTGATTATAATGAAGTGAATCGTTCTATAGAAACAGCTGCAGAAGAGCTGGAAAAAGAGTTAAATGAAAATATTCAGTAAAAATAAAAACAAATTTTTATTTTTAGTCTTAATTATCCTTATCATAGTGACAATTTTATTTTCTGCAGCCAATCATAAACGAAATGTTATTTTACAAGAGGCAGAGAATAAAAAAATTGAGTTGCAAAATATTATTACGAGTGTCCCCGTCGAGGCGAAAGCTGTTTCTATTTACGACCTTACTGATAACAGAAAAATTTATGGAAAAAATGATACTTTGGCTATGCCACTCGCCTCTCTGACAAAAACAATGACAATAATTGTTGTTTTAAATAACCATAATTCAGATGATATAGTTTCTCTTTCAAGTGAGGCAATTAAACAAAACGGAGATGCTGGGTTTAAGTCAGATGAAAAATGGAAAGTAGGGGACCTAGCCAAGGCAACTCTCGTTGGTTCCTTAAACGATGGTGCATATAGTTTAGCAGAAAATGTCCCTAATTTTTTGTATAAAATGAGGGAAGAGGCCTCGCTGATTGGGATGAAAAATGCTATTTTTATGAATCCAGCTGGTCTAGACCTTGACGTCGGAAACAATAAAGCTGGTGCGTATGCTACAGCAGAGGGTGCGAACCAAATGGCTATTTTTGCTTTTAAAACATATCCAGAAATTTTTGGAGCTACCATCCTACCTGAATTAAATTTGAAGTCTGAGTCCGGTTTTACTCACGACATAAAAAATACAAATATTATTATAGGCCAAATTCCGAATTTATTATTTTCTAAAACCGGGTTTACTGATCTGGCTGGAGGCAATTTGACGATTGTTTTTAAAAACAAAAACGACCATAAAATAGCAATTACAGTGCTGGGTTCAACTCTCGCGGGACGTTTTTCAGATATGCAAAAGCTCATAAATGTGTTATAGTTTTAAATATGAATTCTGAGAAAAAAGTTTGCCAAAACTGTCAGAAAAATTTTATTATTGAGTCAAACGATTTTTCTTTTTACGAAAAAATCAAAGTACCTCCACCGACTTGGTGTCCGGATTGTCGTTGTGCCAGGCGCATGGTTCACAGAAATGAAAAGAATTTACATAAAAGAACTTGTGACATAACTGGTAAAAATATTATTTCAATTTATCGTCCAGATTGTCCATATACTATTTGTGATAAAGATTATTATTTTTCGGATGATTTTGATCCATTAAAATATGGTCAAGAATATAATACGAATATTAAATTCTTTGAACAATTTTATGAGTTTGCTAAAAAAGTTCCTTTTCCGTCTCTCTTCGTTAGAAATTCTCTAAACTGTGAATATAATCAAGATATGGGTGGAGCTTCTAACTGCTATCTTTGTTTTCGAACACATGACTCACAAAATATGCTCTACACCTATCGAGGAAATCATTCAGCTTACTGTACTGACTGTTTTCAAGCAGTTGTGCAATCAGAGTTTTTATACGAATGTGTAAATGTCATTACCTGTAGTAATAGTAAATTTTTACATAATTGTGAAAAATGTTCTGATTCAGCTTTCTTATACAATTGTTCTGGTTGTGTAGATTGCTTTATGTGTATAAATATACGAAACAAGCAGTGCTGTTTTAAGAATGAACAATATTCTCGCGAAGATTATAAAAAAATATTAGATTCATATAATCTTTCTACATACGAAGGACAACAAAAAGCACTAACTGAATTTGAAGAATATATTAAAGAAAATCCTAAAAGAAATTTATCAATTTTTAGGTCAAACAATGTTGTCGGTGATAATATTTTTGACTCTAAAGATAGTAAGAATGTTTGGAATGTGCGAGATTTAGAAAACTGTTCATATATCTGGGATTCTTTTAATTTTAAAGATTGCATGGATACATATTCTGGAGCTAAAGCAGAACTTATTTATGAGTCTACAGCCACTACCAAGGGCAGTAGTAATTGTCATTTTTGTGTGAGGGTGCATAGTGGGTCACGAGATTGTGAATATAGTTGGTTTTTACAAAATTGTTCAAACTGTTTCGGTTGTGTTGGACTTCGAAATAAAGAATACTGTATTTTTAATATTCAGTATGAAAAAAATGAATATGAAAAACTTTTGTCAGAAATAAAATCAAAAATGCTCGAAGATAAAGAATATGGAGAATTTTTCCCGTTTTACACTTCACCTTTTCCATACAATGATACTGTTGCGAATGAATATTTTCCTGAAAGTGAGGAATGGGCTAAAGAGAGGGGGATGAAGTGGGGGAGTTTCGAGGAAAAAAATTATAAATCTACAATCTCTTCAGAAAATTTACCGAATGATATAAAAGATGTACAGGACTCAATTTTAAATGAAATAATTACTTGTGCACACAATGGTGAATGTGCTCATAACTGCACAAAGGCTTATAGAATAGTTGCCGATGAATTAGCTTTTTATCGAAGAAGAAATTTACCATTACCCCGAGAATGTCCTAATTGTCGATATTATCGTAGGTTGGATTATCGTAATCCGACTGTCTTGCGGGAAACCGTCTGCATGTGTGAAGGTGAAGGCATAAGTAATGGTGTATATAAAAATACAGTACTACATCAGCATGGAGCAGGGTTTTGTGGAAAAAATATTAATACTACTATAAGAGATGATTCAGGTTTTTTGATTTATTGTGAGGAATGTTATAAAAAAGAAGTTTTTTAATTCTTTATGGAGACAGAAACAAAAATATGCCAAAACCCGCCCGTACCGAATGTACGTTCGGGCGGGCTATAAACAAGATATGAATATTAATAGTGAAAATCAAATATGTCAGAACTGTCATGGTGAATTTATAATCGAGCCGGAAGATTTTAATTTTTATGAAAAGATAAAAGTACCTCTTCCAACTTTTTGTCCGGAGTGTAGAATTAAAGTGCGTTTAGCAGCTTTAAATCACGGTGTTTTATTTATGAGTAATTGCTCTAAATGTAAAAAAGAAATGCCTTCTATGTATCAAAAAAATACAGATTTTATCGTTTATTGCACAGAATGTTATTTTAAAGATGATTGGGATGCTTCAAGTTATCAACAAGATTATGATTCTTCAAAGAATTTTTTTATTCAAATTTATGAACTTATAAAAAAAATTCCACAATTACACATTGAACATACTAATAATAATACCGAGGATATTATTTTTTCAAACTATGTTTATAGAAGTAAATCAGTTTATTTGTCTTATGGCGTAGTGCGTAGCGAAAATATATTTTATTCATGGGGATCACACAATCTAAATAAAAATTGTTTTGATTGTATGGAATTTTCAGAGAATGAATCTTGTTATGAAATATTAGATTCTAATCATAATTATGGATGTTTATATTTAAATCGTTCAATTAACTGCCTAGATAGTCAATATCTTTTTGATTGTTCAAATTGCACAAATTGTTTTATGTCTTCTAATTTAAGGAATAAGTCTTGTGTATTTAAAAACATTCAATATTCTAGAGAAAAATATTTTGAATTAATTGAAAAGGAGAATTTAAAAAATTTTGAAAATCGAAAAAAACTTGAAGAAGAATATGTTGAATTATCAAAAAATGCCATACATAAATATACTATAGTACACAGTACAATTAATTGTACTGGAGATGAAATAATTAATTCAAAAAATATTAAGTCAGGTTTTTCTGTTCAAGATTCAGAAGATAGTGCTTATATTCAAATTACAACTAATAAAATAATGAATTGTATGGATATGTCTTTATCTGGTAGGGCTGAGTTTTGTTATAATTTGGCTGTGTGTGGTAGAGGAAATTATAATGCTCTATGTTCTAATAATGTTGGTGATACAAGAGATATTTTTTACTGTGATAGTAGTAATCATATTAAAGATTGCTTTGGTTGTGTAGGTGTAAAACACAAAGAATTTTGTATTTTAAATAAACAGTATTCAAAAGAAGAATATTTTAAGTTAGTTGAAGTTATTAAAAAAGATATGTCACAAAATCCATATATTGATTCTATGGGACGAAAGTTTTCTTTCGGAGATTTTTTTCCATTTGATTTTTCTAGATTTGCCTATAATCAAAGTATGGCTTATGAAATGTTTACAGAAACAGAATCTGAGATTAAAAAACAAGGGTTATCTTGGATTTCTTTAAATAAAGGCAATCATGAACACACTTGTGAATTTAAGGAAATCCAAGAAGATTTAAAAAAAGATTATCAAAAAATTATTGAAAGTAAATTTCCCTGTGATAATCGAGGCGAAACGCATCTTTGTACAAAGTCTTTTAAAATAACAAAATCAGAATTGGATTTTTATATTAAATATAATTTACCCCTACCTCGAAAGTGTCCAAATTGTCGTTACTTTAAAAGAAAAAATAAAAAATTACCTTGGAGACTCTGGCATAGAACTTGTATGTGTGATAAAGCTAATCATGAGCATTCTGGGAAGTGTAAAGTAGAATTTGAAACAAGTTATTCACCTGAAAGGACGGAGAAAGTTTATTGTGATAAATGTTATAAACTAGAAGTTTATTAATTATGCAAAGCGAAATCAAACAATGCCAGAATTGTAAACAAGACTTTACTATCGAGCCAGAAGATTTTAATTTTTATGAAAAGATAAATGTCCCGGCACCGACCTGGTGTCCGGAGTGCCGAATGGTAAGGCGAATGCTCTTTAGAAATGAAAGATCTTTATATAAACAGAATTGTGGTCTCTGCGGTAAATCTGCGATTTCAATGTATGATCCAGAAAAAAATTATATGGTATATTGTCTCGATTGTTACAATTCTGATAAATGGGATCCGAAAGATTGTGGCGTAGATTATGATTTTTCAAAATCATTTTTTAGTCAACTTGAAGATCTATATAAAAAAATTCCTAGAAAAGTACTTTATCAAGATTTTGCAATTAATAGTGAATATACAAATCAAATTGTTTACATAAAAAATAGTTATCTTTGTTTTGGTGGACATCATTACGAAGATTGTGCTTATTGTGCCCAGAATTTCTTTTTAAAAAATTGCTTAGATGTTGATTTTTCTAGTAAAAGTGAATTTTGTTTTGATTCTTTTCATTTGAGAAATTGTTTTCGAATACGATTCGGATATTATTCAGAAGATTGTATGGATTCTTGGTTTATCTATGATTGTCGTAATTGTTCTAATTGTGTTGGATGCACTAATTTACGTAATAAAAGTTATTGTATTTTTAATGAGCAATATGAGAAGGGAGAATATGAAAATAAACTAAAAGAATTAAATTTATCCAATCCTGATAATTTAGAACAAGTGAATAAGACTTTTTGGCAACACTCATTAAATTATCCTCGAAAATATGCCAATATAAAAAATATTACTAATTCGACGGGGGATGATATGGAACAAGTGAGAAATTGTCGACATTCATTTTCGGTCACTGAAGATGAAAATGTGAATTATTCTTTTTTTGTGCCGACTGGAGGAAAAGATTGTTTTGATATTGATCATGTGGGATTGGGTACGACAGAAACATATGAATTGCATAGTGGTTTTGGGGATAACAGAGTTTTCTTTTCCAATCGAGTATATTTTTCACATAGTGTAGAATATTCTGACGATTGCTATAATTGTGAAAATCTTTTTGCTTGCGCAGGATTACGTAAAAAGCAATATTGTATCTTTAATAAAGAATATTCTAAAGAAGAATATATTGAATTAGTTTCTAAAATTAAAAAGCAGATGGATGAAATGCCTTATGTAGATTCTAAAGGTAGAATTTATAAATATGGTGAATTTTTCCCGATAGATATAATGCCTTTTGCTTATAATGATTCAGTTATACATGAATACTTTCCATTAACTAAAGAAGAAATTTTAAACAAGGGATATAAATATAAAGAACCTGAAATAAAAAATTATAAACCTACAATGTTAGCGCATCAATTACCTGGAATTGAAAAAGCAGATGAGAACGTCTTAAAAGAAATTATTCAATGTGAGCATATGGGGCATTGTAATGATAAATGCACGATTGCATTTCGAATCATTCAAAATGAATTAAATATCTGTAAAATGTTGGGAGTTCCATTACCTAGACTTTGTCCAAACTGCCGGCATATGGAAAGAATGAAATTATTAAATCCACCGAAGCTTTATCATAGGGAGTGCATGTGTGATAAGACTGGACATATGCATAATGGTAAATGTACTATTGAATTTGAGACACCGTATTCTACAAAAAGACCAGAAATTATTTATTGTGAAAAATGTTATCAACAAGAGGTGTATTAAAAATTTAACTAAAACATCGATTTTGAAAAAATAACATTACAGGGTATAATCTTTTTATGCTAGCGAATTTATTAAAAATCTTTATACCGACTGTACTTTCTTTTATTATCGGGCTCGCGATTACACCTATTGCCACACATTTTTTCTATAAATACAAGATGTGGAAGAAAGTTTCTAGAAATATAACTACTGGTTCAGAATTTCAAAAAATTCACAATGAAGCTGAGGAGCTCAAGACTCCAAGAGTGGGGGGAATTATTATTTGGGTTTCAGTTTTATTTACAACAGTTATTTTTTATTTAATTTCAATCATTTTACCGAATTCGCCACTCGCTTTAAAAATGAATTTTTTAAGTCGTAATCAAACCCTAATTCCATTTTTTACTTTATTAGCTGGTTCGCTTATTGGTCTTTGGGATGATCTAATTCAAATTTTCGGTCATGGAAAATTTGCCCACGATGACAAAAAATGGCGCATATGGAAATCTTTACTTATCGTTATACTTTCTTTTTTGATAGCCATATGGTTTTTTTACAAGCTAGGTATGAATTCTATTCATATTCCTTTTGGAGGATATTTAAATTTAGGTATTCTTTTTATTCCTTTTTTTATAATGGTAGCACTTGCGACTTTTTCTGGGGGAGTGATCGATGGGATAGATGGGCTTTCAGGTGGAGTGCTCGGGGCTATTTTTACTGCTTATGCTGTTATCGCTTTTACAAGTAATCAAATAGACATAGCGACTTTCTCTGGTGTTATTGCTGGAGCCACTCTTGCATTTTTATGGTTCAATATTCCGCCTGCGAGATTTTATATGGGAGAGACAGGGATGATGGGTCTTACTTTAACACTAGCAACGATAGCCTTTCTTACTGATTCAGTTCTCATTTTACCTATTGTGGCATTTCCTTTAGTCATCAGTTCAGCTTCAGTTATTTTACAACTTTTATCTAAAAAATGGAGAGGTGGTAAAAAAATATTTAAACTTTCTCCAATTCATCATCATTTTGAAGCACTTGGTTGGCCTTCTTATAAAGTCACAATGCGTTTTTGGGTTTTATCGATTATGTTCGCTATTATTGGAATAATTTTGGCAGTTATTAGTCATTAGTAAAAAATAAATTGAAAGAAAAAAAAGTAGATAAATTTTTTTTAATTACAGTATTCTTACTTATTATTATAGGGATAGGGATGTTTGTATCTGCCTCTCTTGGAATTTTAAATAAAAATGAAAAAACTTTTTATTCTGTACTTTTTAGTCAATTAATTCTTGGCTTTGGTTTTGGTTTAGTTGGTATGTATTTTTGTTTTAGAATTAATTATAAATTTTGGCGTAAAACTTCTTTTTATATATTTTTAGCTAGTATTATTTTAACAGCTGCCGTTTTCATTCCACAATTAGGATGGAGTCACGGGGGAGCAGAAAGATGGATTAAATTAGGTCCACTCGGTACATTTCAACCAGTAGAATTTTTAAAATTTGGTTTTATTATATATTTTGCAGCTTGGCTTTCTTGGGCGAAAAAAAGAGTTCAAGGTTTTAAATTTGGTATTTTACCGTTTTGTATAATGCTTACGGTTATTGCTTTTATTTTATTAAAACAACCAGACACAAAAAGTTTTATATTAATTACAATTACTGGTATTTCTATGCTTTTTATTTCCGGAGTTCCATTAAAATACCTAATAGGTATTATTTTAGGTGCCGTAATAATTTTTAGCTCATTAGTAGCTTTTACACCATATTTGCAAAAAAGGGTAGAAACCTTTATTGATCCATCTGCAAATGCTCAGGGCTCATCATATCAAATACAGCAATCTCTTATTGCTATCGGCTCAGGTGGAGTGTTTGGTAGAGGTTATGGACAAAGTATTCAGAAATTTAGCTATTTACCAGAACCACAAGGAGATTCTATTTTTGCTGTTATTGGTGAAGAGTTAGGATTTGCTGGTTCTGTTTCAATTATTATTCTTTATGTGCTTTTTGCATTGAGAGGATTACGAATTGCCAATCATTCACCAGATTTATTTAGTAGACTTTTGGTTTCTGGAATTGTTATAATGATTACAGCTCAATCGTTTATGAATATTGCTTCGATTACCGGAGTTTTTCCTTTGACCGGAGTTCCACTGGTCTTTATGAGCCACGGTGGCACATCGCTCATGATTTATTTAATGGCGATGGGTGTTGTGCTTCAGATATCTAAATTTCAACAAAAAAATAATTAATTTAAATTTATGAAAATAGTATTTACAGGTGGAGGAACAGGCGGACATTTTTATCCTATAATCGCTGTTGCCCAAAAAGTTAATAAAATTATCATTGAGGAAAAAATAGTTGGAGTAAAACTATATTATATTTCTGATAACCCTTATGATAAACAGGCTCTTTTTGAAAATAATCTTTCATTTGAGCAAGTAAATGCTGGAAAAATGCGTACATATTTTTCTATTAAGAATTTTTTTGATATTTTTAAAATGTTTTTTGGAGTAATTGGTGCTATCATAAAACTTTTTTCAATATATCCAGATGTAGTTTTTGGTAAAGGTGGATACGCCAGCTTTCCGACTCTTTTTGCTGCTAGAATTTTAAATATTCCTGTTTTTATTCACGAATCAGATTCAGCTCCAGGTAGAGTAAATAAATGGGCAGGACATTTTGCTAAAAGAATCGCAGTTTCTTTTGAAGAAGCCGGTGAATTTTTTCCATCTAAAAATATTGCTTGGACTGGCCAACCTATTAGAAGTGAGATTGAACATCCCGCTCCGCACGATAAAGCACTAGAATATTTTAAATTAGAATCAAGTTTGCCAACTATTTTTGTAATAGGTGGGTCACAAGGAGCAGAACTGATTAATAATACAGTGCTTGATGCTTTACCTAGACTTTTAGAAAAATATCAAGTTATTCACCAAACAGGAGTAAGAAATTTTAAAATAGTTAATGGAAGAGCTGAAGTAATTTTAGTTGATAATAAAAATAAATCAAGATATATACCTATTGATTTTCTAAATCCCTTACAAGTAAAAATGGCTGCAGGAGCAGCTACGATGGTTATTTCTAGAGCCGGTTCAACTTTGTTTGAAATAGCTTCCTGGGGACTACCTTCAATTTTAGTGCCTTTTAAAGAGTCGAATGCAGATCATTCACAAAAAAATGCTTTCAATTATGCTCGAGCCGGTGCTTGTAGTGTTATCGAGGAAGAGAATATGAAAGCTAATATTTTAATTTCTGAAATCGAAAAAATTATCGAAAATAAAAAAAATCTAGAACATATGTCAAAATGTGCAGAAATTTTTAGTAAGCCTGATGCGGCTACAAAAATAGCTCGAGAATTGATAAATATGGCTCTAAGCCATGAAAAATAAAAAACAAGAATAATTTTATTTTATGGGTTTGTAATAATATTTGACTTATTTTTATATATATGCTATTCTAAAACTAGAAAATATAGTGTAAGTAAAATTTTTGGAGTCTTCTGATTTCTAAAATTTTTTTATTTTATAAAAATATGTTATACTGTATTTAATTAGTACTTTGAAAAATATTATATTTATTTTTTGCCCTTTATTGCCGAGTCTGTTAAAAATTAATTTTTAATTGGTTTAGCAATAAAGGGAAAACGCGGATGCCGAAAAGCGAACAGAGTAGGCAAAATCTTAAATTAATTAAACATGAGTAAAAAAATGATTGCCGGAATTGCGCTTTGGGCATTTTCTGTTTTGGTTTCTTGTAGTAGTAATGTTAAACAACATGAGTTTGATGTTGTTAAATTTAGGAGAATTGATACCGGCACTATGGATAGTGCTAAGATTAATCCTCCCGAAGCGAGAATTAAAATTGATTCAGGAAGGCCCATTCAACCAATTCAAACAAGTATTTTTGGTTTAGTTGCTAGTGTTGTTTTTGACGGTAAGGATCATAGAAATGATCCTGAAATTTCTTCTACATTAGGTGGAATTATTGAAAAACAAAAAATTGACGCAATAGCTGTTGAAAAACGGTAAGTTTTTTTAATTTAATTGGTAACCTTATCCCGGACACAAATTGTGTTCCGGGATTTTTTTTATTTATAAAAAAATGTTAGAATTAAAAGATGCAACAAAAAGTAGTCACAAGATTTGCCCCTTCACCAACTGGTTTTATGCACGTTGGTGGTGTTCGTACTGCTTTATATGCATATTTATGGGCTAAAAAGAACCTAGGTTCTTTTATTTTAAGAATTGAGGATACAGATAAAGAAAGAGAAGTTGAAGGTTCAATAGAGCATATTCTTGAATCATTAAAATGGCTAAATATTAATTGGGATGAGGGCCCAGGAATCGGAGGCCTAAATGCGCCTTATCTTCAATCAGAAAGATTAAATTTATATAAAAAATATGCCCAAATTTTAATAGATAAAGGATTGGCCTATCCAGATCCATATACTGAAAAAGAATTAGAAGAATTTCGTAATAAAGCAGAAGTAGATAAAAAACCATTTTTATTTAGAGAACACCGCCCGGAAAAATTTGATATATGGGATGGAACGAAACCACTTCGTTTTAAAACGCCTGAAATAAAAAGTTATCATTGGCATGACTTAGTGTATGGAGATTTATCTGCAGGACCAGAAGCACTAGATGACTTTATTTTAATTAAGAGTGATGGATATCCGACATATAATTTTGCTCATATTGTCGATGACATAGAAATGGGAGTGACCTATATCATGCGTGGACAAGAGTTCATTTCTTCAACTCCAAAATTCTTATCTGTTTATGAAGCATTAGATATTAAACCGCCATTATTTGTGACCTTACCACCAATCATGGGAGACGATGGAAAGAAAAAACTAGGAAAAAGAGATGGGGCAAAAGATGTTTTAGAATATAAAAAAGAAGGATATTTACCTGAAGCTATGATAAATTTCTTAGCTCTTTTGGGTTGGAACCCTGGAAATGATCAGGAAATTTTCACTATCGATGAATTAATGAGTGCTTTTGATCTTTCTCGTATTGGGCATTCTGGGGCTCAAATGAATCTGGAAAAATTAGATTGGATTAATAAAGAACATATAAAAAAATTAGGAATAAAAGAATTAGAAAAAAATATTTTTGAATGGTTACCGGAAAATTTAAAAATTTCTAAAATTATACCTATTCTTACTGAAAGAATTTCAAAATTTGGAGACATAAAAGAAATGGTTGAAAAAGGAGAATTAGATTTCTTTTACAAACAACCGGAATATAAAAAAGAAAAATTAATTTTTAAAAATGTTTCAGCTGAAAAAATTTCAGAAAATATTACTAAAGCAATAAATACTTTAAAAGAAATACCAGAAAATAATTTTAATCAAGAAAATATTAAAAATACTTTAATGCAAATAGCTGATACGCTAGAAAGTAGGGGAGAAATCCTACATCCAATACGATATGCTCTTTCAGGTCTTGACAAATCACCAGACCCTTTCATAATAGCAGAAATTTTAGGTAAAAATGAAACCTTATTACGTTTACAGAAAGCAATTTAATATATTTTTTTTAGGAATTTTATTATTTATTCCTTTTGCTTTTTCTTATGCACAAACAGCGACAGATTTACAAAGTAAAATTAGCCAAAGAAATATTGATATAAATAAACTCGAACAAGAAATTGCTCAATATCAAAATCAATTAAATAATTTAGGTAAGCAAAAAAGTTCTTTAAATGTATCACTTAGTCAACTTGATTTGACTAGAAAAAAATTAGTGGCTGATATTGCTGTAACTCAAAATAAAATTGAAAAAACTAATTTAACTATCCAAGGTTTGAGTTCTCAAATAAATACTAAACAAAAATCAATTTATAATAATGCAGAAGTTATACAATTAGGTATTAGAGAAATAAATGAACTAGAACTCGGTTCTCTAACTGAAACTCTCTTATCAGAAAATAAATTTTCAGACATTTGGAATGACATTGATAATATTAGTACCCTTAGGAATAAAATAAATATACAGATAGGGGAATTAAAACAAGCTAAAAGTAGCCTAGAAAGTACTAAGAAACAAACGACTATAGCTCGAAGTGAATTAATAGCGCTTCAATCAGAATTAGCTGATCAGAAAAAAATTGTTGACCAAAATACAGCAGAAAAGAAAAAACTTTTAGCTCAAACAAAAAATAACGAATCAAATTATCAAAAATTATTAAAAGATCGACAAGCGAAAAAGGATGCTTTTGAAAACGAATTACGTAATTATGAATCTCAATTAAAATTTATTATAGATCCTTCTAAACTCCCAGGCGGTGGAGTATTGAGTTGGCCACTTGATAATATTTACATTACTCAATTATTTGGCAAAACTGAGGCTGGGAAGCGTTTATATGCTAATGGAACGCACAATGGTGTCGATTTTAGAGCTTCGATTGGCACACCGGTTATGGCTATGGCTGATGGTATTGTGTTAGGTACTGGTGATACGGATTTAACATGTTCTGGTGCTTCATTTGGAAAATTTGTATTTATACAATACAATAATGGTCTTTCGAGTACCTATGGTCATTTTTCACTGATAAAAGTATTTAAAGGACAAAAAGTATCAAGGGGTGAAATTGTAGGCTATTCTGGTAATACAGGCTATTCTACTGGTCCACATCTTCATGTCTCAGTATATGTATCTCAGGCTGTAAAAATGGAATCTAGACCAAGCCAGGCTTGCGGTGGACATACTTATACTATGCCTATAGCTCCGATAAATGCATATTTAGACCCAATGTACTATTTACCACCTTACCAAAAATAATATTTATGCTAAAATATAAGATATATGAATAACTATACAAAAAGTAAAAAGAGCGGTTTTTTGCAAATAATAATTTTAATTATTATTGCTTTAGTAATAATGAGATATTTAGGAATTACTTTTAGCGGGGTAGTTGATTGGCTCGCAAATTTATTAAAATATTTTGGTTTAACTTTTAGTGGAATATTTAATTGGTTTATAGATCTATTTAAAAGTGTGGCTAAATAGGCTTTATTAGGTTTTACTATTAGTAATATACTAAGTTACTATGTCGGAGAAGCGATTATGCGACATTATTACTAATGTGCGCATAATCGCGCCATGTTTCCGGTAGCATACCCTACCGGAAACATATATTGTGCGACGTACTATCAAATCATATATACTTTGTTTTTAGCCACTTCCCTTTAAAAATATGGTTGATTATTTACAACCGCTAGATAATGAGTATCCAGCAGTTTCTGCTTGAGCAGCTGAAGAAAAATAAACTCTATTTTCTTGTTTGATTGTTTTTCCAGCAGAACAACTTATTGAATAATATTTATGACCCATTTTTGAGGCAAAATAGCTTCCCTCGGTATTTACTTGGTTTTTACCTAAAAAAGGCTGTTTTAGGCTATTTTGAGAGTTTAATTGGCTTATAGCGTTTAGAGCGTTGGCTTCTTGATTAGTTTGATCAGGATATTCTATCTTTATACCAGATTTTAAGTCACTCTTTGAGAGTCTGCCTAATTCAAAAGAAATCAATCCGACCAAGATGACAATGATTATGATTAAAATATCTTTTCCCTGTTCGCTCCCTATAAATGACTTGATTTTTTCCATATAATTGTTTATACTCTCTTTATCTAAATTTATATATAGATTTTAACATTTAATATAATATAAAAACAATATGGCACATAGAAAGGCTGGCGGAACCGCGAAAAATTTAAGAGACTCTAATCCAAAGTATTTAGGTACGAAATTAGCTGATGGTCAAAAAGCTCAAGCTGGTTCAATCATTATTCGTCAAAGAGGTACACCGATCATGGCTGGTAAGAATGTTTCTGTCGGTAAAGATCATACCCTTTTTGCTCTTAAGGATGGTACTGTAAAATTTTCATCAAAACGTAAAGTTTCCTTTAATGGAAAAACTCTTGTAAAAAAAGTTGTAAATGTAATTTAAATAAACTTTAAAATAAAAAATCCCCGTTATGGGGATTTTTTATTTATTAAAGCTTTTCAATCTTAAGTTTAAAGGAAGATTTTTTGTTTTTAATTTCGATTGGGATTTCGAATTCCCCTGTTTCTTTGATGGGTTTATCAAGCTTAATGACTTCCTCACTGAGTTCAACTTTATTTTCTTTTTGCATTAATTCTATAATTTCTTTTTTATGAATGGCAGAAAAAAGATGCCCCTTGTCATTGGCTTTAGCTTTTACAGTAATGATTTTATTTTTTATTTCTTCTAAATTTTTAATCAAAAGTCCTTCTTGTACTTCCCTTTTGACGACGATTTCCTTTTGACTTCTTTCGAGCTCTGCTAGGTTTTGAGTATTCGCTAATTTAGCCAAACCTCGTGGAAATAAAAAATTCCGCGCGTAACCATCATTGATTTCTTTCACATCATGTCTTTTACCTACTCGGGGCACATCTTTTAAGAAAATTACTTGCATAGATTTTATTTTAGTAATAATTCAATAGCCTTGTCTAATTGAGGATCTTTTTTTGCATCAAAATCTTTTTGGGAAATTTCAACTTTATAATCAGGAGTTAAACCTTTGAGGGAGATAGAAGTACCTTTAGGAGTTAACCATTTTGCAATAGTTATTTTCAATACGGTATCAGGAGTGACATTTACTACTTCTTGAACTGAACCTTTTCCATAACTTTGATCACCTACTAATTTTGCTTTTCCATAATCTTGCATCGCTCCAGCTAGAATTTCGGAAGCAGAGGCTGAACCACTATCTATCAAAATAACAAACTTTAATTTGTCGTTAAAAACGTTATAACCTTGACTACGGTATATTTTTTGCGCAGTATTTGTACCATAGTCTTCTAAAACAATAGGTTTACCTTCAGGTAAGAACCAACTAGCCATACTTACAGCTGAATCTAAATATCCACCAGGGTTACCACGTAAATCAAGAAGAAGTTTATCACTACCAGATTGGGAGAATTTCAAGACAGCTTGATGAAAAAGTTCAGCTGAATTAGCAGAAAAACTATAAAGTTTTATAACAAAAACACCATCTTTCCGAAGTTCAGTATCTAAAGTGGGAGTATTGATTATATCTCTTGTAATTTTAATTTCTCTTGGCTCTTTTTCCCCATCTCTAAAAATAGTAAGTGTGACGACTGTTCCCTTCTCTCCCCTAATTAATTTTATTGCTTGATCAATGGTTAAATTAGAAGTAAGAGTTTTATCAATTTTTAAAATTATATCACCTGATTTTATACCTGCCTTATAACCAGGTGTATCTTTGAGTGGAGCGATAACTGTTAGAATTTTATCTTTAATCCCGACTTCTACTCCAATTCCACTAAAAGATCCAGCTATATCATCTTCAAACATCTTGGTCTCATCTGGATTAAAGAATACGCTATATGGATCATTTAATGAACCAACGAGTCCAGAAATAGCTCCATTTACTCTATCTTGGTCAGTTATTTTTTTTGCTTCAGGGTATTTTTCATTTATTAAATTCCAAACCTTCCAAAAAGATTCAAAGTCAGCTGATATTTCAGTCGGAGTATTTTTATTAGTAATATTTGTGATTTTATCTATGGCTGGTCTATTGTGAATTCCTAAATATATACCAAAAATAAAAAAAGCAGCCACAATAAATATGACTAAAGCAATTAATTTTATTTTTTTAAATTTTTGCATTATTATATGGTAATAATTATTTATTATTCAAATCATTTCCAAAATCACTGTTTTCAGAAAAATTTTCAAATCTCTTTTTTTTATTTGCTTTGATTGCTCTATAAATATCATAACTTAAGTAAATAAAGATTAGACCGGAAAGAGTAAAAAAAACACTTTTCCAATTACCTGGAAAACCTAAATATGGTAATATTGCTACCCAAATACCAAGTATTAAAATCACTCTGGCTCTACGCATATTTTTCTATTATAAACCTCAAATAGATAAAAGTAAATAAAAATTATTGTTTAAAATATTCTGGCGTATTTGTCGACATCCAATCTATCAATTGTCGCATAACAAAAGGTGCACCTACTCCGTTTGTGGATGGGCCAGCCTCCATCATTATAATGAAAGAATATTTAGGATTTTGATAGGGAAAAAATCCCATAATCCAAGAGTTAACTTTATTTTTTGACACACCGAGCTGAGCCGTACCAGTTTTTGAGGCCATTTGCACATAAGGAACATTAATAGCAATAGAAGTACCACTTGTGACACTACCTCGCATTCCTTGATGAATTATATCAAAATAATTTTTACTTAAATTAACATTCGAAACTTTAGCTTCAGCCACTTTATCATTTAAAATAAAATGTGGAGTTACTAATTTACCATAGTTGGCAAGTGCTCCAGCTGCTCGGACCATTTGAAGTGGCGTCACTTGAAAACCATATTGGCCAATGGCAGTGTGGTAAGTATCTCCAATACGCCATGGATCTCCTGGAAAATTTTTCTCTTTCCATTCTGGACTTGGTATAGTACCAGCTACTTCATCTGGTAGATCGACACCTGTTTTTGTACCAATATCAAAAAGTTTTGCATATTTTTCAAGATTTGCTATACCCAAACCTTTTTGATCTTGATAGCCTCCTCCGATTTCATAAAAATAAACGTCACAAGAGACAGTGATTGCTTGAATCATATCTACCCAGCCATTGACTCGCCAGTCTTTGAAAACAGTTTTTTTAGTAGGATCATATGGATTAGGAATAGAAATTGAGCCAGTGGATAGAATTTTTTTTGTGGGATCAATCACGCCTTCGTTTAGTGCACCGAGGGCAAAGAAAGGTTTGACGATTGAACCCGGAGTATAAAGCCCAGATAGAGTTCTGTCCATAAATATTTTTCGACTATCATTAAAATAATTTTTAATAGTTGTAGCATCTTTACCGTCAGATAAAATATTTGAATCATATTCAGGATAACTTACGGAAGTTATTATTTCTCCAGTATTTACGTCCATTATTATTCCAGCACCACCTTTAAAAGAATAAGTGTTGGAAATTTTTTTAATCTGATTAAATAATTGTGTTTGAATACGGGAATCAAGTGTGGTAACTAAGTCAGTACCTCTTTTTGGAATATTAGTTGTATTTTCAGATTGGATTTTTTTATGGGCATCAATCTCAACAATCTTCATTCCATTTATACCTTTTAATTGATCATTGTATTGTTTTTCTAGGCCATCTTTGCCTATAAATTCACTTTGCCAATAATTTCCAGATTTATCTTGTTTAGGATAACTTATATACCCTAGTACATGTGAAAAACCATTTAATAAATAAGTACGAATTGGAAAACCGTCTACTATATCACCTTTTTTATTCCAAACAAGTTCTTTTTTGTTTCGATCATAGATTATTCCCCTATCAGCAAAAATTATTTGTTTTTGAAGAGTATTATTCTGACTTTTTGTAAAATAGGCTTCTCCTTTTTGTATTTGCAAGTATCCAAGTCTGGCTGAAAAAGTTAATATAAAGAATAAAAAAGAAATACCTAAAAATAAAATTGTTCTTTTGGAAATAGGTTTTTCGATTCTGCCTTCGAATTGTTGAGTATCAAAATTTTCTAAATTTTTTGAATCCAAAAAAATCTCGTCTGCTTCTACAAAAAAGTTGGCATTTTTTATTTTATTTTTTCTTAATATTTTTTTAAACATTTAATACTTGAATTTATTTATTATTTGCATAAAATTTTAATTTCTTCTTAATCAATTCTAGCGCAATTAACACTAAAATAGAAGCAAGAAAGTAAATAAAAAATATATTGAAAAATCTAGCCTCTTTTACTCCATAAAGCAGATCTGTTAAAAGGAATATGATGACTGCTTCCCAAAAAATAGAAAAAATTACCATACCGATTAAAGCTAAAATTATTGATATCCAAAAAGGCATAAACAGTATAGAAAATAACAATATTATTGTGAATAAAATTCTTTTTACCATAAATTTATCTTACACCTTTTATTTTAAATTTGTTCTTTACAAAATAACATTCTTATGTTAGTATATTAAACAGAAATAGTGCGTATTTTGTTATTTAAAAAATAATTTTAGTTAATAATAACTTTAAATTTATATACAATGAGACAATTAAAAATTACAAAAAAAATTACTAGTAGAGAAATCGCTAGTTTGGACAATTACCTTCAGGATATTGGTAAAATCGATTTAATCACTGCAGAAGAAGAGGTTGTTTTGGCTCAGAGAATTAAACAAGGCGACAAGGAGGCTTTGGATAAACTAACTAAAGCCAATCTAAGATTCGTGGTATCTGTTGCAAAACAGTATCAAAATCAAGGTTTAACACTACCAGACCTAATCAATGAAGGAAATCTTGGGCTTATCAAGGCGGCACAACGTTTTGATGAAACCAGAGGTTTCAAATTCATATCCTATGCAGTTTGGTGGATACGTCAATCAATTCTACAAGGTATTGCAGAAAGTTCAAGGATTGTGAGATTACCCTTAAATAAAGTAGGCTCCTTGAATAAAATAACAAAAGAAACCAATAAATTAGAGCAATCTTTGTCTAGAAAACCAAGTGCTTATGAAATTTCGGAAGCGCTTGAGGTAAAAGTAGGTGAGATAAATGATATACAAAGAATTTCTAAAAAAAGCGTATCTTTGTCTTCACTATTAAGTAGCGATAGCCCTGATACAGTGGAGGATACAATCCCCGCTGAACAAAGTTTCAATACTGATTCTAATCTCATTTATCAATCTCTTCAAAAAGAGATTAAAAGAGTTCTAACTACTCTTTCAGAAAGAGAAGCAAAAGTTTTAGTAATGTATTATGGTTTAAATAATAACACTGCTATTACTTTGGAGGAAATTGGGGAAAAATTTAATATGACTCGAGAGAGAGTCAGACAAATAAGAGAAAAAGCGATCAGACGATTAAAATATCCGTCAAGAAGCGCGATGCTTAAAACCTTTTTAGGTCAGTAAAATATCTATCCTGTTATTAAATTAACAGGATTTTTTTATGCAAATTAAAAAATTTTACGCCAAATATATCTTAAAATTAAGAAAATAATTAAAGCTAAAATACCATAGAAAACGATTTTATTATTGAAAATAAAAGAAACGAGAGTAAAAAAGAAAAATTCTACATATTTAAAAGGTTTTAAAAAAGCATTATTATTTGTTTTTGTATTTTTTGCAGCATCGATTTTTTTTATTTCATTATTTACCGCAGTTTTATTAGTTTCCGCTATTTTACCGGTATTCTCTCTTAATTTATCTAAGACACCGACAGTATTATTTACTGGGGTAGAAATATAATTTGGTGTTAAATTTTGAGCAGTATCAGTTATTTTTTGAATTAAATTAGGACTATTATCGATAACTGTCTTTGAATCAGTTTTAGGTATAATGATTTTTTTTGATACAGTTCTGGTGCTTTTTTCCGTTTCATTTTGAGCTAAATATACGTCTTCATATGTATCTTTTGAAATAAGAAATCGAGCATTTTCAATTTTAGCAAAAATAACATGGTCTCCAGCAGTCACAGTCCAGCTGATGAATATATCTTTTACACCTTTAGTTGTAATAGAAAAATCTTTTTTGCCTAAGAAAGTAGTATTATCAAAAAATGTAACTGTACCTAAAAGTTCTTTTTGATCTGGATTAAAGACTAAAGTATAAATATTTATTTTATCTCCTTCTTCGAATGGGTCTTTAGAATACCAAATATTGCCTGGCACAAAACCGGCATTAGAAGATTGAGCTTGTGTTTTTAATATAGGTAAAAGAAATAATATTACAAACAAAATAACTGAAAATTTCTTCATAAAAATAATTATAACAATAATGTAGTATAATAGTAAATATGTCACATAGAGTAGAAGGTAGCAGATCAGTAGTCGTGGCACTCTTTGGTAATATTTTTGTTACGATTATAAAGACAATAGTCGCTGTTTTTTCTAGTTCAGCCAGTATGTTTGCTGAAAGTGTGCATAGTTTTGCAGATACCTTAAATCAATCTTTATTATTAATTGGTTTAAAAAGATCAAGAAAACCAGCGGATAAATCTCGCGGCTATGGCTATGGTATTGAAAGATTTTTTTGGTCTTTAATATCAGCCTGTGGAATTCTTTTTATTGGTGCGGGGGTTACAGTGTACCATTCAGTAGATTCTTTAATACACCATTCAGCTGACAATATTCATGATTTTAATTATTATATTATTTTGATTTTATGTATTGCTTTTGTCGTTGAAGGTATTACTTTATCAATAGCTTTAAAAGAATTAAGAGGTAAAAGAAAACTTTCTTTAAAAACTTTTGATGATGTAGACCCCGTGACTCTAGCTGTAGTTTATGAAGATGGAGCGGCTGTCCTCGGTGTTATCGTCGCACTAGGAGCTCAATTTTTAATGCATTTTACAGGTAATAATATTTATGACTCAATTGGTGGAATAATTGTCGGACTTATCTTAGCTTTTTTAGCAATTTTGCTTATTGTAAAAAATCATCAATATATCATAGGTAAATCATTAAATAAAAAAATCACAGAAGAAATAATCGAATTTTTATTAGAAGATCCTTGCATAGAAAATATTTTAGATTTTAAATCTGTGGCTGTAGATATAAATAAATATAGAATATATACCACCGTAGAATGGAATGGTTCCCCTCTTTATGAAGAAATCTATGATGCGGGAGATCTCAAAGAAGAATTTGATATCATCAAAAATGATTTTAGAAAATTTGCAAAATTAATGTTTAAGACTACCGACCGAATTCCTCGATTGGTCGGCAGTCATATTGATAAAATTGAGAAAAAAATAAAAGAAAGATTTCCTCAAATCTCATATGTAGATATAGAAATCAATTAAATTAGTTTTTATAATTTTGTTTCAGTTGTAAGATTTGGTTCTGTATTAACCAATATTATATTAAATCTTAAACGTCCGATAATTTGTCCTGATTGTGTTTTGACATTTACTCGCCATTTACCAGGATTTAAATTTGAACGCAAAGAATATGTTCGAAAACCTTGATCACGTCCACCTACGACTGGCAAATTTATTTCGGAATCACTTATCCATTTTTTTTGTTTTTGATCATAATATTGCCATTCATGAATAATGGTTAAATTTAAATCAGTCGGAGAAAAAATAGCACTATATGCATAAATTAAAGAATTAGGTGCTTCTTTAAAGTCTGGATAAAGTTTAAAATAATTTTTCCAACCAGATTCTTCATAAGTAACATTATAATTACCGGCTGGATTTCTTTTTACTGTATAGAAAATACCGGCATCTTTAAGAGAAAGTGGAATAGGGGGAATTAAATTTGTAAAATATAGAAAATTAATAATAAATGAAATTCCTATAATAGCAGAAACAATCATTTTTTTAGTACCAATAAACTCACTTTTTTTAAAATAAAATAAAATAAAAATAAAAAGAGTTATGAAGATTATACTTATAATTCCAGAGAATAAAAATACTAAAGGACCAATTTTATGCAAGGTTACAGGTACTAAAAAAATAGCAAAGGAATAGATAGAAAGGAAAAACAAGCTTATTTGAAAGCTAAATCTTACATAATGACGTTTAAATTTTTCATTAGCTATAAAAGCTAGAATCAAAAGAAGAATAAATGGCCAATTAACAAAAATATCAGTACTGCGGAAATAAAAAACCAGATATGTAGACAAAATACCTCCAAAGAAAAATTGTAATATGTTTACATACCAAAAATGTGCCTTGCTTGGGTTATTCTCATCCCCTTCGCCTTTCTCTTGAATGTGAATTAACATGATAAATAAGCCAACTATTAAAAGATGTCCTAATATCCAAGCATTTTCCCAAAGAGTATCAACACGTTTCAAGGTGAATGCATCAAAAACGAATCCTAAAATTAAGGAAAAAGAAGAAATTGGTCTCTCAAAACGTTTATAAAAATTGCGAGTTCTCTCTAAAAGCATTTTTGAATTATAACACAATTTATCAAAAAATCCTTTAGAAACTTGATTTTTCGATGATTGTATGTATAATTAAATAAAAATTATTAACCAAATAATTGTTCTTACATATGGAAAAAAACCATCACGACAAACATTATCCAGGAAGTTTTAGTAGAATTTTAAAAACTGGGATTGGAGAAAAAATAAATGAAAATAACGATCCAGGATATTTCGATGAACCATGGACAACAGTATATTCCTTTGGGGATAATACGGTAGAAAATCGTGGTATATATGGACAGATTATCCACGAATAAAGCTTAGTTTAAGAAATTAAATTTAAAATCGTGGCTTTTGTAAATACAAAGGCCACGATTTTTTTATTTAAATAAATTTTATTAATTAGACGCTTCACAGCCGACTCGAGCATATTCTAAAATATTAAAATCTTTTGATGTATCTGGGATAAGAATTCCCTTTTCTTCGATTAAAGGATAACGTAATTTTTCTATACCAGTTTTTCCTGTTTTATAAATTTCTTTTTCTTGGCCACGTGAGCCCTCAACTGTGTAAGAAAAAATATCTGCAATAGTATTTTTTTCTAAGGTCCCAGAAATAGTGCCAGTATAGCCATTGGTCATATCCGGTCCTTTTTGAGTACCTTGTTTAGTGCCAGTTACTTTTGTACCAGCAATCGTTATATCAATAAATTCTGTTATATCATATGGTTCACTAAGTGTGGCTTCATGACTATAGGTGTAGCATTGTCGACCATCGGTTAAAGTAATGTTTGGTTGAATTTCTGGTAGTATTACGGTCTTTGTGTTTTCTGTAGATAATATTTTATCAACTAATTTTGGAACCCAAAACTTTTGAGTTATTAAGGCAAAAATACCTATAATTATTAAAATTAAAAGAAAAATTCTTAA